>NZ_JBFTNV010000015.1:0-151249 GCF_056397645.1 Rhizobium sp. 05L429 | reverse complement strand
AGCCACCAGGTGACGCGGCCGCCGTAATAGGGCGGGCTGCCGAAGGACTTGCCTTCCCAGCCGGCCCTGAAGGACGTGCCGTCGGAAACGTCGACATCGCTGTGCGGCGCCGTCTGGTAACCGCCGTAGATAGAGAATTCCAGATCTTCGGCCGAAGCCGTGCCAACCGCCGACGCAAGAGCGGAAAACGCAATGCCCACCAGAAGCGCGGTGGAACGATGCAATCTAAGTCTCATCAGATGCTCTCGGTCCTGAGTTCATCAAATACGCCGCGCTTTTTAAGCGAACTGACTAACCCGGTGAGAGCAAGGACAGCCCCGAGGAGGAGAGCGAGCATTATCGCATAGGCTCGTTCCTGTTCCGTGATGGAGCCAACTGCGACCCTATAAAACTCGGTTGCCAACAGTGCGATAAGGGTTGACGACGCTGTCGAATAGTCCTTCGCGACGACCCGCTTCAGGTTGAACGACATCCCCTTGGTCGATTCCGCAAAGGCGCTGAGTTTTAATCCCCATCGCGGAACATCTTTGCAATAGTCTAGGTAGGCCGCGCCGAACTTGTCGCGCAGGAAAGCTTCTTCCGCGTAGACGATGCACTGATAGAAAAAAGCGAAGAGAGCGGATCCGGCTGAGACCACGAAAGGATTGCCATGGAACACAAACAGTCCGACGTAGATCAGCATGTTGCCCACGTAGAGCGGATTTCTGCAGACACCGAACATACCCTCGGTAACAAGGTCGTCGGCGTAGACGCGTTTGTTCAAGCCACCCCGCCTGATGTAGGCGTAGCCAATGACGGTCGTGCGTAAAATCAACCCGCTGAGCACCATGAGCAGAGCCGCAATATCCTTCGGTCGCTCCAAAACTGGATTTCCCCACGGCGCGGTCGATGGCGGTGCAGCGACAAAGAGGGCAATGATGATCAGTGGGAAAGCCTGATTACGATACTTGAAGAGGAACGTCCCGATCCTCAGCATGATGACTTTCATGACGCTCACTTGATTGCGACGATGCCGCAGAAATTATACCAGCGGAAGAAGATTTCTGTGCTCCTGAAGCCGACCTCGTGAAGAAGCTGAATGTTTTCGTCGAGACGGTAAGGAATCAGGACGTTTTCCAGCGCTTCCCGCTTGTTGGAGATCTCGATCTGCGAGTAACCGTTTCGCCGCTTAAAGTCATAATAGTGATCTATGAAAAGGCGATTGAATGTCGTGTCTTCGCTGGTCAGCTTTTCGACGAGGAGCAGGCACCCCTGATCGTTCAGCCCGTCATGGATGGTCCGAATGACGCGCTCGCGGAAAAGAGGACGGACGAACTGCAGCGTCAATACCATCGTAACGACGCTTGCCTTCTCAATCGAGAATCCGCGATGGAGATCGGCTGTTTGAAGATCGATGGAGCGATTGGTTCCTGACTCCGCGATCTTTTCGGCAGCTTTCTTCAGCATCTCCGGAGCATTATCGATTCCGACGAAATCGATGTGGCTGTCAACTTCGCGATCCAGCGCCAGAAGGGTCGTGGCCGTGGAGCACCCGATGTCATAGAGCTTCGATTGCGGCTGCGCGAAATCCTTGGCGAGCTCGCAAACCATTCGCTGCATTTCGCCATAAAAAGGAACCGATCGGCTGACCATATCGTCGAAGACATTTGCGACGGTCGAATTAAACGAGAAATCCGCAACGGAATTCTGTTCTTCGGCGAAAACCTCGTCTCGCGAATTCGTATGTAATATAAGACGGTTAGACTGTTCTGTCATATCCGCTCCAAGACCAATGAATGTAAAATGGGCATGCCTCTCCCCCGGCGCACCCTGCGTCACAAAAACGTAACACAGAACCCTGACAATAGGCTGAAGGCAAGGCATTCAGCCGCGGGAGAGCAGGTGCCAGATTTTGCCGCAAGGGCAGCGATAGGTATGGTGTACCAAACTGGCTGGCTTCAGATGCGATATTCCAGATCGGATCAAAGGCGCCGTTCGTGAGGCGGTGATCGATCGCTTCCAGCAGGCGGTAGCCGAATTCCTTAAGCAACCCTACGGAATACGTCCGTACGTCGGGATCGTCCGACGACCAGGATCATCTCGTTATCAGCCGCGTTGAATCCCTCCGACTGCCTCGCCCCGCAACGACGAACATGTCCACGAAGTCTTCCAACGTCGGCCGTACCTGCGATCTCCATGTATCATCGATCATGATTTCTTTCTCCTCCCCTTGCCGGGTTCGTCCGTGAGCTCGATCCAGACCGGTGCGTGGTCGCTCGTGTGTTCCCAACCCCTCACGCGCTTGTCGACCTCCGCTTTCGACAGGCGCTCGGCCGCCTCCGAACTCAGAAGGAAATGATCAATCCGAAGCCCGGCGTCGCGGGCATAGGCATTCCTGAAATAGTCCCAGAACGTATAGATGCGCTCGTCTGGGTGAAGGCTGCGTAAGGCGTCGGTCCAACCCTGATCGACGAGGTTCTTGAAGGCCTCGCGAACTTCGATGCGAAAGAGCGCGTCGTTTGTCCAACGCTCCGGCTTGTAGACGTCCATCTCGGTTGGCATGACGTTGAAATCGCCCGCGAGTACCACGGGTACCTCAAGCTCCAGCAGTTCGGCAGCGTAGGCGTGGAGCCGCTTGAACCAGCGAAGCTTGTAATCGAACTTCGGGCCTGGATAGGGATTGCCGTTCGGCAGATAGAGACCGGCAATGACGAGGCCGTCGACGATAGCCTCGATGTAGCGGCTATGGAGATCTTCGCGCTCTCCGGGCAGTCCCTTCCTCGTCAGGTGAGGCTGCTGTCCTTTTGTGAGGATCGCGACGCCGTTCCAGGATTTCTGTCCCTGCCAGACGGCACCGTAGCCCGCAGCCTCGATGGCCTTGATCGGAAACTTTTCCTGTGGCGCTTTCAGTTCCTGCAGGCAGACGACGTCTGGTGCTGTCTCCTCCAGCCAGCGCAAAAGGATGTCGAGCCGGCCGTTTACCCCGTTGACGTTGTAAGTGGCGATCTTCAATTGCCGCCGTCCTCGAGTTCGGTTTCCTCTTCGATTTCCGACAGGCGGTCGTTTGCGGCGTCGAGGATGCCGGTTAGAAAACCGGCGCGTGTCCGCGCGACGAGATGAGCTTCCTCGACAAGAAGCTGCACCGCGTAGTCGACGATCAGGTCGAGCTCATCCCTGCGCCCCGGGCTGCCCGGCTGATTGCTTGGCGGGACGATCATCGATACCTCGCTCATAGCCGGGACTTAGATACCACCGGGGCCGGCGACCGCGTTTGTAGATGAAAACGATCCCGTCGCCGGAGCGGTTTCCTCCAGGCCCTCGGTGCGGGTTCCCAGAAGCGCATCGGACGCGTCCTGCGCTCCCTCGGTGACGTCGTCCGGGCTGCCGAACGTCGCTACCTGGACCATCATTTCTCTCGCCCGTATTACGGCGGCGCCGTCTTCGAGCGCATTGGCAGCTGCCAAATGGACCGTGATGGATTCCCCTCCCTCACCTGAGAATTCAACCGCAATCTTGCCGTCGTCCTGTTTGGAAACGTTGGTACTGATGATCTGCATGGCATGGGCCTCCTATGATGTACAAGGAATGTCCACATGACGCAGGAGTTCCGCCTTGAGGTGGCTCGTCACAAGAAAAGGCGCCCGAGGATGAATTTGACAGATCCCGTCGTGCTAGGGTGTGTCGCCGCAATCGGCTTTACCGTTTCGCTCTTCTTCGCCGGGGTGGCCCTTCCTGCTGGAGGCATTCAAGATGCCGCGAAGATGGGCGCCCGCCTAGGCTCTGGCGAACGTGTCAGGCTACTGCATGCCGCGGAACTATCCGATGGAATCACCGGAGCAGGACAAAATGGCTCAATACTGCGTAAAATCGCCCGATTCTGACTGGAGCAGCGTCAGCGGATAACGCGCGGGATGATGAACCAACGCCGTCAGGTTGACTGGGCGGTTGCGATCGTCGAAAGCGATCTGGTCCACGGTGAGAACCGCAGCTGGAGGAGGCAGCTCGAGCATCGCAGCCTCCTCATCCGTCGCGAGGCGCGCGCTCAGCGTTGTCTGCCCACGTTTCGGATGAATGCGATAGCGCTCGCGAAGCTCGGCATAGAGCGACCGGTTGGCAATGGCCCAGTCGAGATCAAGCAGGCCCGGAACGCGGGCCACCGGTATCCAATCGGTCTGGACGACAACAGGTATGTCGTCGAGAAGACGAAGCCTCGACAATAGAACCACCTCGGCGCCGGGTGCGAGGAAAAGCGGTCGGCTCACCTCGAGAGGCGCATGCACGATGCTCGCCCCAATCAGCCTATGGCCAGGCCTTCGCCCGTTCGCTGCGGCGATGCTGGTGAAGCTTTTCAGAACCTGGAGCTCGAAGCCCCCGCCACGCTCGGCGACGTAGAGTCCTTTTCCCGGCTGGCTGCGTATGACGCCCTGTTGGATCAATTCTCGCACGGCATGGCGCACGGTAATTCGGCTGACATTGTAGAGATCAACGAGTTCCCGTTCTGATGGCAGCTTGCCGCGCAACGGCAGCTTGCCGTCGCGGATGGACGCCAAAAGGGCTTCGTAGACCTGCTTGTGCAAGGGGCGAGGGTCGTTCCGGTCGATGCTGTCCTGTGGCGCGATGAACGATGCCGGAGCTTGCTGCATCTTCGAAATCCGATCCTGTGCGGAGCACTATTGCCGTTTTGCATCTTCGACGCAACCGCCCGCAAAGTCCATGTTGACATGACTGGTCATAACCAGTCCTATTGACGCAAGGAGACAAAGAGCTCCGCGTGATGCCGAAGCGTTATCAACGAAGGGAACAATCAATGTTGAAGAAAAGCCTTGCCGCATTGGCGATATCTGCAGCCCTCTGGGGCAGCAGCGCACATGCAGAAACCATCTCCGTGTTTTGCTCGCCGACTGAATTCGAACTCTGCACGAACGTTGCCAATGCCTGGAAGGAAAAGACGGGCAACGAGGCCAAGATCAACAAGATGCCCGCGCTTCTGGACGACGCGATCCCGATCTATCAGCAGTTGCTCGCCGCCAAATCCAAGGACGTCGACGTCCTTTTCCTCGATGTGATCTGGCTCGGCATGTTCAAGAGCAACCTGCTCGACCTCAAGGCAATGATCCCGCAGACAGACCAGGACAAGCATTTCGCCTCGACACTCAATGCGGCCAAGCTCGACGGCAATCTTGTTGCCATGCCTGCCTATATGGACGTCGGGCTCATGTTCTACCGCAAAGACCTGCTCGAAAAATACGGCAAGCCGGCGCCCAAGACCTGGGACGAGCTGGCTGCCACCGCCAAGGAAATTCAGGACAAGGAAAGGGCTGCAGGCTCGCCCGACATGTGGGGTTATGCCTGGCAGGCCAAAAGCTATGAAGGCCTGACCTGCGACGCGATCGAGCTTGTTGCTTCCAACGGTGGCGGTACCATCATTTCTGACGACGGAAAGGTGACGATCGACAGCCCACAGGCCGCCGAGGCGCTCGAAAAGGCGAAGGGCTGGATCGGCTCGATCAGCCCCGAGGGCGTCCTCAACTATGATGAGGAGCAATCACGCGCCGTCTTCGAATCCGGCAACGCGGTCTTCCACCGCAATTGGCCCTATGTCTGGGGCACTTCGCATGAAAAAGGGAGCAATGTCGTCGACAAGGTCGGTGTGATGCCTCTACCGATCGGCAAGGAAGGCGAAAAGTCGAGCGGATGCCTTGGCCCAATGTATTACGGCGTCAATAAATACAGCGCCAAGCCTGAGGTGGCGGCCGATTTTGTAAACTTCATCACCGGCCCCGATATGCAGAAGATGCGTGCGTTGAAGGCGGCTCTCAACCCGTCGATCCAGGCGCTCTACAGCGATCCGGAAGTTCTTGCGAAGATACCCTTCCTCAAGGACAACCAGCAGGCCTTTGCCGACAGCGCCGTGCGCCCATCCGGCTACACTGGCACCAGCTACAACCGCGTTTCGCAGGCTTTTTACCGCTCGGTTCACGACATGCTTTCCGGCGGCGCCGAGGTCAAGTCCAGCCTGACGTCGCTGGCCGGTCGGCTCGAGAAACTGAAGGAAAGCCGCTGACGCTCTCCTAATTTCCGGTGGCGGGAACGGTCCGCGGCCGGAATGCGTCACTGCCTCGCCACCGAACACGGTGGCGAGCCCTCTGCCGTCTCATACCCTCAGGTGAAAAATGGCATCGGTTTCGCTCGAATCCGTTTCGAAGAATTTTGGTACGCATGCTGTTATCCAGAATGTCGACCTGCAGATCATCGACGGCGAGTTTGTCGTTTTCGTCGGTCCCTCCGGTTGCGGCAAGTCAACGCTTTTGCGCATCGTCGCCGGCCTGATCTCCGCATCGAAGGGCGTGGTGAGGATCGGCGGCGACGACGTGACTGACGTGCCTGCCTCAAAGAGAGGCGTAGCCTTCGTCTTCCAGTCCTACGCGCTCTATCCGCATATGAACGTTGCGCGCAATATCGGCTTCGCGCTTGAGACCCTCGGCATGAACAGAGCCGCTATCAGCGAGAAAGTGCGGTCGGTCGCACGAATGCTGAAGGTCGATCATCTGCTCGAACGCCGACCACGCGAGCTGTCCGGCGGACAGCGCCAGCGCGTAGCGATTGGCCGCGCTTTGGTGCGCCAGCCCGAAATCTTCCTCTTCGATGAGCCGCTGTCCAATCTCGACTCGGATCTGCGAATGGAGATGCGCATGGAGATCGCCAAGCTCCACGACGATCTGAAGACGACAATGATCTATGTGACCCATGACCAATCGGAAGCGATGACGCTTGCCGACCGGATCGTCGTTCTCAATCACGGACGCATTGAGCAGGTCGGCACGCCGAAGGAACTCTACCACACTCCTGACAACCGGTTTGTCGCAGGCTTCATCGGCAGTCCCCGTATGAACTTCCTGCCCGTGCAGACAACATCGGCCAATGTGACTGGACCGGGCGGCCTCGTCATCGAGGCGGACACCGAGGGCCCGGCCATCACCGAAATCGGCATACGTTCGGAAGCGATCCAGCTGGTGGCGGCAGGGGACGGACGAATGACCTGCGTGCTCGAGCGTGTCGAGGACCTCGGCCACGAGCATTTCGCCTATTGCCGCATCAACGGCGACGTCATCTGGGTCGTCCGCGTCAATGTCGAGCCGCGGAGGGAACTGATCGGTAAGGAGGTCGGCCTGAATTTCCAGGATGCCTCGATCTTTGCCTTCGCCGCAGACGGAAGACGGCTCATTCTCGATCGCCAGGCTGGCGTGATCGAAGGAGCGCGACAATGAGTGCCCGGCTCGCCCGCCGGGACCATCGTGCGGCATGGCTGTTTCTGCTGCCGGTCATCATCGTCATGCTGGTCGTCGCCCTCTGGCCGCTCGGCCGCACCTTCTTCTTCGCCTTCACCGATGCCTACCTTGACGATCCCTCCGTCTATTCAATGACCGGGGTCGACAACTTCCTTGAGGTCATCAGCGACCGCAGCTGGTGGATTGCCGTTAAGAACACGCTGGTCTTCACTGTCATCTCGGTCGCGATCGAGACAATTCTCGGCCTCGCGATAGCGCTTCTCGTCAACGAAGCCATTCCGGGCCGCGGGCTGGCGCGCGCCGCCATCCTCGTGCCCTGGGCGATCCCCGTCGTCGTCTCGACGAAGATCTGGGAATGGATGCTGAACGACCAGTTCGGCGTTATCAACAAGGTCCTCATCGGGCTCGGCCTCATCGATCATGGCATTCCCTGGACGGCGAGCGGATCGCTGCTGATGGGCGTCGTGATCTTCGTCGACGTGTGGATGACAACCCCGTTCATGGTTTTGCTCATTCTGGCAGGCCTGCAACTGATATCCTCGGAAATATTCGAGGCAGCGGAGGTCGATGGCATTCCGGCATGGAAGCGCTTCTGGTCGATCACCCTGCCGATGCTGCGCCCGGCAATCGGCGTAGCGGTCCTCTTCCGCTCCCTCGATGCACTCAGGATGTTCGACCTTGCCTATGTGATGGCGGCAAGCAACGAAAGCGTCACGACCGTCTCCATTTACGCACGCGACCGGCTGATCAGCTTCCAGGAGCTCGGCATCGGCTCGGCGGCATCGACCTGGGTCTTCCTGCTCGTCGCGCTTGTCGCCATCATCATCATCGGGGTCCTTCGCCTCGACAGAGCCGCGGGGACCTGAGCGACATGGCCGATGCAATCATCCCGAAGTCCGTCCGCAAGCCTGCCTCCTACTTCCGGATGCGGCGGCGCGCCGTGCGAAGCCTCCAGATCCTGGCTCTTCTGCTCGTCCTGTTCTACACGCTGTTTCCCTATTACTGGGCCTTCGTTTCCTCGACGAAGCAGGGTTCGGCGCTCTACCAATCCGCGCTGATGCCGGCGTTCGACTTCACCTACTATCGCCAGCTGATCGACAATCCTGTTTTCATGGGCTCGCTTCTGAACTCGGCCTATGTCGCGGTCTCAACCACTTTCCTGTCACTCGTCATCGGGCTCAGCGCCGCTTATGCGCTGGGGCGCATCGACTTTCCGCAACGGCGCACGATCCTGTTGATCGTGCTGATGATCTCGATCTTCCCGCAGGTCGTCGTTCTCTCCGGCATGTTCGAGCTGATCAACTGGATGGGTCTGTTCAACCGGCCAAGCGCGCTCATCCTCACCTATCTCCTGTCGACCGTACCCTTCACGACCTGGATCCTGACCACCTTCATCCGCGAGTTTCCGCGGGAGCTGGAAGAGGCTGCGATCATCGACGGCTGCTCACATTTTAGAATTCTGATGAAGATCCTGCTGCCGCTGATGGGACCCTCGCTCGCCAGCACGGGCATTCTTGCCTTCATTCTGGCGTGGAACGAGTTTCTCTTCGCGCTGACCTTCACCCTGACGGACGAGAACCGGACGGTGCCGGTGGCGATCGGCCTGATCGCCGGCAATAGCCGATACGAATATCCGTTCGGTCAGATCATGGCTGCATCGGTTACCGTGACACTGCCGCTGATCATCATCGTATTGATCTTCCAGAGACGTATCGTTGCCGGCCTGACGGCAGGCGCCATCAAAGGCTGACAAAGGAATAAACCATGGACATGCTGGTAAAACTCTACGAGCTGAAGGCCGATCCTGAACTCGATGCGCGCATTGCCGAACAGGGCATCACCATCCGGCGTGTCCTTGCGCCGGAGTTGAACGCTCTGACGGCCTGGATCGAGCCGCGCTTCGGATCCGGCTGGGCCGCGGAAGCGACGGTTGCCACCATGCGCCGGCCGCCCACTTGCTTCATCGCAATCCAGAAGGACGAACTCATCGGCTTTGCCTGCCACGAGGCAACCGCCAAGGGTTTCTTCGGGCCGACCGGCGTCGATACGGCCGCCCGCGGCAAAGGAGTTGGCCACGCTCTGCTGCTGACCACGTTTCTCGATATGTACGCGCAAGGCTATGCCTACGGGGTAATCGGGGGCGCCGGTCCAATGGAGTTCTACCGTCGAAGCGTCGGGGCAGTTCCAATCGAAGGCTCAGAACCAGGGATCTATCGCGGCATGCTGCCGCTTGCCGAGCCGAGAGGCATTTCGGAATCGGGCCACTAGATCTGGTCGAGACAGCCACTGAGACAGCCGCAAAAGTCGGCGACGACGAATGCAATGATTGCTGAGCCGCAACACGCCGAGGAATGTTGTGAGGCGTGAGTTCAAGTCTCGTCCACAAACGAAAAGGGCGGCATCGCGCCGCCCCTGTAATCAGTTGTTGCAGTCAGGGTCGCCCGGATCACACGCGCCGCGCGGTCTTCTTCGATCATTCCCCGCGCCGTCATTATCGCCTCTGCGACGGATGTCACCGTTGTTGCTGTTATCGCCTCCCCGACGTTGAAAGTCCCGACGATCACGGTAGCCGTTGTCATCGCCGTCGCGGCGAAAGTCCGGCTGGCGATCGAATGGCGGGCGGCGATTTTCGTCACCGTTGGCATCGGGCCTGCGGTTGTCTCGGTCGCGATTGAAATCAAACTGCCGGCGCTGATCGCGATCGAAGCCGGTACGGCGATCAACGTCCGGAGTGCGGCCAAGATCAGGGCTTCTATCAAATCCACGACGTCCGTCAGCGTCTTGTCGTCGATCGAAGTCGGGCCGCCTATCGAATTCTGAACGGTTGAAGTCGCGAGGCTGCGGGCGGTAGAAATCCGGGCCGCGACGCCACCGGTCGCGGTCTCGATAAAAATCACGGTTGCGGTAATAGCGGTCCCAATAATTGCCTACGCTGAAGACAACCGTCGGAATTCCGAGCGGGCGATAGTATTCGGGTCCGACATAAACACGCCGGCTTTGATACACCGCCTGAACATAACGTCCGGCGACCCAACCGCGACCACCGTAGAATTCGACGTCACACCATGGCACGTCAGCAAGGCAACCATGGATCTCGACAGATTCGCCAAGCGGGATAACGGCAACTGCGGGGTAGCTCGTGCTCGGACCCGCACGCATATTGACGTTCGCCGTCGAATAGCCTTCGGCGGCAGAGGCTATCGCAGGCAACAGCAAAAGAAGGCCGGTTGCACAGATTCTGAGAAGGGTATCTCTCACATTCAACTCCCTTGGGGCCGCGCCACCATCATGGTTCAAAGCGGGCAGCTCCACATTGCGGTCGGCAGGAAAAAACGTAGCGTGTGCCGTCACTTAGGTGTGACGTTCATGCGCTTGTTTCTCTGAAAATAGATCTGTGGCGATGAACCTACGTTGAACGCGCCAGTCATCGACTTCTTTATTTTTGTACCTCCTTGGCATGGCCCTTCCAACCGGGGGCTAGCCGAGGTACCGGCAACGCCTTCACCTTTGATCTCGAAGCCGCGGTTTGCCAGAGCATGGGCCCGTCCAGCCACCAAACCGACCCCAAGACGGCCTGACGCGAGCGAGCGGCACCGGCTCTGCCTGCGCTTCAATCGCCACATGCACTCAGCCGACAAGACAAACGTGCCTCGTCGTTTTAGCAGTCGCGCGTCCTTACGCGATGATCATGTCTGCAGCCTTCTCGGCGATCATGATCACAGGCGAATTCGTGTTTCCTGACACGATGTTCGGCATGATCGAAGCGTCCACGACCCTCAGCCCGCCAATACCGTGTACACGCAGCTGAGGATCGACGACTGCGCTTTCGTCGCTTCCCATCCTGCAGGTGCCGACGGGATGGAAAATTGTCGTTGCAATGTCGCCTGCCCTTCGGATCAGTTCTTCGTCGCTTTGAAATTCCGTACCCGGCAGCAACTCCTTGGGGGCAAACCGCGATATTGCCTCGGCCTGCATCAGCCTGCGGGCATGCCGTATAGAGCTCGCGGCGACGATGCGATCGCCCGTCGTCGAGAGATAGTTGGGCCTTATGTCCGGAGCCGCCGATACATCCGGGCCGGCCACATGGACCGTGCCCCTGCTCTCCGGGCGCAGATTGCAGACCGAAACCGTAACGGCCGGATAGCGGTGCAGCGGTTCGCCCAGCCTGTCGGTGCTGAGTGGCTGGACATGGTATTCGAGATCGGCGGTCGCCACGGCCGGATCGCTTTTTGCGAAAATACCGAGCTGGCTCGGCGCCATCGAAAGCGGGCCGGAGCGGCGAATGGCATATTCGAGACCCATTCCGGCGCGGGCAAAGATGTTGTGATAGAGCTGGTTCAGGGTCTTTGCACCTTCGATGCGAAAGACAGTGCGAATCTGCAGATGGTCCTGGAGGTTTTGTCCGACACCGCTCAGGCGGTGCCTGAGCTCGATGCCGGCAGCCTGCAACACATCGGGCCTGCCGATTCCTGAAACCTCCAGTATCTTCGGCGAATTGATCGCTCCGGCGGAAAGAATGACTTCGCGGCGAGCACGCGCTTCATGGATCTTTCCGTTCAATCGAAACTGGACGCCGGTGACCTTCAAGCCATCGAGCACGAGCTTGCCAGTCTCCGCACCGGTCAGGACCCTGAGATTGGCCCGCTTCATCGCCGGTCGCAGGAAAGCCTTGGTGGTGTTCCAGCGCAATCCGCCACGCTGATTGACCTCGAAATAGCCGGAGCCCTCGTTATCCCCGCTATTGAAATCATCCGTCTTCGGGATGCCGAGTTCCTCTGCCGCGTCTCGAAACGCATCGAGCACCGGCCAGGACAGACGCTGGCGCTCCACGCGCCATTCGCCACCCGCACCATGCATCTCGGACTTTCCGCGATAATTGTCCTCGGACCTGAGGAAGTATGGCAGCACATCCTCCCATCCCCATCCGGCATTGCCCGCCTGCCGCCATCCATCATAGTCGGCCGCCTGACCACGCATGTAGATCATCCCGTTGATCGAGGAGCAGCCGCCGAGCAGCTTTCCGCGCGGATAGGGAAGTGAACGACCGTTAAGGCCAGCCTCAGACGCCGTCTTCATCATCCAGTCCGTCCGAGGATTACCCATGCAGAAAAGGTACCCGATCGGAATGTGCACCCAGTGATAACGGTCGCTGCCGCCCGCCTCCAGGAGCAGGACGCGGTGTGCTGGATTTGCCGAGAGGCGATTTGCAAGAACGCATCCGGCCGAGCCCGCCCCGACGATGATGAAGTCGTAGGAGCCAGCATCGATCACCGCCTGATTGGATGGCTCGGTCATACCACGGCTCCCGCTGCCGGCATCAGTGGCGTCGACAGGCGCCGCCAGATCGGCGCCATCGCTTCGGCCAGATCCAGATAGAGACCGTAGCGCCGCTCATAGTGGCCGCCGAGTCCCGCATTTGGAACATAATGGCGCTCCATGCGGACCATGGATGCGGCACCGGCAGCGAAGTCCGAAAAGATACCCGCACCCGTTCCGGCCGCAATTGCAGCCCCCAACGCCCCGGTTTCACGCGAGCGGGCGATCGATACTGACAGTCCCAGGACATCGGAGAATATCTGCGGCCAGATCAGGCTGCGCGATCCGCCGCCGGAAAGAACCGCTTCGTTGAAGATGGCGCCGGCGCTTCGCATCGTTTCGATATGCTGGCGGTGGCCAAAGGCCACGCCCTCCAGGACCGCGCGCACGAGATGCGCCTTCGTATGCCAGCCGGCGACGCCGTAGAAGCCAGCGCGGGCATTGCCGTTCTGCTGGGCGCCATAAAGGAAGGGATGATAGAGCGGATCATCGCTGGCAGGCTCGATGCTGGCAGCAAGCTCGCCGCAAAGATCAAAGGGAGAGCGCCCGTTCGCCAGGACATCGGCAAAGAACTCGCGCACCAGCCATTCGAGGTTTGCGGCGGAAGTGGCGCTCGACTCGATTGCCATGTAGCGCTCGCGGTCGAAGGTCGAGGACATGAAGACGGGTGCCGCCAACTGCGGCGTATCGATGATGACCTGATTGATGCTCCAGGTTCCGGCGATGATCGATGCCGCCCCGGTCCGGGTGACGCCGGAGCCAATGGCGGATGCGACGACGTCGAACAGGCCGCCGACCACCGGAGTTCCGCTTGCAAGTCCCGTCTGCGCTGCGGCCTCATCGGTGACGTGGCCCGCAATATCAGAGCTTTCGATCAGCCGCGGCAGGAGTGGCATGCAGTCGCCAAGGCCGTAAGCCTGCATGAGCGCCTGATCGTAACGGCGATTGGCGACGTCGAGCAATCCGCAGCCCGCCATGTCCGACACGTCACTGACGCGGACACCCGCCAGGCGGTTGACGATGAAATCCTTGCACAGGAAAACCGTGCCGAGCCTGGAAAAGGCTTCCGGCCGATGCCGTTTCAGCCAGGCGAGCAAGGTCGGCGTCTGCGATGGCCAGGGCCTTTGGTGACCTATCGGGTAGGTCCGGTCGCCGACGCCTTGCTGCTGCCATTCCTCGACGAGCGCGGCTGCGCGCGTATCCAGCGATTGGATGCCGAGCAGCGGCTCGCCATTGAGGTCCAGGGCATAAAGACCATTTCCGTGACCGGCGCAGCCAACGGCGACGATGTCGCGAGGCGCTATCGCCGCCTGCTCGATACACGTACGGATGACTTTGCAGGCATTCGCCCAGAGTTCGTCCAATCCACGTTCGACGTGACCGGGGCAAGGCATGCGGCTATGCCCCTCCGCCGAGGCGGAGGCGATTTCGTTTCCCTGCCGATCGAAGATCACGGCCTTGATGACCGTGTTGCCAGCGTCGAGCCCCAGTAGATAGTTTGCCATGCGGAACCCCTCCCAAGGTTTCTGGTCTTCGTCTTCAGCCCTGCTGATAAAGCGCGAAAGTATCCTCGCCGCCAGCATCGTCGTGAATGATCGCCATCAATCCGCGCACTACTGCGCCTGGATTGGCGTGCTGATAGATGTTGCGCCCGTAGACCATGCCCATCGCGCCCTGTCGCATCAAGGCAGCCGATTTTTCGAAGACCACCCGCAGATCCTCCCTGCCGCCGCCGCGCACAAGAACCGGGCATCGGGCCGCTTCCACGACCCGATGGAAATCTTCGGCATCGGTGGTCGGATCGGCCTTGACGATGTCGGCGCCCATCTCCCGGGCGAGCCGGGTCAGGGTGACGATCTTGTCCGCATCGCCGTCGACCATGTAGCCGCCGGCCTTGTCGACCGGCTGCATCACCAGCGGTTCTATCATCAGCGGCATGCCGTATCTGTCGCAATCGGCCCGAACGCGGGCGATGTTCTGGACGCATTGCCGGAACAGATCGGGTTCGTCAGGCAGCATGAAGAGATTGACGACGACGCAGGCGGCATCCATCTCGATGGCACCGATCAGGGGCTCGGCCTCGTTCTGCAGCACGGCCCACATGTGGCGGTGGCGCTCGCGGTTGTAGGGATTGCCCATATCGACGCGCATGACCAGGGCCGGCTTGGTCCTGCCGGCAACATTCTGCAGGAGGTCGGCCTGGCCGTAGTTCATCTGGATCGCGTCGGGTGCGGCATCGACGAGTGCTTCGACGACGGACTGCATGTCTTCCAGTCCGCTGAGAAAGGACGGCTCATTGCAGACGCCGTGATCGACCGCCACGTCCAGGCAGCGGCCGGCACCGAATAGCCGGTTCATCCGGACTTTGCTGTTGTTTCGCATTGCATGCTCCTTTGTTCGTTCCTCGCGGAAAGGGTATTTTCGTCAACGCCATGGCGGTCGCGCAGCAGGGTCAGAAACCGGTCTCGCTCCAAAGTGCGTTGCGCCGGGGTCCAGGCCTTTTCCGTCGCAAGAAGATCGAGAACCGCATCCATCATGTGCAGCGAGAGATTGCCGGTTATGGCAAGTGTCGTGCGGCGCAGGAGCACGTCGTCCAGTCGCTCGACCGCTTCGTTGCGGATGAGGAAAAGCAGTTCACGCGCCGAATAGTCGGGGTGCGGCATGGCCATGTCCGGCGCGGCGACGATGAAGTCGGCGATCGCCTCCGCCTCCGTGCCGTAACGGGCAAAGAGCGCAGCCATTCGGATGGCTGGAATTGATTTTTTCGCGGCCATTTCGGCAATCCAGACCGCACGATCGAGCGGAAACCGGCGTCCGCCTCCGATCGCCCGGTCCGTGGTCGAAACCTTTCTCTCTTTGTCGAGTCGCTCGAGCGCGAGATCGGCAGCGAGTTCGCCGAACGAACGGAAGGTCGTCCATTTGCCGCCGATCATGCACAGCACCGCCGGCCCGCCGTCTCCGGCGTCCACGATCGTGCAAAAATGATCGCGCGGGATACGACCGGTAAAACTGTCGGTGCTGGCCGGCAAAGGCCGCACGCCGGAAAACTGGAAGCCGATGTCTTCCGGTCGGATCTCGATATCAGGCAGAACGAAAGACAGCGATTGCAGGATGTAATCGCGCTCGTCGGTTTCGCAGCGTACTGTTTCCGGGTTTTCGACGCGGATATCGGTGGAGCCGACGAGGACTTTCCCCAGATAGGGAAACAGGATGCAGATACGGCCATCCTCGTTTTCGTAGTAGATCATGTGACCGGCTAGCGCATCGTAGAGTTTCGCATTGTCGATGATGAGATGCGAGCCCTTGGTTCCGCCCATCAGGGGTGCCGGTCGTGCCCCCGGCGTAAACAGCGTTTTGTTGGTAATGTCGATCCATCCGCCGGTTGCGTTGATGATCAGCGTCGGTTCCATCGCTATCGAAGTGCCCCCGATCGTGTCGCGGACCACGTATCGACCGTTCTCGTCGGCAGCGATTTCGGCATAATTCAGCGCCAGCGCCTGTGGTCCGGACGACAGGGCGTCGCCGATGAGTTCGATGCCGAGACGTTCGGGGTGACTGACCCAGGCGTCGTAGTAGGTTGCCGAACTCTTGATGTCGGGATTGAGCGCCGGCCAGTTGGCGAGCGTCTTGCGCCGTCCACGGAACTGGTGATGCGGCATTATTGCCCGACTGCGTGTCAGAAAATCGTAGATGCTGAGTCCGGCCTTGATCGCAATGGCGCCGCGCCGGCTTGGACGGCGCGTCAGTCCGAGGAAGCGGATGACACCATTGCCGAGCCCCGAGACGATATCGAAGACGGGAACGGTCGTCGGCAGCGGCGCAACGTAGTGGGGGGCGTTGCGCAACAACCTGTCTCGCTCGGCCAGAGATTCCTGGACGAGTTTGAACTCGCCATTTTCAAGATAACGAAGCCCGCCGTGTACCATGCGCGACAGCGCCGCGCTCGCTCCGGAGCAATAATCGTGTTTCTCGACGAGGAGCACACGCACGCCCTGAAGCGCCAGCTCCCGGAAGACGCTGATGCCGTTGATACCGCCGCCGATGACACACACGTCTACCTTCGGGCTCCGGCGAAGCCCGTCCAACGTCTCTTCACGATTCATGATGGCGATCCGTTACCTGTCCATGTCAGTCATTATCGCTGAAATGGCTGTATCGATGGCTGTCTGGTCGTCCGCATCCAGCCGAATGGTTCCGGCTCGAGCGTTGTCAAGCGCCTGCGCGGCATTTCGCGCACCGCAAAGCGCGAAAGTGACCCCGGGTTGAGCAAGGGTCCAGGCGATGACGGTCTGCGCGATGCTTGCGCTTTGTCTGTCGGCCACCGGCCGGATGGCGTCCGCAAAGGCCAGCGTCTTCTCGCGGTTGGCGGCTGAAAAGCGCGGATTGTCCCGTCGCTGGTCGTCACCTGAAAAGACTCGGCCGGGGCCGATTGCACCAGACAGAAGGCCGAGTGCCAGGGAGGAATAACTCAACGTCGCGATGCCGTTTGCCCGGGTCAAGGGCAGCAGATCGGCCTCGATATCCCGGTCGATCATGCTGAACCGCTCCTGGATGGCATCCAGACCGCCGACCGAAATGTAATCCCGAAGTTCATCAGTCCCCACATTGCTGGCGCCGATCGCCCGGATCTTGCCCGAAGCCTTCAGATCTTCCAGCGCCCGCATCGTCTCCTCGATGGGGGTCGTGGGATCCTGCCAATGGGTGATGTATAGATCGATATAATCGGTGCGCAGACGCCGCAGGCTTTCTTCGATTTCGTGGAAGATCGCATCACGGCCCAGATAGCGGTGAACCGGCTTTCCGTCCTGGTCGAAGAAATGCCTGCCCTTGTTCGTATGCCAGACAAGGCCGCATTTGGTGGCGATGACGGCCTTGTCGCGCCGGCCCGCAAGCGCCTTGCCGACGATCTCCTCCGATCGGCCAAGGCCATAGGCAGGTGCCGTGTCGATCAACGTGACGCCGGCGTCGAGCGAGGCGTGGATCGCGGAGATCGATTCCGCTTCGTCCGTGCCGCCCCACATCCAGCCGCCGATTGCCCAGGTGCCCAGGCCAACCGCCGAAGCGGCGACGCCGGACCCGCCAATGTCACGCATCAATTGCTGCCCGCTCATATACCCTCTCCCTTGCCATTCGCCAGAGCAATAACCCGGGCACCGGTCGCCTCGTCGGTCACGAGCGTATCGAGGTGATTGCCGCGCATGACGCTGAGGATCGGGCCTGCCTTGTTCGGCCCGCTTGCCACGCCGATCTTCGTCGGGATGGAGGCGAACTCGGAAAGGGTCAGGGAGACCAGCGATCGGTTGAGGCTGTAGTCGCAGACGTTGCCCCGATCATCGAGCAGATGCGCGAGCAGTTCGCACGAGGCGCCAGAGCGCTCGATCGCCGCTCGGTCGGTGCTGGAGGACGGATGCAGGTCGTAATAGCTGGAATCATCAGAGAGGATCGAGCCGATGCCGACGATCGCCACCTTCGCCTCTCGTGCCCGTTTGAAGACGTCGGCGACCGAACGCATGTTGATGAGCATTCCGCGCTCAGTGGCGCTGTCTGCAAAGAGCGGTGCATGGATCTGGAACGAGCGTCCGCCCAACCGGTCCGCCATCATTGTCGAAACGTGGTTGACGTCGGTGTAGTGCTTGCCCTGGACACAGCCCGTTGCCGGAATGACCTCGACATCCAAGCGGTGCTGTGGCTGGAGGCCTGCAACCACCGCGCTGACGCCCTTGCCGCCCGTGATGCAGATCGTATCCCCATCGGCAATTTCCTCGAGCAGTAGGCGAGCGGCCGCTTCGCCGACTGCCTGGAGGGCTGTCTGCGGATTGTCGGAGACGGTCGGCACTACTACGGCACGGCCGATGCCGCCGAGCGCCAGTAACTGTTCTTCCATATCGACGAGTGGCTCGACGGGCGACTTGATCTTGATCTCGACAAGGCCGAGCTGGCGGCCGCGCTTGATCAGCCGGTTGACGGTTGCATGTGAAATGCCGAGCCGGTCGGCGATCTGCGCCTGGGTCAGTCCTTCCAGGAAGTGCAGGACGAGGGCCTGATGCATCTGCCGGGCAATGACGATTTCTTCGCGTGGGGCAGAGACGGCTTTCGGTTTTGCAATCGGCATGTCAGACGGCCTTCCGCTTGTGCAGGAAATGGTCGATGGAAACGGCGGCGAGAAGGATACAGCCCTTGATCATGTCCTGCCAATAGACAGAGATGTCGAGCAGGATCAGCGAGCTTGTCACCACCGACAGAAGGGCAATGCCGAGAATGGCGCCGAGGATCGTACCAGAGCCTCCGCTCAAGGACGCACCCCCGATGACGGCGGCTGCGATGATGTTGAGCTCCATTCCGACGCCGAAGGTCGGGGTCGCTGCGCCGAAGCGCGACATGTAGATGACACCGGCGACACCCGACAGCGTTGCGCAGAGGACGGTCACCCAGAATTTGACCTGGTTGGTCTTGATCCCGGAATAGAGCGCCGCCTTCTCATTGCTGCCGGTATAGAAGACCTTGCGGAAGGCCGTCGCGCGGCGCAACAGGAAATCGAAGACCGCAACGATCGCGACGAAGATCAGGATCACGTAAGGGACGCCATGGAACGTGCCCTGCCCGACGGCCTTGAACGACGGCGGCAGCGTGAACAGCGAAAGCGGTGTCCCCTTTGTGATGATCAGACACACACCGCGCACGATGACCATCGCCGCAAGAGATGTGATGAAATGATTGAGCCCGATCACCGTGACGAAGAAACCCATGGCGCAGCCGATCAGCGCGCTGGCGAGAATGCCGACGAGCGACGCGCTCCACGGATCCAGTCCCATCAGAAAAAGCGATCCGGACAGGACCATCGAGAAGCAGACGACCGACCCGACCGAGAGATCGATACCGCCGACGATGAGAAGGATGGTCATTCCAACGACGACGATGCCCTCAACGGAAAACGACATCAGCATGGCCCGGAAATTACCAAGCGTCAAAAAATGCGGAGAGGCAAAACTCATGAGGACGCAGAGGGCGAGAATGATCGCGATAAGCCCCGCTTCCCGCATCGTCGCGAGCCGTCTCCATGAGGAGGGACGCTCCCTCGTCATTGCCAATGCGTGATCTGTCATTGAAAGGTCTCCCGTCCCCGATTCTTCTTCAGATGGCATGTTCTGATGCCTTCGATGGATTGTGTTGAGGGGCAGCGACCCCGGATGCGAGCCGCATGATCGCTTCTTCGGTCATCGCCTCGCCTTCGAGTTCGCCGGCCACCGTACCGTCGCGAATGACGATGGCCCGGTCGCAGAGGCCGAGCAGTTCGGGCAGTTCCGATGTGATGACCAGGATGCCGATGCCGGAGCGCGCAAGCTCGCGCAGCAGGCGATGAATCTCGGATTTTGCACCGACATCGATGCCGCGCGTCGGTTCGTCCATCAGGATGACCTTCGGATCGACCGCCAGTTGCTTGGCGATGGCGACCTTCTGCTGATTGCCTCCAGACAGCGACGAGACCGGCATGCCGATGCCGCCCATGCGAATGCCAAGGCGCCGTGCAAGGTTTTGTGCCAGCTCCGCCTCGGTTTTCGTGTTCAACAGCCCAAACCGTCCGGTCAGTGCCTTCAGATCGAGGGCGGCAACGTTCTGCGCGATCGACAGATCGAGGAACACACCGGACCCCTTGCGATCCTCCGACAGGTAGACGACCCCTGCCCGCACTGCATCTGCATAGGAAGCCACACGAAGCGGGCTGCCCGCGAGGATAACCTCGCCTTGCGTTGTGTGGCGCAACCCACAGATACCCTCCGCGATTTCGGTGCGGCCGGAGCCGATCAAACCGCCGATGCCGAGGATCTCTCCCTTGCGCAATTCGAAGCTGACGTTACGAAAACGCCTGTCGTCGCCAAGATTTCGGACCGCAAGAATGGCCTCGCGGGTTCGCTCTGCCACGGGCTGCTTTTCCGGATAGAGCTGAGTGATCTCGCGCCCGACCATGCTGCGAACCACGTCCTCCGCCGTTATGTCGGATGTCTTTTCGGTCGAGACATAGCGTCCGTCGCGGAAGACGGTGACGCGATCACAAAGGCTGAAGATCTCCGCCATGCGATGGCTGATGTAAATGATCGATATGCCATGCGCCTTCAAATCCCTGATGATGCCGAAGAGCACCTGCGCTTCGGCTTCGGTCAGCGCGGCAGTCGGCTCGTCGAAGATGAGGACGCGGCAGTCGAGCGTCAGCGCCTTGGCGATCTCGACCAGCTGCTGGCTCGAGATCGGCAGCTCGCCGACCTTCCGGCGGACATCGATGGGAGCAAGACGGTTCATCACCGCCTGCGCCTCGCCCTCGAGCCTCGCGAAATTCATCAAGGGCGAACGCCGTCGGTTCGTCGCCGCCATGAACATGTTCTCGGCAACCGTGGCATCCGGGCAAAGTGCGATTTCCTGGTGGACAAGGCCTATTCCCAGGGATTGGGCAGAGGCCGGAGACGCAATCTCCACGCGTGCGCCATCAACGAGGATTTCCCCTTCGTTCGGCTGCAGCACGCCAGCGATGATATTCATGAGCGTCGACTTGCCCGCGCCGTTTTCGCCACAGAGCGCGTGCACCTCGCCCTTCTCGAGGCTGAAGGTCACATCCGTCAGCGCCTTGATCGCACCGAAGCGTTTGCTGACATTGCGTATCTCCAAAACCGGCGCCGGCATCATCGCATCCTCCCCTTGCATCGGCTGTCCGCGATTTCCCGATCCCGGACAGCCGTTTTGCAGCCCTATTCCTCGATACCCTTCGTACCGCGACGCTTCAGATACTTGTCCCAGTAGAAATCGTCGGCATTGGCGGCCGTGACGATGGACAAGCCGTTGTCGACGAAGGGAATGCTCATCGGATTGAAACCCGAGCGCTTGGCATCGTTCATCGGGTCGATCAGCTCCGGATGCTTGGCAAGCCACAGCATCATGAAACCCATGTAGCCCTGCATGCCCTGGTTCGGATTGATCGAGCCGAACACTTCTCCGGCCTTGATCATGTCGAGGATATTGGCATTGACGTCGGCGCACATGACGAGAATCTTGCCGCCGCTTTCCTTGTTGGCCTGTGCAGCCCCGATCGCCGAGTTTGCCTCCGGCATGAACACGGCGTTGAGGTTTGGATGCGCCTGCACCAGGCTCATGAGACCCTGATAGGCCTTGTTCGGATCCTGGTTCGACGCCGCGCGCCCGACGAGCTTCATGTCGGGATATTTTTCCTCCATGCGAGCGATGAAGGCCGCGATGCGCTTGTCGTGGTTATCCTGCCCCGGATTTTCCAGAACCGCGTATTCGCCCTTGCCACCGAGCTTTTCGGCAATCGCGTCGGCCGCATAGGTACCTTCGCGCGTATTATCCGACGTGATGAAGGATATGCGCTTGGAGAGCGGCGAGTCCGCGGCAAAGGTGACGACCGCCGTGCCCTGGTCGATCGCTCGGTTGATCGGCTCGATGAAGGGATCCGAATTCATCGGATGTACGAGAATGCCGGCCGGGTTCTGGGCAAGCGCCTGGTCGAAGGTCGCGATCTGCTTGTTGACGTCATATTCCGGCGTACCGGTATAAGCGGTCTCGCAGCCGAGCTGCTGACCTGCCTGCTTGAACATTTCATAGACCGGGAACCAGTATTCTACACCCGAAACCATGACGTTCATCACGTATTTTTCACCCGGCTTGCAGCGGAACGGATTTTCCGTTTCCGCGCTGGCTGCACCGGCCAAAAGCGTTGATGCAAGGACCGCCATCGCGGTCGTGCTTAAAAAATTGCGCAAGATTCCTCCTCGAGGCCGAAGCCCCTCCCGATATCCGTTGGCGCCGTTAGCGGGCGACCTGTGATCCCATGAAGTCCGGAATTCCTCCTCGAATTCCGGTGAGTGGAGATAATCGTAACGCCAGATGCATGTCAATATAATTCATGATGTGAAATATATTTCACGCCACCGCTGCGGCTCTCAATGTGGCCATGTCGCCTGCCGCTCGTTCGGTCGTCGGTGTCTGCGACGTCGGGTTGATTTTCAACCGGAAGCCGGAGCCATAGTCCTGTTTACGCTCGAAAATTAAGCTTGATCGCGCTGACGGGAATAAAACCACCGAGCCGCTATCGCGCAATCGCTGCTCTTAAAAGAGATCTGAACCTATGGCCCATTCCGAAACAGACGTTTGGAATCAAGGTTCCTGACCATGCTGAATGGCAGCACGTTATCAGCTTCAAGCTGAGCTGCCGGCGCGGGCCGTCCAATGAAATATCCCTGGATCTGGTTGATTCCGTACTGCTGCATCAGCCGCTGATGTTCGATGGTCTCGACCCCTTCAATGAGGATCCTCACGCCGCGATTGCGCAACAGGCCGATGATGTCGAGCAACATCCGCTTGCCTCTCTCCGTGTTGCAGTCATGGAGGAAGGATCGATCGATCTTGACGGTGTCGAATTCTATGAGGCGAAGCCACGAGAGCCCCGCGAAGCCCGTGCCGAAGTCGTCGAGCCAGACTTGAGCGCCTAGTTTTCTCAGGTCGCTAATGCAGCGAACCACATCCTGGTCGATTTCAAGCTCCATGCCTTCGGTAATTTCGAAAGCAAGCCGAGCGCCCGTCACGCCGAATTCTGCGAGTGTTGCTGCCACATAGGTAGCGAAACCCGGCATCTTAAGTTCAATCGGCGAAACGTTGACACTAGCAACCTGTATGAGGTCGGTTGCCAACAGGTCTCGGCAAACAGTGCGAATTGCCCACCGGCCGAGTTCAATGATCGAACCTGTCCTTTCCGCAACCGGGATAAATTTAACAGGCGATACGGGCGTTCCGTCCAACATGTTCAAACGCATCAAAGCTTCAACAGCGTCCGTCTTGCCGGTCTGAACGTTGCGGATCGGTTGATAGACGAGGGAGACAAGGCCGTGTTCAAGCGCGATCTTCAGGGTCGCGGCAATATCCTCACTGTCATCGCTACTCTGCGGGTCTTCAGGATCGAAGACGACGAGGGTGTTGCGACCCGTTGCCTTGGCGGCGTAAAGCGCCCGATCAGCTTCATGAATGACCTTGTCGACCTGCTTGGTCTGGCCCCTCGTATGAGATACGCCGACACTCACGGTGATAATAGTGGTTCCGTCTCGCCTGTGCTCGTGTGGCCAAGACAACGCCCGCACGGCAGCGCACATTGCTTCTGCGAGTTCGGTCGCTCTTTCCGAATACGACATTGGTGTGATGACGATGAATTCCTCACCCCCGTATCGCCCGATGATCGAGTCCCAGGACGAGGCTACGCTTTGGAGAAGCTCGGATACCGCGATAAGGCACCGGTCACCTTCTTGATGGCCGTAGCAGTCGTTATAGCGTTTGAAATAATCTACATCGATAAGCAGGACGGCAAAGGGCACCCTGTTGCCCTGCCAGCGTTGCCAATGATCACGCAGACGTTGATCGATTGCCCGTCGATTTTCCAGGCCGGTCAACGAGTCCGTGTTTGAGAGGTGCAAGAGAGCCTTGCCCCTTTCGTCGGCAGCAGCTTGCTGCAAACTAGCTTCGAGAGCATTTAGGAAGACTTTGTAGCGCTCTCTGTTGAGCTGAAGATTCACGTAAGACGTAAAAATAAAGCAAGAAATGCAGAACGCAGCGAGGATCAGCTTGTGGAGAAGCAACATCGGCGCGAACAGATAGAGGGCGCCGATGAAGATGAGCACGTTTGTTGCGGAGGCCGCAAGAGCAACCGGAAACCGGAAACTGAAGAACAAGTTGACGCTCATCATGAAGATCGCGCCAAAAACCATATAATATGAGAACGCGTCCCTGACCGTGGTCATCTGTGCGGTGAGAAGCCAGACAAAATAAGCTGCTAGCACGGACACCGCCGCGGCTATGTCGACTGTATCGGCTCTTGCTTTGCGGTAGAGCAAGAATTCCAGCATGCATAGCGCACTCACGCTAACCGCCAACCGACCAGCGATCGTGTACTGGACTACATCGCCAATAAAAAGATAGTCCGTGAAAGAATACGCAAGGTAAACAGCGACCGCTATCCAGAGGCCGTTGCGGGTAGCGCTCTTTCGGACGCTCTCGCTCTTCTGCTTATAAAGGCAACGCAGCTGTTCTGGCGACAGCGTCGGCTGCACGGTAGCGGCTGCGGTCTCGGCTAACACGTGCATCATGCCCCTGCCACCAAACTTCTTGCAGCAGGTGCCCTCCGCAGACTGCTAGCTGACGCTGGATAGCCCTACGCAGACTCCACATCAACCGATAACGCTCGAACGATCCCCAAGCCGGCGGAGTATCTCTCGGGTTCACTAATATTTTCTAAAGCTAAGACGTGCATTTGCACGCTGGCGCCAACCTTAACGCTTGACCTTCGTGAGACTGTTGAGGATTTTACACGATGTTTTAAATCTTTATTCACCAGTGAGGTTCCGTGGCTCAGCCCCTTTTCTCCCTTGATGGCCAAAGCTTGATCACACCGCAGTCCGTCAGCAATAACTTCCCTTCACCTAACCAGGATAATGAACCAGACCTCCTGAGAACTGCGGAGGCTGAGTTTGCGATTGTCGTCAGCATTGCAATGCAGCGGCTCGCCGCGGGCAAAAACCTGTTTGATGCAGTCAGGTGGTTGATTGGTCAGCTCCATGACGTCCGTCAAAAATTCGGCGCTGCAGTGTGGCAGAGGCTCATCCCGATTATTCAGGCCCATCCCTCGGCAGAGATTTTGCAGCAGTGCCCGTTCACTCGCTGGTCTTTTGAAAAACCTCGCGGCTATTCCGGTGATGCCAGTCTTATAGACTTTATTTATGGGCATCCGGCGGTGGCCGAAGAAGTGGCCAGGTCCACCCCTCTTGGTCTGGATATCTTCGAATACACTATAAACGCTCCCGGCCCGGTAGCCGTGAGGGAACGTCGCGACATCCTGACCCGCTATGTTGACGAGACCGCTGCGCGAACGGGTTCGGATACCGAAGTCCTGGCCGTCGCCGCCGGTCACCTTCGCGAAGCGGAGGCATCAAAAGCACTTGCAGAAGGCCGCCTTAAACGCTGGGTTGCTCTTGATCAGGACCCTGAAAGTATCCGCTCGATCTCGCGTCAATTCCATGGGACTTCCGTCGAGCCTATCAATGGATCCGTACGCGCCTTGCTCGCGCGAAAGCATCAGATTGGCACCTTCGATCTAATCTACGCAGCAGGATTGTATGATTACCTCACCGATAAAGTAGCAATCCGACTGACGCAGATTTGCATGGAAATGCTGAAACCGGGTGGCGTCTTCCTATTTGCCAACTTCTCCGATGAGATGGCCGATGACGGATACATGGAATCCTATATGAACTGGGAACTCCTCCAGCGGTCCGAGGCCGACATGTGGCGTATTGCCGATGGCAGTGCGCCGGAAAACACCGTTGAGAAGACGGTCTGGTTCGGTGCCAACCGCAACATCATTTACAGCACCATCAGGAAGCTGTCCTAAGCCTCGACGGGTCGGGCGCTTCACCAAATCCGATGCGCCCCGTCCGGCGATGTCGCAGCCTGCATGTTGGGACGTCGATCTTGATGAAAGAAATCGCCATGAACGACCTGACGATGAGCGAAGCTTAAAAGGACCTGCTGATCCGTCTGCTCCTGCGTGGGGCAAGGTGAGCATGGGCGAATTCGCACGGATCCTCAAAACCCGGTACACCGCAATCGCGATATCGCGAATGTCTCTCCTGCAAACCGGCAGCAGGGGGCCGCCTAACCCGCAATAACTTCACGCCGTGGACTTGAATCGAACACGATCAAGGGCCATATGGTGCCCATCGGCATCGCTGGTGAGTGCTCCACAGGAGCGTTCGCGATAGCCGAAGTCGCTAATCTGCTTTTGACCACGGATGTACTGGCACTGGTGTGAAGAGCGATGTTGAGAAGGTCGGTGCGATTTCGCCCCGGCCTTTTTTATTGCTCGGAGTTCGACGGGGATAGGGGAACGATGACCTTCCCTCGTTGTTGACGCTGAACAACGCGAAACCCATCTAGACGAGATGCCGAAACAGAAAATCAATGACACACCCGCACTTACCGAAATGTGGAGGCTCCCGCCGGCAGCCACGTTCGGATCGGCCGTTCGCGCCAAGGGCATCCTTCTGGAAATTCGAGCGGGCCTGCCTTTAGCAGTGCGGAAATCGCTCGATGTGAATGGAATGGCACTGATTTTGGGAATGGCAGAAGACTGCGAAGAGGAGTTCTCTTCGACAGCAGCGACCATAACCAAGGCGCTGGAGGGCATCGAAAGCCTGCCGGTCATTCCGCGCGAAATCCAGGACATCCTGGCTATTTCCGCGAGTGAGAGGCATCGCTGGCTGAAGGACGGCCGTCTTCCGAGCGCAGGAACGCGCACGGTGAGGCTGAGTGGCCGCGCCAGGCAGATTACTTTCCACGTCTTCGATCCGCGTGTCGTGGAGGACCTGCTGGACCGCGCCGTCGTCGATGAATGGCGCGAAAAAGACGCGACCGCCGCTGCGGAGAACCGGCGACAGGCTGCCTACAAGGCGAAGCTGACCCGGTCACTGAAGAAGGCGGCCAAGGCGTCTAGGGCGTCCAAAGGAAACTCTGACGATCCCGCCGCGAAGCTTCGCGGCTGGGACGAATTCGATATCGATGGACTCCTCCGGTGAGGTCTTCGCCGTCCGGTCTCCGCTCCGGGTGCGCCGAAGTTCAGGGCATCCGTTTGCGGAACGCTTCAGTGGGTTGGCCAAGTGAGCCTTCGCGCCAACACACCACTCAGATGACTTCTCATCAACTGGAATTGCCGCTCACTTTCGGCGGCAATCAACCGGAAAAATCTAGACGCTACTCGCGCAAATTCAGCTCGAAGATCATAGCAAAATTACTCTTCGCGGAACGCACGGTTGAATTGATCCGAGAGCGGCTTGGCGAAAAACGATATCGCGGTCCGCTCTTGCGTTGAAACGAAAACTTCGACCGGCATGCCCGGAAGAAGCCTGTTGTTGCCGAGTTTGGCAAGCTCGCTCGCAGGCACGGCGACGTCTGCAAGATAGAAGATCTGGCCCGTCGCCGGGTCGGTGCTTGTCGCCGCGGAGACATAGGCGATGCTACCGTCAAGCTCGGGTGTTGCGCGCTGGTTGAAGGCGGAGAAACGCATCCGTGCCTCCTGACCGATGAATACCTGGTCGATATCGGTGGGAGACAGTCTGGCCTCTATCTTCAATGCGGCATCGGCCGGCACAAGCGTCACCAGTTTCTCCGCAGGCGTAATGACTCCGCCGATTGTATGGACGAAAAGCTCGTTCACTGTTCCCGATAGTGGCGCCCGGATATCGGTTCGCGCCAGCCGATCCTCGACAGCGATGCGCCGTTCACGCAATTCAGACAATTTCGGCTCGACAATGCTCAGTTCGCGCTGAGCCTCGGTGCGGGCCGCCTCATCAATGGCGATGATCTGAACCCGGATTTCGCTCATCCGGGCTCTCGACCGCGCAATATTGGCCTGGATCTCCCCACTCTCACCCGTCAGCTTCGCGAGTTCGCGGTCGATGAAGTATTTGCGGGACGTATCGATGAGCTTCTTGTCTGCAAGGCCTTTGATCTTGCCATGTTCGGTTCGCACCAGTTCGAGTTCGTCGTCCTTTGCATCATACTGGGCGATCAGGCCTTTCAGTTCCTCTTCGAGCTGAGATATTCCGTATTGGAGCTGTTGTTTCTGGTTTTGCCTGTTGCGGCGGTTCCCATCGAACAGGCGGCGCTCGCCAGTTGAGATCAATGGAAACTCAGCGACAAAGGCCGGCGCGAACTCGACTTCGTCCTGATTGTCTCGCTCGGCGATCAGCCGCGCCTGGCGTCCCGTCAATTCGACGAGCTGCGTCTTGACGATCGAGAGTTCGGCGCGCGTCTGGGCGTCGTCGAGGCGCAGCATGATCTGCCCTTTCGTGACGATGTCACCCTCCTTGACGGCGATTTCGCTGACGATGCCGCCATCCCGATGCTGGATCGACTTCAGATTTCGATCGACTTTGATGATACCCGATGCGATGACCGCGCCGCGCAACTGTGTCGTCGCCGCCCATCCGCCGGCGCCTGCGAAGAGCAGGAAGCCAACCGCTACGCCGGCAAGAACACGCGTAGTGACAGGGAACATGTTGTTCGTCTCGGGCGAGTGCCGAGGCTGGGTGTTTGGCTGTTTTTGAAGCATGTCTCTTCTCCCCGCCCATCAGGTGTTTTCGACGATAACGAGGAGATGGTGCCCCGTCAGATTGATCGTCATTTCGTAATGTTGATCCTTGTCCATATCGACTTCGATGAAGGTTCGGCTCATATCGTCCGTTCCCTCATGACGAACGCGGATCGGCAAAGGTTCGGCATCGGCCTTGTCGCCGTAGATTTCCTCGAAGCGGTCCTCCAGACCGTCCATGACCTCGTCGAAGATCTTGTACTTGGACACGTCGATGCGGTCGCCCACCATGAAATCCAGAATCTGGTGGACGACAGCGGCGCTGTTCTCGCCGGCAGGAATGCAGAACTCGAACGTGTCCTCGCCCGCACCGCCTTCGACGACAGCGGCCATCGGACCAGCGCGGATAATGTCGTCGCCGGCACCACCGACGACCTTTTCAAAGCCCCCGATCGCATCATGACCCACATCGAAGCCGGTGGCCGTGCCCGTGTTCAAGTCGATGAGCACAGCATGGGCGGCCTGCGAGTAGTCGATCGCGTCGAACCCATCGCCCCCGCGGAAATCGTCATCCGACGCATCGGCCGCCGCGACGACGACATCATCGCCGCCTCCGGCCGAGAGGCATTCGGCGGCATCTCCGTCGCGCAGCACATCGTCACCATCGCCAGTCTTGATGATTTCGAAGTTGCTGATCCCGTCAACGCCGATCTCCTGACCGGTTGCATTCGCAGCATTGAGATCGACGACAACAGACATGACAGCGGCAGAATAATCGAGCGTGTCTATGCCGCTTCCGCCGTCATAGCTGTCTGCGGCACAATCGAGGTCGCCTGTAACAACGTCGTCGCCATCACCGGCGTTCACAAGGTCCGCACCCTCACCGCCGCGGAGACAATCATCCCCGGCGTTGCCATGCATTTCCTCGGCTTCTGCACTGCCGGTCACCGAGTCATCGCTCGCACCGGCGCGAACGATTTCGAAATTGGAGATCGTGTCGTTGCCGATCTCGATGCCGGACGCACTGCCATCAGCCAGATTGATTGCCACCGCCTCGGCAAGTGCCGAATAATCGAGTGTGTCAGTCCCGGTTCCTCCGTCATAGCTGTCGTCCACACCATCAGCATCACCGGCAACGGTGTCGTTGCCGTCATCTCCCTTGACTGTGTCCTGGTCGCTGCCCCCGCTCAGGAAGTCGTTCCCCGTGCCGCCATTGAGGGTGTCGATGCCTGTTTCACCGAGAAGGATATCGTCACCATCGCCGCCGAACAGGCCGTCGTTGCCCCCTTCACCCTGCAGAACGTCGTTCCCAGCGTCCCCGTTCAGGGTATCATTGCCGTCGCCACCATGAAGGATGTCGCTATCGCCGCCGCCGCTCAGCAGATCGTCGCCGGCGTCACCGAAGATGCTGTCGCGGCCCTCTTCGCCGTACAGGCGGTCGTTGCCGGCACCTCCAAAGATGTGGTCGTCGCCCAGGCCGCCGAGAACGATGTCATTGCCGTCGCCCGCAAAGACCGTGTCATTGCCACTGCCCGCGACAATGTTGTCATTTCCATCGCCGGCGTTGACAGTATCGTTGCCGTCTTTGGCGTCGATATTGTCATTGCCGGCCAGTCCGTCGATGTCGTCGCCGCAACTGGTGCCGACCAACAGGTCGTCGCCAGTCGTGCCGGTAACGGGCGCGGGCTTGACGACGGAGAAACTGGCGGTTTGCACGATGGAGGCCATGCCGTCGGTAATCTGATAATTGATGGTCACTGGGCCGAGGGCCTCGGCCTGATATGTCCATCCGCCAGCGGTCTGTACGAGTTTGCCGGAAGAGACAGTAATATCCTTGACGGACAGCACGTCACCATCGGGATCGAGGGTCCCTCGCAGGAGATCGGCAAGACCGATCAACGCGATTGCGCAACCCGAGACATCGGCGAGCGTGACGGGACTGCCGGTACGCGGCGCGCGATTGGGCGCTTTTTCCTGCTGGACAGGCGCGGGCGGAGGCTTGACGTCGTCTGGTTCAGGGGATGCCTCTGAGGCCTGGTTGGGGCCTGTCCAGGCATTGTCTTTGGAAATGCGGAAGGGAGCTGTCGATATCGGTCTCGAAGCCGTCCAGGCATTGTCGTTTGATGCGTGGAAGGACACCGAAACTCCACCCGATGTTTTCAGGAGGCTTAGACTTGGCAGGTTGAGCCTGTTGAATTCGATAGGCGGAGAGTCGTCCAGCGGATGACTTATGGCATTCCTGTAATTGGAGAGTTGCACGCCACCCTTCTTTCCAGTTGGCGCCTTTTCTTGCTCTTCGGCGTCTCCCGGCGCGACAGCGCCAGTGGAGATGGGATCGATCGGCAGCAGCCCCTCATGAGGATCCGGGGCCGGCCTCGGTCCCGTCTCTCCCAGCGGAAGGCCCTCCGGCTGGTTTGACAGTGCACTCTTCAAATAGAGCGCGAATCCGGTCAGAAAGAGCGTCATGAACATCGGCACTTTCGAGAGCTTGTCCTCATTCTTGAAGACATAGCGATCGTGCGAATCGTCCTGCTCCTTGGCGGTTTTTGTTCCCTTTACCTCGATCATTCCGACATCCTCGCCATGATGCGCGAGCCGACCTGTGTTGCGGCCGCAGGTTTGCTGCCAGTGTCCGCTACCGATGGTTTGAGGATGTCGTCCTTGGGTCCGAACGCTACCATCTTTCCATTCTGGATAACGGCAACCATGTCGACGGCCGCGAGTGCGCTCGGCCGGTGAGCGATGACGATTGCGATGCCGCCTCTGGCCCGAACCGCTTTGATCGTCTGGGTGAGCGCCATTTCGCCCTCGCCGTCGAGATTCGAATTGGGCTCATCCATGACCACGATGAAAGGATTGCGATAGAGCGCTCTCGCCAGGCCGATGCGCTGCCGCTGCCCGGCCGAAAGCGAGATGCCTTGAGGTCCGAGTGCGGTGCGATAGCCATCGGTCATACGCACGACCATTTCATGAATGCCCGTCGTCTGAGCGGCTTCGACGATCGCGCGGGGATCGACCTGCGGCTCGAGGCGCGAGATGTTTTCTTCGATCGTCGCATCCAGGAGCGCCACATCCTGCGGCAAGTAGCCGACATGCTGGCCAAGATCGGTGTCCGACCATTGCGTGAGTTCGGCATCGTCAAGCCTGACGCTGCCACGAAGGGTCGGCCAGACGCCCGTCAGGGCGCGTGCGAGCGTCGTCTTGCCGCCGCCGCTCGGACCGATGATGCCAAGCGCCTGTCCCGCTGCGATCTCGAAACTGACTTCGCTGAGCAGAACCCGTCCGGAGCCGGGTGCCGCGACGGTTATTTTTTCGACCTTCAGCGAGTGCGTGGGCGCCGGCAATTGCATGGGCGGGACGGTGCCCGAGAGGGCAATCACCGTCTCCTTCAATCTGTTGAAGGCTGTCCGGGCGGCGACAAAGCCCTTCCAGTTTCCGATTGCCAGATCGACAGGTGCGAGAGCACGTGCCGAGGCAACAGACGCCGCAATAATTGCACCTGCCGATAGCTCGCCCTGGATCGTCAGCCACGCGCCGAGGCCGAGGACAGCCGACTGCAGGATCATGCGAAGCACACGGGATATCGCGCCGAACGTGCCACTGATGTCGTTCGTGCGTGTCTGCAACTCAAGATGGTCCTGATTGGCGCGGTTGAAACGATCGACTGCACGCTCCGCAAATCCCATCGCTTTGAGGATGTCGGCGTTGCGGGCATTGGAATCGGCGATCGCGTTGCGTTCTATCCCCGACTTGTGGGTAGCGCTTGCCAGCCGGCGGGTCATCAGTTCCGTCATGATCGTCAGCATCGAGAGGATGAAGGCGCCGGCGAAGGTGAGCGCACCGAGATAGGGGTGGAGCATGTAGACGAAGACCAGGTAGAGGGGCACCCAGGGCAGGTCGAACAGGGCGATCGGTCCCTGGCTGCCGAGGAACGAGCGCACCGTATCGACATCGCGCCCGCGTTCGAGCGCTTCGGCTGTCGAGAAGCCGAAGCGGGGCATGTCGATTGCGACCTGATGCGCCATGGGTGCGATCCGGCTATCGAGCCTTGCACCCATGCGCACCAGAATTTGCGACCGGATGATGTCGAAAAAACCCTGGAACAGGTAGAGGCCGATCGCCAGTGCCGATAGCCCAAGCAGGGTCGGAACGCTGCCACTGGTCAGGGCGCGGTCATAAATCTGCAGCATGTAGAAGGAGCCGGTCAGCGCGAGAACGTTGATCACCCCGGACGTGATGAAGAGGAATACAAAAATTCCTCTCAGTCCGTGGGTGAGTTTCTCGATCTGTTTGCGCTTGGTGCCGGTCAACGGAGTTTTAGGGCGCATGTCATTCACCACTTCTTGCTAATATTGGACTATGCGGCGTGCCGGAGAGGCCGGCACGCCGCATTTCGCGCTTTACAGGTTGAAGTCCGTAGTGGTGAGGTTGTGGTTCCCCTTGATGCTGAGGCGAAGTTCGGCGCTGCTGTCACCGTCGACGCTTCCCTGCACCACGGTGTAGTCGCCGTCGTCACGCGTCTCGTGCGTGACGATCAGTTGGGCAGCACCGCTAAGCGTGGAGCCCGCTATCAGCGTGAAGGCCTGATTGCCGGAGACGCCGTTGTTGGCGTCCGAGCCACTCAGGTCGATCTTGTCCCCCGGTTGGAAGCCGAGGATCGTATCGCCGTCGGCATCCTTTTCGGAGAGGAACACGAACTTGTCGTTTCCGGCCCCGCCGTCGATGAGATTGACTGACGCATTGGCAGTGATCGTGTCGTTTCCGGAGCCCGTGACGACATTCTCGATGTTCCAGAGTGTATCGTTGCCCGATTGACTGCTGGATGCACTTCCTCTGCCCATGAAGCCGCTTCCGAGGTCGACCGTCAGGTTGGCGGTGATCGCCGCCATATCCAGCGTGTCGCTGCCGGCATCGCCATAGTAGACATCATCGCCGTCGCTGGCTTCGGCGATGAACATATCATTGCCGCTGCCACCATGGGCGGTGTCGTTGCCGGCACCAGTCTGGATCATGTCGTCGCCGGCATCGCCGAAGACTCGGTCTGCTCCAGCGTCGCCATAGATCATGTCATTGCCGTCGCCGCCAAACAGGTCGTCATTTCCGGCACCCCCGAAGACCATGTCGTTTCCGGCTTCCCCGCTGAGGAGATCGTCACCGTCATCTCCGCGCATGATGTCGCTGCCGGCACCGCCGGTGGCCACGTCATTGCCGGCGAATGCGACGATCATTTCTCCGCTTGCCGTACCAAGAAGCACATCGGCGGCAGCAGTACCGACAACAGTGGTTCCCGCTGCTGTTTCGGGAGTCGGGGGTGCTGGCGGCGGCGTATCAACATCGTCATCGGCAGGGTCGTTGAATTGCGGCAGGCCGCCCTCGCTCGTGAAGCGAATGCTGTGCTGGCTGCCTGTCATCGTCGTCACGCCGTTTGCATCGGTCGTGATCTCGTAATCATCGGCGGTCGTGCCCGCTGGCAGTTCGATAACATCCTGCGGCCGCAAGGTGCCGACAATCGTATCATTGCCGCCGTTCGAGCGGAACACGATGCGATGGGCCGAAGTCAGAGCCGAAATATCGATGGTATCATCACCGGCGTTGCCGTCGATGGTGATGGTGTTCAGCCGCAAACTCGTCCCGGCGAAGTTGCCGATCACCTCGAATGTGTCGCCGCCGGAAGAACCGGGTCCGGACGGATCGACCCCGTTGATCCGGATCTCCTCGATTTCGCGTAGCTCGGCGATGACCGAGGTGGCGAAATCGGTATTGGCTCCCCGCGTAATAACGATCTCGGTTGCGGCATTGAGGCTTGCGCCGTTATTGCCGGCGAGAGCATCCCATGCGGCGCGGGTATAGATACGGTAGGTCTCCGCAACGGCGCCATTGCCGGTTATCACGAACGTGTCTCCAGCCTGACCCTCCGTGCCGCCATTGACGATGTCACGGCCATCGGAATTGGCCAGCGATGCTGCCGTCGCATTGTTGGCATTCCAGTTGAAGGTGTCGTCACCGGCGTCGCCATTGACGACGTCGTTGCCAGTGCCACCGTTGACGATGTCGTTGCCTGCCCCAGCATTGACTGTATCGTTGCCGCCGAGGGCGTTGATCGTGTCGGCACCGGCAGTGCCGTTATGTGTCTGGCCGGCTGCGCCGCCATTGATCACATTGCCGGCAGTCGCGAGCGTGAAGTCGGAGACATCAATGCCGGCATTGTTGACACCGTTGATCTGGATTGTGCCCTGGATCGCCGAGGCCGGTCCGTTCTCGCGGATGGTGATGATCGTATTGCCGCCGCTCGCGGATTCGAACACCCGGTTGGCAAAGTTCGCCGCCGTTACGCCCAATCCGCTGAGGTCGATGCGATCCTGGGTTGCCGGCGTACCGCCGGTGGCGTCGAAGCTGTTGACGATGTCGGCCCCGAAGCCGGTCGAATTGTAGATGATGGTGTTGACGCCGCCGCCTACGTCGATCGTGTCGTTGCCGGCACCACCGATGATGGTGTCGTTGTCGTCACCGCCATTGAGCGTGTCGTTGCCGTCGCCGCCGTCGAGCAGGTCACTGCCGGCGGCACCATTGAGCGTATCGTTGTTGCCACCACCGAAGAGCTGGTTGGCGGCACCATTGCCGTTGATCGTATTGGCGAGCGTGTTGCCGCGGCCAGTGACCGCCGCGCCAATGAGATTGAGGTTTTCCACCTCCGCCCCCAGCGTGTAGTCGACGCTTGCGTCGACACGGTCCGTACCGCCAGCCGCCAGTTCCGTTACCACGTCGCCGACATCATCGACGGCATAGATGTCGTCCCCGACACCGCCCAGCATGGTGTCAGCGCCGAGACCGCCGTTCAGTGTGTCATTCCCGCCAAGCCCCGTCAGCGTGTCGGCGAGATCGCCGCCGGTAATGACGTTGTTGCCGTCGTTGCCGGTACCGACGAATTGGTCGGCGTCGACACCCGTGTAGGTCAGGTTTTCGACATTGGCGAAGGCCGCCATTGTGTAAAGTGCTGCCGTCGTCGCGATCGTATCGGTTCCGCCGCCGGCGGCCTCAATGATCAGATCCTCGCCGGTATCGTCGATATAGGTGTCGTTGCCGGCACCGCCAACCAACGTGTCGATATCGTCGCCGCCGTCGAGCGTGTCGTTGCCGATGCCACCGACCAGCAGATCCTCACCGAGCCCGCCATTGAGCGTATCATTGCCGTCATGGCCGAACAGCAGGTCGAAGCCGGTATTGCCGGTCAGGGTATCGTTAGCCGTCGTGCCTGCGAGCGCCGTGTTGACGCCGACCGCCGCTGTGCGCTCGCCGTTATCATCCGTGCTCAAGGCATAGTCGCCGGTGAGAACATAGCCTTCGAACGTGCTGCCGTTGAAGTTGATGAACTCCACCGCTTCGCCGGCTGTGTCGAAGTGATCGGTAACAGTGGCCTGCTGGCCGTTGAACTGGATCACCAGGTCGTCGTTGCCGCCCCCGGCGGTCACTTCGAACATGTTGAGCCCGGTCAGCGAGGCCGGCAGTGCCGGCGGCACGGTTCCTCCAACCGTGATGCGGTCGGTGCCGGCGGTTTCGTTGATGACGTCGATCCCGTCGCCGAGATTGATGACGTAGGTGTCATTGCCGGCGCCGCCGTTCAGGGTCTCGGTGGCACTGGAGAAGGCGATCGACAGGTTTTCGATACCGACGAAGTCGCCGCTATTGTTCGTGCCGGCCACCACGAACCTGATTGCCGAATTGGCACCGAACGGTCCGTTCAAGGGCAAGTTGTTGATCGGTCCTGCGTTGGTCGCGCCGGTTATGGTCTGAATCGTCTGTGTGAAGTTGACGCCGTCGGCGGCAAAGAGAACCGTGACCGTTTCTCCCGCGTCGAAGCCGCTCTCATTATAGTCATAGCTTATGGTGGCGCTCGATGCACCCGACAGACTGAAGGATCGCGTGATCATCGCGGTGCCGTTGCCTGGATCATTGTCATCATCGCGCAGGCGCAACTCATTGGTGCCGTCGTCAATGCGGATCTGGCCTGCCGAAGCGCTATTCGTATTGCCGTTGTCTCCAGTCTCAACCCACGGCGTGGCCCATGCCGCAGTTCCGCTCGACCCATTCAGGACGGTGTTGTTGAAATTATCGGCATACGTGCCCGAGGTGCCGGCCGTGCTGGGGCCGCCGACGAGGATGTCGTTGCCATCGCCGCCGTTCAGGACGTCGTTGCCGCCGAGGCCCAGCATCAGGTCGTCACCGGTGGTGCCGTTGAGAACGTCGTTCCCTTCGGTGCCGACGATGATGCCGACGGTGCCATCGGTGAACTGCAAACGCTCGACGTTTCGCAGCCGGTCGGAGCCATCGAGGTTGAGCTCGGTAACGTCGGTGACGGTCACCTGCCCATCAGCAGTCGCACCAAACGTATAATCGGCCCGCGCGCCCTGGAACGCTGCAGTGTCGACATCACCGGCCGTCGTGTCGGTCCGGATGGTTCGCACGATCGCCAGCTGACCAGGATTGATCGAGCCGTTGAACATCGCGGCTGCCAATGTCGTCATGCTGTTGTGTAGCGCGATCGGCTCGCCCGTATGTTCCGTGTCGGCTGGCGCGAAGACACCGATCTGCACGTCGAGCCACTTGTCGCCATCGATGATGTCGTCGCCGGCAAGGCCCTTCATGGTGTCGCTGCCATCACCGCCGAGAATGATGTCGCCGGCACTGAATGCCGTGACGCCGGCGCCCAGAATATCCTGCAGGCCTCTGATAAGGGCGATGCCTTCAGCGTCGAGGGCGCTACCCTGATAGCCTTCGGTACCGCCCTGAAGAGCGGGGAGCCGCTCAGCCGCAAGAGTGTTCGTGCCGGTCAGGACGTCGCCGAACCTTGTCCCCGACAGACCCTCGACCGACTCGTACTCATCGAGCGCGGCATTCTGCGGCAGTGTCGGGGCCTCGTCGAAGACGATCGGGATCGATAGATCGGCGTTCACGAAGTTCGGGTTGTCCTTGTAGGTCGCCCAGTCAAAGCCGGACATGCCCACCATCTTGCCGCGGCCGGCGCTGCCGACGAAGATATCGTCGCCGCCTTCACCGATGAACTCGTCGAAGCCGCCATCACCCAGGAACACGTCATGGCCGTCGATCTCGTCATGCGAGAAGATTTCGTCGAAATTGTCGCCAGGCGCACCGTCGAACGTGCCTGTTTCGATCCAGTCATTGCCCTCGTTGCCGAGGATGCGTTCGGCATTCTTGTTACCGTAAATGAAGTCGTTGCCGGTACCGGCGAAGACTTCCGAGCCCATGTCCGTACCCAGGAAGATGAAATCCTGGCCGTCATTGCCCATCACCAGGTCGAGACCAGGCCCGGCGTGAACCACGTCGTTGCCCTTGCCGGCCTTGATATTGTCGTCGCCGCCGCTGTCGACGATGATGTCGTCGCCGTCGCCACCGTTGATGATGTCGTTGCCGAACCCGCCTTCCAGCCGGTCGTTGCCGCCGTCGCCGAACAGCGTGTCGTCACCGATACCCGCGATTATGGTGTCATTGGCTTCCGTGCCGCCCATGACCACATGATCGCCCCCGGTATAACGCAGGTAGTTGGTGTCCGGGCCGACGGTCGCCGGATTGTTGCGGATGACAAGCTGCGTGAGGATGCCGTCGCCGAGCGGATCAGTGCTCTCCAGAGTGCCGTCGCCATCGAGATCGTTGAACTGCCGGGCCTGGTTGACCTCGAGAATGAGACCGGGGGTCGAGAACACGTCAGACGGCAGATGGGTGGCGTCGGTATTGCGCATGATCATGGCGGCGAAGGAGTTGTTCTCCATCTCACCGAACAGGTGCAGGCCATCGAGGCGCTGCAGATAGTAGAAGCGGTCGCCGTTCTGCAGCTTTTCCATCTGCATTTCGAAGACGAAGTTGAAGGTCGAGCCGAGCATGCCGCCGAAGGGCATGATCGCTTCCGCCAAGCCGCCGATCCAGAGATCGACATTGTTGAGACCGCCAAGTGTGCCGCCGGCATAGGCTCCGGCCGCGTTGAGGAAGTCGAGGCGATCTAGCGGGACTTCAAGTCCGCCGACCGACACGCCGGTTATGATGGTGAGCGCCGCGTTACGCTTGCCTTCAAGTGTCGTCTGGCCGTCAATCAGTGAATGTGTGCCGTAGGCCGCGACGAAGTTGATGATCGAGGCCTCATGCTTCAGATGGCCGGCGAAATCGACCCAGCTCTCATAGGGCTTGAGCAAGACATCCTGGTTGGTGGCGTTGTAGAACTGCGTGCGGGCCACGTTCAGCGATGGCACGCCGGTATCACGGCCACGCGCCAGGTTGATGGTCGCAAGATCGAGCGGCAGGCCGAGCAGGTTGTTGCGCAGCGCACTGGTGACAAACTCGTCGATCTCGTTACCGGGTTGGCGTGTCATGCCGCGGACGATGGCGCCGGCTGCGACATTGGCATCGGCAGTCGTTGTGCCGCCATTGTTTTCGAACTGCAGCGGATTGAGGAAGCCTTCGATCAGACCGATATGGTCAGGGTTGAAGTTCGGATCGAAGCGATCGATCGATTCCGTCAGCATCGAGTGCCCGAAGCGGTAGACCACATGGGCGAACTCGGCGACGATCGAGGGATCGATCGTAACGTCGAACCCGTCCGGAACCAGGAATACGTTGATATTCGGCTGGATCTTGCGGGCGAACTCTTCGAAAACGAGGTGCTGATACTGCATCTCGGTACCGAACTTGGCGGCCTGGAAGAGCCGCTCGCCGTCCCAGACAAGGCCTGCTCCGGTGGCGGGAACCGCAGCGACATCATCGATCAGCCATTCGTTCAGGAAGGCCACAGCCTCAGCCTGCGAAGAGCCGTCAGCCAGCATCGCAATGGCGTCTGCAAGCACCACCTCCTGAGTATGCTCGACCAGCCGGTTGTGTTCCGAATGGAACACATGGTGCACCGCCGTCAGGCCGATATTTTCGTTGGCACGGCCGTCGCCGGCGACATAATGCGCATCGAGCAACTCGTTGTCGTAGACACCAGGCTCGTTGCCGGGGTTTTCAAGACCGATCTCGATGTCGCCATCGGCCAGTCCGCCCGGCACGGCATTATGCGCGATGTCGGCCAGGAAGGCATGGCCTGTAAGGATAGCATTCGCCGGAACGAGGACGCCCAATCCACCATTGGCATTCGGGTCGCCTTCGACGAGGCCCGTAGCTGTTACCATCTGAGGATAGCCATTGGCGCCTCGGATGAATTCGCCATAGGGGTCGGTGGCCAGCAATGGAATATTGCCGACATTGGCATCGAGAAGCTGGATCCCCAAGAAATCAGCAGCCTGCGCCTTGAGATCAGCCCAGGTCGCCATGCCGCCATTGCCGCCCTCGATGAGCTTGCCCGTCGAGACCGGCTCGCCGGCAGCGTTGAGCGTGTAGGCGCGGAGGAAGACCTGATGAGATGGATGAGACGTATAGGTCTGGTTCTGGTCGACGAACGAGGTCGTCGTGTTTACGGGACGATCGGTATTGTCGGCGGCTTCGTTAACTGCCGTTAGAGGGTCATCATTCATGATGCCGTCGGCGCCCGGGCCGGCAAGGGTAGCGCGGGTCAGCACCATGAAGTTGGTGTTGCTGCCCGGAACAAAAAGCGGATCGTCTTCCATCAGCGGAATGAATACGGTGCCGTTGCCGCCCTTGGCGACGAGGTCGAGACCGTGGTCGAAGAACTGGCCGAACAGGGTGAACCAGGAATTGAACGGTGCCGAGAGGCCTTCATCCGGCGCGGCATTGGTGATGACGACATTGACGCCATCGAGCTCGACGCCGTTGGCATCCAGCAACGCGACCAAAGCATCATCCTGGGCATCGAGAGCCGCCTGCGCGTCAGCGAGGTCCGCAGCAGTTGCTGCCGCGGCATCCTGTAGAGCTTGATTATTGGGGCTGGCAGATGCTGCTGCCTGGGCCTCGGCGTTCAGCCGCTCGGCTGTGCCGACAGCGTTGAACAATGGCTTGAGCGGTTCATAAGCGGCTGAGATCTGAGCGGTGACTGTCATCTGCTGCGCTGCGGGAACGATGCCGGCGCGCTGCAGAGCCGTCAGGATCGCGGAGGGATTTCCGAGCGTCTGATCAACGATCAGGTTTGAGATGGTGCGGACTGTGGGGTCGAAGACGTCGCCCGCGACGGACGGGCCGGGGCCATCGTTGTCGGCCGTCGGGTTGTATGAGACGGGCACCAAAGCGCCACCGGCCCCGGCGGGCACCATGATCGTCTTGAACTGAGTGCCAAGGGGTTCCGGGAACTCATTGTCGGCAGCACCCCATTCCGGATGCAGCGGATTATTGTAGGTACCGTCGACGGTGCGCAGGCCCCAGGAAAGGTTGTAGGTCGGGATAGACCCGCCGGGGCCGAACAACGGCTTTGCGACGTTGTTCGGATCGCCGGTCGATATGCCTTGCCGGAAGGCGGCGTCCGCTTCCGCGATTTTGATCTGTTTCAGGATGAAATCGAGATCCGATCGAATATAGGTGACCATTTTATTCCCCCCTTGGATTGTCCAGAAAACGGTATCGTTCCGGCAATGCTTTTCCCGTCCCTGCATTCGCAGGCATCGTCTGCTCTGCGGCACATTTTCTACTGGGGTTCCGGAGATGAGATTGCGAAAGCCAATAGAAAATCTTCAGCATTGTCTGCGACGATCAGATAATGTCTTCAGGCAAGGCCAGGGGATAGTTCCAAAGGTCCGCTGACATTCACGGACTTTGGTCTTCGGGAGGTCGGGACTTTAGACCCGGAAATAAATGTGACTTACGTCCCTTTCAGGAAGAGCCTCGGCGGCGAGAAATCCGGCATACTAGGATACTGGCAAGGCATTGATTTAACGAAGCAGTTCCTGATTGTGGCGGGGTTGATCATCTGTAGTTCGATGGCCATCCTTGGTGAGTGGCTGACAAGCCAGATTGCCGCAAATCAGCTGAGGAGCCGGGCCGAATCCGGAGCCCTCTACATGGAGGGTTTTCTGGCCCGTCACGTCGAGGGATCGGCAAGCAACCTGCAGGTCGCGGAATCCCGTCGCAAGGAATTGGACGATCTTTTGATCGGGACTGATCTTGCGCGACGAGTCGAAGGCTTCAGGATCTGGCGCAACGACGGGATGGTGATCTACAGCACCGATAAATCTCTTATCGGAAAAGCCTTCCCGTCGGCCGATATCAAGCGGGCTTTCACAGGTCGGGTTGTTGCGCAGCTCGAGACTGGTCACAATGACGGAGAAGGCGAGGAAGAGCCGACGACCGACCGTCCGCTCATTGAAATCTATGCACCCATCTATCGCTCGGGCACGCGCGAAATCATCGCTGTCGGAGAGCTTTATGAGGACGCAGCCGAATTCCTCGTTCAGCGAGGCCGGGTCCAACGTCAGACATGGGCAATCGTCGGCGCAACGACTTTGGCCATCATGGCCCTGCTGTTCCTCATTGTCCGGCGGGCGAGCAATATCATCGCCAATCAGAGGATGACGCTGAAGGCGCAGCTGACGGAGGCTCAGGCGCTCGCGGATCAGAATACCGAGCTTCGCAAGGTTGCCGACAGGGCGCGCATGGATGCGACGAAATCGAACGAGCAACTCCTGAACCGGATCGGTGCCGATCTGCACGACGGTCCCGTCCAGCTGCTCAGCCTGTTGATCCTTAAACTGGGGAGGCCTTCAGATGCGCCCGTGCCGGCAAGGACGACCTTCGACAGCGCGGCCGACGTCACGGAGGCTGATCTTGCTCCCTCTCACATCGCGAGCCAGGTCCTGGCAGAGCTGCGAGAGCTTTCGACTGGGCTGGTCATGCCGGAGATCGAAAATATGCCGCTCGAAGCGGCTCTGCGCATGGCAGTCGATCAGCACGAATATGCGACGGGATCGAAAGTGACAGTGGCGTATGACCGCCTGCCCGAGCGTGTTGCCCACCCCTTGAAGATCTGTCTTTACCGTGTCGTGCAGGAGGGGCTCAACAATGCGTTCCGCCATGGCGGCGGCCGTGACCAGCGCGTTTCGGCGTCAGCAGATCAGCAAGCCATTACTGTCGTCATTGCCGACGATGGTCCTGGCCTCGGGGTGAGCAATTCCCAAGCCCGTCACAGGCCGCTCGGGCTGCAGGGCATTCGAAACCGGGTTGAGGCTTTTGGCGGCAGCGTTGACATCCGCCGGGGTCCGCGCTCCGGAACGGAGCTTCAGGTCGTGGTGCCGATGGAGGGGAATGGTATCTAGTGGCGTTGGATCGGATCTGTGCCGCCCTCAAGCTTCTGCGCGGCCAGTAATACTTCCAGGCGATTTCGTGCATTCAACTTCTGCATGAGGATAGTCATGTAGTTTTTGACGGTCTTCTCGCCGATCTGCAGGTCGGCTGCAATCTGCCGATTGGTGAAGCCCCGCAGCAGCATTCTGATGATCTGGCCCTCGCGGATGCTGAGCTTTACTTCCGTGCCGGTCATCTTTTTGAGGGAGGCTATCTTAAGCTCTTCGATGACCTTGCAGGCGAATGCAGGGGTGATGAACATGTCGCCGCGGTGGACGGTCGCGATGGCTTGAAGGAGTTCCTGTGCGCTGCTTCCTTTGAGGACATACCCGCTTGCGCCCGCGTTGAGGGCGCGCACGGCATAATCGCTGCCCGTCATTGCCGTGAAGACCAGGATCTTCGTTCGGATTTTTTCGACAAGCTTCGCGATCACGTCGAAAATGTTTCCCGGCATCATCAGGTCGACGACAAAGACGTCAGGTGCCAACCTCAGGCCAATGTCCAATATATCGTCCGCGCTCGATCCAGTTGCCGCAACAGAAAATGTGGGTTGCTTTCTAAGGATTTCAGTTAGGCCAGCGAGCATCAGAGGGTGGTCGTCAACTAGCGCTACCGAGATTGGACTCATGTTATACACCCTGCATAAAGTAAACGTATAATTGATATTCCGAAATTAATTTCATGTCCATCTAGCCATTTCTAAGTATTTCTGTCGATGCTGAGGTAAACCCAGAGGATGATCTCGGAAGAGCTACGACAAACTAGTCACGCGGCTGATTGAACTCTGAATTGAGGTTCAAACCCTATCACCGCGCTTATAGGCGGTAGGAGCCGGCGAGCCATCCATACTGACTGTAACCACAAGTACTGCCATGCGACCCCGACCTTGTCGTTGCGCGCAGCGGAATGGTTACCAATGGCCGACTGGACGGACGACAAGGGCCTGTTCAGCGTCCTCCTGTGCAGGGGCAATCCAGAACCGTCCGCACTATGACGGGCTAGCCGTCGCCGACCTTTAATTCCGGCTCCTCGGCGCAAATCGCAGCGAGGAAATCGATGAATTGCCGCACTCGCGAGGGCATGCGCCGTCCGGCAGCGGTAACTGCGTTTATCGGAAAGGGCGGCGGCGCATGCTGGTCCAGAATTTGTACAACCTCGCCGGAGGCCAGCACATCCGTGAACAACCAGCTTGCGTGGTGGGCGATGCCGAGGCCCGCGAGGACCGCGCCGCGGATATGCTCGGCGTCGTTTGTGCGGAACGCTCCCCCACCGTCGACCGTGACCGGCCGGCCGTCTACGTGGAAACCCCACCCGATGATATCGCCCTGGTGGACATAGCTGATACGTTGGTGGGTGCGCAGTTCGACTAGCGTTTGCGGTGTGCCGTGTTGGGCAAGATAGCCGGCGGAGGCTAGGGTTATCATCCGCATGTCGCCGATGCGTCGCGCGACGAGTGCTGAATCCGAAAGCCGACCGATGCGGATCGCGACGTCTATTCCCTCCTCGATAAGGTCAACGTGCCGCCCGGAGACTTCCATCTCGATCGCGACGTCAGGGAAACTCGTCCTAAAATCCGCTAGTCGGGGAATAACGAACATCCTCCCGAATGCTGGCGAGAGGGTCACTCGGACGAGCCCCGAGGGGCGCGACTGCCCTTCAAGGACTCTCTCTTCGACGGAGTCGAGATCTTGAAGAATACGGACGGTGGCCTCATAATAGTCCTGTCCTGCAGGCGTCACGGCAAGGGCACGCGAACTTCTCGCGAGGAGTTGCGTCCCGAGCCGCGCTTCGAGCGCAGCGAGCTGCTTGCTGACCGTCGGTTGGCTGACGTTCAGATCTCGCGCTGCCTGCGAAAAGCTTCCGCTTTCGACGACGCGCACGAACATCCGCATCGCATCTAGCTTATCCATCACCTTTACTCCAAACAATTAATGAATTCCAATTGGGAATAGATGGCATTCATAAAGCATGGATGCCATTCGTAAAAAGAATATGGGAATTAACGTTCGGCCGCCCTTTCACGGGCCGGAGCCGAAAGGAACAGTTATGACAATCAAGATCTATGGTGATGCGGGCTCGGGCAGCTTGCGTCGCGTGAACACCGCTGCGAAGATCATGGGCATTGAACTCGAACGCGTTACCGTTGACCTCTTCAAAGGCGAGAGCCAGACCGACGAGTTCAAATCCCGTCTCAATCCCCACGGTTTGACGCCGGTTCTGGAGGATGGAGACACCATTCTCTGGGAATCTTCTGCAATCAACTTGTATCTCGCCAACAAGGTGAATTCGCCGCTGGTCGGAACCACGCAGGAGGAGCGCTTTCAGGTCCTTCAGTGGATGTTCTGGTCGGGCGAGCAGTGGCGCACCTTCACCACCACGATCTTCGATGAGCGCGTGGGGAAGACGGTCATGGGTGTAGCGAAGGACGAGTCCCTCATCAAATTTGCTGAGGGTAAGATCCGCTCTGCAGCGAAAGTACTCAACCAGCATCTTGAAGGCCGTGAGTTCATGGTTGGCAATACGTTGACCTTTGCCGATATCGATATCGCGGCTCCCTTCTCCCAGGCCGATCGTGCAAAGTTTCCGTTCAAGGAATATCCAAACCTCATCGCTTGGCACGACAATCTTCTCCAGTCGTTCCCAGCGTGGGCTGAGACGAAGGCTGAGGTTGACAACCGTATGGAAATCTTCCTGGCGAGCGTCGGCGTGAAACTATAATTTCTGGCCTTCCTGTCTGGCCAGTGCGCGTATGAAGATGGTGCGCGCTGGCCGGAATCGCGACGATCTTTTCAATGGCGCGGTGGGCCGTCGCCAGGTTAGCCTAGGCTTCACGAAAGCAGGTGAATGGGTTTCACATGAAGTCGCGCAAGCCAAAGCGCCATACAGCGTTCGTTTCCAATAATGCGTTCACGCCGGACGCGATCGCGTCGGATGCTTCCTGGCTACCCGATATGGCTGATTGTGGTGACCGGCCGGCCTCCGCAGAAGACTTTGTGCAGGCCTACCTTGCTGATCCCGGGGCATGGCATTGGTCGACGGATTTGCTTAATGACTCGAAGGAGGAGACCTTGAAGCGGGCTCTTGCCGTCATCGCCCGAGCCCGACTCCCAGATCATCAACAGGCGCTTGGCCAGCTCGGCGCCGGGCCGATCGAAGACATGATGTCCGAGATGCTTCTTGATAATCTGCGCGCCTGGATGCCATTTAGCGAACCGATGCGCTACGCGCTCCATTGCGTGCGAATGAACGTCGAACCGCCCGCCCTGCAGCAGCGTTTAAGAGCGATGCTTGCCGTATGGTGATCGTGACTTTGTTGGGGTCGCTTACCGACCTAGCACTACCATGGATCTAACCAGCCGTACCCGAACCGAGCCTCCGCCCCATGACCTGGAGGAACTTTATCTCCCGGCCGGCGTCGAAATGCCTGAGAATGCCGCCGAACACTTCCTGCAGACAAGATCCAGGGCGGAGGATATCTGGGCGATTTTGCTGAATACAACGAGCGCCGACGCCTACAAAACGATCTTCGACGATCATGGAAAGATGCTGGCACCGCAGCTGCGTCGGAAACTGGGCGAAGTGGGCAGAGACGAACTTTATTTTCGCGACAAGGAGGCTCTCGCTAATACAGTGGATCATTATGAGAAGCTTACAATCGCCGCCATCGGCCGCGTGCCCAGCGAAATAGTTTATTCCTTTGCCACCGAAGTCAGGGGCGTACAGCAGATCATCGAACAAACTGTTTCGGTAAGTTGATCGTCCAATACCCCGCCAGGGGCCGAGCAGTTGACTATCGCTGCGCCGCCAAGCGCCCAGCGGGTGTTGGAGAATTGTTGGGAAGATCTCGTTATTTCATTGCCAGCTAATGTTCGCTTCGCTAGCCTGCGAAGTGGGAGGACTAAAATGCAGCACATCGATTCGATTTCAGCCGAGCCTGTCGTGGTGAAGAAGGTTTGGTGCATCTCCGACTTTTGCTTGAAGCACAGGCTGGACGAGAGGGAGCAAGCCAAGCTGACCGCGCTTTTTGGCGAGTTCGCGACGACAAGTGAGCTTGCGCACAATGTGACACGTAGGTCCAAATCTCGGTAGATAAGCTATTCGTCTCCATTGTGCGTTCGGCACTACGAACGCGCACTTCGCCGCTCGCAGAATGCGAATAACAAAATGCTGGATATTCCCTTGCCCACGCTGTGAGGTGGCCGCGCTTTGACGGGAATCGAAGGGCTGCGCCGTATCCGGCGTTATTCGGAATCCCATTCGGCGGCCACATCTACGCACTATGCCAAATTCGCAGAGTGCTTATCCGGTCAGGTATGATGACATAAACCGCAATGTAAGGCGTGCCTACGGCGCTCTCGAAATCGTGCTCCCGCGTCATCGATATCAGGGCGCGTATCCTCAAGCGCCTTCAAAACCTTTTCCCGAAATCAGGCGTCGTATGCCGGGCCCTCGTTGCTGTTTGCGTTAAAAGAACTCGCACAGCATCCGACACTATCAAACCGATGCTCTCGAGAGCCGCTGCGGCGTATTCTTTAACATCTCTATTCGTATCTGGACGAGTGCATTTGAAGCCATGGTCAATCTCCTTCGCAATTAACGCAATGCATCTGCATGACAAAATCCACGGCTAGACGACTTTCATTCGGGGCTGACACTTTTTACCTCGAAAACTCGGGGAAGAACCGCGCTTGAGATGGAAGGGCGCGGACATAGTCCCGCCACAGAACTCGTCCTAATAACGCTTGTTTAACAAGCGGATGACGACCATGAGGCTATTTGCTATCCTGGCTGCGGCCCTCTTTCTGACCGCCGTCCAGTCTCATGCCCAAGTCTATGGGCCCTATGATGGTTACGACGAGTATGATGGCTACGGCTACGACAATCCGTACACCCCTTATCCACCAGAGCCCGAATACCAGCCGCTTCCCCGCTATCGCGACCCGCCGCCCAACCGAGCACCAATAACGAGATCAAGCGGAACTATAGTGATCGTGACGAGCGAGCACACCCTCTATTACTCGGCACCGTGGGGAGAGCAGTATGTCTACCCGATCGCCGTTGGTCGTGAAGGCAAACAATGGTTCGGTTCGACGCGAGTGGTCTCGAAGAAAGAACATCCGGAATGGCGCCCAACCGCGAGCATGCGTCAGAAGAACCCGAAACTTCCAGCCGTAATGAGGCCCGGTCCCAACAACCCGCTCGGAACGCGAGCGATCTATCTGGCCGACGGCTTGCTGCGCATTCACGGTACCAATGACCCGTCTTCGATCGGAACAAATGCATCAAGCGGATGCTTTCGCATGTATCGTCAGGACGTGGAGGAGCTTTACGATATGGTAAAGCCGGGAACGAGGGTCATTGTTCATCGCTGATAGAACTTCTGGCAGAACCGATCCACGATCACCAGATTCTGTAGGAAAGATCAGCAGAATGGATCGTACATGCGAGATGCCAAACCTAAGTCGTTGTCCAAAGCAAAGCTTGAAGCGCTGAAAGCGATTGCAAGTTATCGCCGACAGCGACGCGTTGGCAGAGGTTGGATCGTTGGCGATAAGCGCCTTTCGACGCCGCTGGTCGCGAGCCTGGAAGCCGACACCTTGGTGAGAGAGATTACCGTATCCGGCACTCCTGTTCTCGTGGTGACAGAGAGCGGAAGGCATCAGCTCACTTGAGCACCTTATGTCGCCGACACACCCACCCCCCTGCATCTCCACTGGTAATCGGCAGGACCTGGATCGTCCCAAAGTCGTCGATCCCAGAACTTGAGCGTCAGCGGTGGTGTGAGGCTCAAGTCGACAACTGAAGCGAAGTGGCTCGCACGGCAGCGGGATAACTGCCTTGAATAAAATCGAACCACAATGGCGATGTTGTAAACCGTGGAGTAGTTAAACGACCGGCGTCTGGTAACCGAGGTGTTGCGACATTGATCGGCAGTTCATACGTTCGGAGATCCAACCCAACAGGAGCACGCAATGCAGATCGATCTCACAGGCAGGACTGCGCTGATTACCGGATCTACAGAAGGCATTGGCTACGCGATAGCCCGCCAGCTCGCAAGCGCAGGCGCGGACGTGGTGCTCAATGGCCGGTCCGATGAGAAAACAGCGAAGGCCGCCGAACGCCTGAAGGGTGAAGGTGTCAAGGGCAGCGTCGACGCCGTCGCGGCCGATCTCGCGACCGCTGCAGGGTGTGGCGCTCTCGTCGCGAGGGTTCCGCATGTGGACATCCTGATCAACAATGCGGGCATCTTCCAGCCGATCGACTTCTTCGAGGCTGACGACGAAGTTTGGGATCGCCACTGGCAGGTCAATGTGATGTCTGCCGTCAGGCTCTCCCGTGCCTATCTTCCGGGCATGCAAAAATCGAATTGGGGACGGGTTATCTTCATCGCCTCGGAGTCAGGCTTCAACATTCCTGTCGAGATGATCCACTATGGCGTCAGCAAGACGGCCGACATTGCAGTTGCCCGTGGCCTTGCCAAGCGGATGGCGGGCACGGGCGTCACGGTGAATTCCGTTCTGCCTGGCCCAACGCTGTCCGAGGGCGTGGAGGCTATGCTCGCCGAGGAACGTGCAAAGACCGGGAAGCCGATCGAGGAAATCGCCACTGCGTTCGTCAAGCAGCATCGCGGCAGCTCGATCATTCAGCGAGCTGCGAGCGTCGAGGAGATCGCAAACCTCGTAACCTATCTGGCATCGCCTTTCGCGTCTGCCACCACTGGGGCTTCCGTTCGCGTCGACGGTGGCGTGATCGACACGCTCTGACGACAGCCCCGGTAATCCGCCTCTGCGCACGAGTTTCGGGAACCGGGACAAGCAGCGGACGCGCGCAGGCCACGCAGCCTGGCGGTTGCGTGGCCTGCGAACTTGAAGCGCGCCGATCAGCCCGCGTTCCGGCGCGGAGAATTTCGGCCGCTTCGACGTCCCGCCGGGTGGGCTTGACCAGGCCGTGCGCTGGGACGGAGCCTGAGACATCTTGTATGCCGCCGCTTCCCATGTTGCGAAGAACTGTAGCTGTCGGGTTGCGCTATCTTTGCCCAATTGGGAATAACAACAGCACCATTGCGATCAAACCCAGTCCCGCGCCGACCATCTGTGAGGGAGCGAGCCGCTCGTCAAAAACAAAATATGCAATCACGTTGATGAGCAGCAGCTGAGAAACGGCGGAAACCGATATCGCAAGCCCCATTCCACCCTCTCTCATCAGCCGCACCATGATGAGATTACCCACACAATAAAGCGCGAGTGACAGGACCAGCACGAGAATGCTGTTGGTCGCAATATAGGTACGTGAAGCGGTCGCTGCGCCCAGGAATGTTGCCATTGCACCGGCGAGCCAAAGCAGAAATTCTATTCTCATAAGTGACCTTCGTTCGTCTTTCCGCAAGCTGCATACAGCTGTCGGCCAAGGATCGCCAGCAAGTAGGTTGCCGGCGTTGGGACCGTAGGGGGCGGGTGCCGTGGTGCCGGGCGTCCGATGATAGAGAGCATCCGGATCATTTGTAGAGGAATGGCAGACCGCACGGCCGTCGCAGCCGTGTCTGAAGGCATCATCGATCGCGAAGCGGCACCGCACGACTGCGCCGCGCTTCCGATCATGGCCGGGTAAACGGTGCCGATCGCAATCTTCCGTTCCGTCTTACCGGCCACCGACCTGGTGATCTCTCGAGAGATCGACCTCGCTGGGGATTCTGACTGTTCGCTCGTAGAAGGACACCCTGCCCGCGTCAGCTCCACCCGCCTGGTCGAGCGGATGAAGATCTGCAGCACGAGCTCATGCTCCAAAGCAAGCACCCGCCGCCGACACAGCCGCAGCTCGACCACCTGTGCGGTCCGAATGGCGCGTTCCTGACTGGCAACCCGCACACGGTTGCGGCAACGATTCTGCATTGCTTCAGGACGTTGGGCCGGTGTTCTCGCCTCACCTTCCAGTTAAGCACCGCCGCTTTGCAGACAGAGGCGATGCGCCGTTCGACCGAGCTGCTTGCGCCGGCGTCGCTCCTCTCGTTCGCGGAGTCCATCTTGACCAGAGCAGTCGAGGGTGCCGACATCAAGCGGCTAGGCACTTATCCGAAGATCAGTCTCTGGTAATCGGCCAGCATCTTCGGATCCTCGACTGACCCGTGGTGGTGAAGCTGTCGCCAGGCCCGGTTCCTGCGCACGAACCACCGGGTCGTCCGAAAGGCGACGTCGAGCGTATCACGCTCCGTCCTGCACGTCCCACGTTCGCGTCCGACGAAGAGATGCCAGTCGTCGCCACCCTGACTCGTGAAGTCGTGGAAGGTCACGTGGACTTTTGCCTGCCCTTCGAAAAGCTTCGAGTAACCTTCGGCGATCTGGTCCCACCCGCGGCGGATGCCACCGATGGGGTTGTCCATGCTGGGCTCCGAACCTCCGAGCCAAGCGGCCTCCAGCCCCGCGAGATCGCCCGCGTTAAAGGCCCGGTAGAATTCGATCAACGCATCAAGGGGGGTTCCGTCACCCTGCTCGATCTCGTCACCGTCGATCTCCATGAGATGCCAATTCATCGAATACTCCTCTGGTACTCAAAGTAGCGCAAGACGCGCGAAGAAGTTCAGGTTGACGGGCGCCTTCGTCGCGGCTCGGACCTCCCCGAAGCCTTGCTGAGCCCTTCGACCTTCAACAGAGCACTTGGCAGCTCCGGCCATAGACGCCCGGATGATGGGAAGCTCGATTCCAAAAAGGTCGATGATGCGGCGATCCGGCCAGCGGGTCATGTGAACTCCATTCATTCGTGGTGCAGCGACTATTAGCTCCGGCGATCGCCCATTCTATTGGACTTTGGTGTGCTGACGAAGGGACCCGATCCGAAGGTATCAGAGACACCTTGGTACAATATCCTGGCTCGATTTTCGGCGCGATGGTCTTGGCAGAGCGAAGGACGGCGCGACCGTCCGGCAAGCTCCCGGCTCATCGCCGGATCAACGCATCACTCGAAAACCAAGCGACCGCCCTCCACGTGGCGGGCGAAGGTTTTCCGCGTCGCCAGAACGGAGGCAGGCATGAGCGTGCACAAGACTGTGGTGATTACTGGGGCTTCGCAGGGCATCGGAGCCGGCCTGGTCAAGACATTTCTGGACAAGGGCTGGAACGTCATCGGCACGTCCCGAAACATCAGCGAGACGACCCTGTTCGACCGCGCCGGCCGGCTGGAATTGATCAGCGGCGACGTCGCGGATCCCGAAACCGCCGAGCGGGTTGCGAATGCGGCGGTCGAGCAATTCGGTTCCATCGACGCGCTCGTCAACAATGCCGGGGTGTTCTTCACAAAACCGTTTCTCGAATACACCATCGAAGACTTCCGCCGCTTGTCGGCCACGAACGTCGAGGGGTTCATTCACTTCACGCAGCGCGCCATCAGGCAGATGCTGCGCCAGAGGTCCGGCGGAAGCGTAGTCACCCTCACGTCGTCGCTGACCGACCACCCGATCGCCGGCGTGACGGCGTCCCTGCCGATGATCACCAAGGGCGGCCTCAACGCCATCACCAAAAGCCTGGCGCTTGAATTCGCCAAGGACAATATCCGCGTGAACGCAATTTCGCCGGGCGTCGTCGACACGCCCTTGCACGCGAAAAACCCCAGGGACTTTCTCGAGTCCCTGTCGCCGATGGGCACAATCACCGCTGTCCAGGAGATCGTCGATGGCGTCGTCTATCTCACGGAATCCGCCAACATCACCGGGGAGGTGCTGCACGTCGACAACGGCGCACATCTCGGCAAATGGTAGTCGCGAGCGCGGAAGCGCGCGTAAGGGAACTCGCTCTGGTCATCCCGGCTGCGCCCACCCCGTTCGGCGCCTACGTCGAGGCGGTGCGGGCCGGGTCGTTGCTCTTCCTGAGCGGCATGCTTCCAGTGGTCGGGCACGTCCCTCTCTACACAGGGTTGGTAGGCAAGGACCTCTCGGTCGCACAGGGCTATGAGGCCGCCAGAACCGCCTGTCTGAGCGGTCTTGCCGCTGCGCGGTCTCATCTGGGCTCGCTGGACAGGATCCGGTCAATTGCCAAGCTCGGCGTCTACATCGCCTGCCCGTCCGATTTCCACGAGCATCCCAAGGTTGCCGACGGGGCGTCGGAGCTGCTGCTCGATATATTCGGCGCCGCCAGGCTCCCACCACGCATCGTGCTTGGCGTTTCCAGCATACCGCTTGGAATGCCCGTCGAGATCGAACTCGTCTGCGAGATCGAATCCTAGCGAATAGTCTTCGCTCCCAACCCGAAATGGAGGCAGTCATGAAAGTCAGACCACCCACCGCAACAAGCACCCTCGCTTTGTCATCGACGTTTCTCACCGCTGCGGCCCTGCTGCTGGTTCCGGCGCTCGCCCTTTCCGGTCAGACAAAGGTCGCCGAGAATGTCGATCATGCGCCGGACGTCAAAGCCGAGCCCGGCCAGGAGCAGGCGCAACAGATAAAGGTCGAGAAGCGGACGCCCGCCTATTGGCGCGTCACTTTCGACAACCCGCCCTTCAACATCTTCGGACCGGAAACGATCCCGCAGATGGAAAAAGTAGTCTCGCAAATCGAAACCGATCCCGATCTCAGGGTCGTCGTCTTTGACAGCGCGGTTCCAGGCTTCTTCCTAACCCACTACAATTTTACGCCTCCACTGGCCGATTCCACCAGGCTCCCCTCGGGACCTACCGGGCTTCATCCCCTCCCCGATATGCTGGTGCGCATCAGCAAATCGCCCGTGGTGTCGATCGCGCTGATCCGCGGGCGTGCGACAGGGGTCGGCAGCGAACTTGCTCTTGCCAGCGACATGCGATTTGCCAGCCGTCAGAAAGCGATCCTATCGCAATGGGAGGTCGGCGCAGGGCTCGTCCCAGGCGGCGGCCCGATGGCGCGGCTTCCGCGGCTGATGGGACGCGGCCGCGCCCTCGAAGTGCTTCTCGGCTCCGACGACATCAACGGCGATCTTGCGGAGGAGTACGGCTACGTCAACCGGTCGTTCGACGACGACAAGCTCGATCCGTTCGTCGACGCCCTGGCAACCCGAATCTCCGGTTTCGACCGCCAGGCAATCGCCGACACGAAACGGCTGGTCGACTTCGCAAGCCTTCCGAGCAATCCTGAGATTGGGGCGGGCTGGGATGCTTTCATTACGTCTGTCCAGCGCCCGGTGGCCCAGAAGAAGATCGGAAGGCTAATGGAGATGGGCCTGCAGAAGGATCCTGACATCGAAACCCGTCTTGGGCATTACACGCAGTCCCTGGCCGAGAACTAGGTCGGAGCGGTGCCCGCGCAGTGACACGGCAGGTCGCGCGGGCGCCAACGTTGAGCCGCCTGCGCAGAGGCCCCCGTATCATTCACTGTTCGGAATCCCGGTAAACTCGCCTTCAGCTACCAGATCAATCATGGAGACGTCATATGCACAGCATCGAAAACCAGATCGTCGACTCTTCCTTTTCGGCGATCATCAACGCACCTATCGAGATGGTCGACATTCCGGAATGGTGCTTCACCCTGTCGGAAAAGGAATACCAGGGCTGCTCGCCCGCACACATCGCCGCTGGCTTCACGACCGCGCCAGACGGTACCCGGATGTCGATCAACGTCGAGACGATCGGCGGAAGCCTGATGGTCCAGCACTACGTGGAGACTTTGGGCGAAAAAGATCATCTGATTTTAGACTCCGACTCCGATGTCTTCACGCCGAACGGCCGGGTGACCATCCATGTCACCTGGGAGCTGAGCGTGAAGAAGATCGACGCTGCCCGCTGCGAATTCACGAACCGCGTAAGATCGTACGCGACGGAGGAAATGATGGCTTTCCTCGACCGCCAGGGCATCCCTTTCGAACTCTTTCGCACGCAGCGACAGCCGATGTCCATCGCCCACAACAAGGGCGAGACCCCGCTATTTGCTGCGAGCATCGAGCGCGCGGCACTGCATAACACATCCACAAAGGTTGCTTGACCGTCGAGGAGACTTCCATGACACAACTGTCCTTCGACCGCAGCAACACGGGATTGCTCGTGGTCGACCCCTACAATGATTTCATCTCCGAGGGCGGCAAGATCTGGCCCCGGATCAAGGAGGTCGCGGAGGCGAACAATTGCGTTCCGCACATGCTGGAGGTGCTGACCGCTGCACGGGACGCCAAGCTACGGGTCTTCTTTGCGATGCATCACCGCTATCGGGAGGGCGACTACGAAAACTGGAAGTTCGTGGCCCCTATTCAGCGTGCGGCCTGGCACCGCAAGAGTTTCGAATTCGGGACCTGGGGCGGTGAGTTTCGCGCCGAATTCGTCCCCCAGGCGGGTGAGGTCGTCGCCTCCGAGCACTGGTGCTCCAGCGGTTTCGCCAACACCGATCTCGATCTCCAGCTGAAGCGGCACGGCATCCAGCGGGTCATCGTGATCGGGCTTGTCGCACACACCTGCATCGAGGCCACAGTCCGCTACGCGGCGGAGCTTGGCTACGATGTAACGGTCGTGAAGGACGCGGTTGCGGACTACTCGCCGGAAATGATGCATGCCGCGCTGGAGATCAATCTCCCGAGCTATGCCAGCGCTATCGTCGACGCTAAGGAGACGATCGCAGCGATCGCCCTCACCCACGCGCCATAGGTCCGCCTCGAACCCGTCAACCAAATCCGGCGCGCTCTTATGAGGTCGCCGGATTTTGCGCGAGCGGAGATCTATTGATTTTCGAGCGCCGGGGTTGGCCTGCCCTCGGGGGCCGCTGCGCTTTTGGAAACGGCCAAGGCGTTTGAACGCCTTGCTTCGCACCGGCTGCAGACGTTAGGTCCGCAACACCAAAGATCGTCTATTGTTGGAACGTCAGCGACCATCGCCTTGCATGTCGATGCCGACGACATTCCCGCCGCCTCAGATCTCCCGCGCAGTTCGAATGTGCCGCCGGCCGTCTTCGGATGCGTTCGCAACCTGGGTCGAGACGTCGCGGCGGTGGAGCGGCAGGCTATCATGCCACGTCGCTCCGTGATCGACCTCTTGCCCCGAGCCGCTCAAAAGCATGAGTATCTATGGCCCCGGCAACGAAAGACGTCGCGGAGGCGATCAACGCTTCCACGAAGCACATCCATCAGCAGCAATCAGATTTCGGCAGCCTTGGCGGCCATCGTGGCTTTTGCCCACCAGACGAGTTCGTCGAGCGCAGTCTTTGCCGACGGCAGAAGATTCGCTTCGATCTCCTCGATCGGTTTGTTGCCGCCCATCGAAAATACGGCGAAGAAATCGCTGCCGCCAATGTGGACGGCCGCATGGGTCGAGACCATCTGCAGCTCTACGCCGATCCCGCGCAGATGTTCGAGCGCGCGCGATCCGCCGGCGCTCCCGTAGGCGATGGCGGTGAACGGCTTACGGCTCCATTCCGTGTAGGACTGGTCGAGGGCGTTCTTCAGCACCCCGGTGATCGAGCGATTGTATTCCGCGACGACGAAGATGTAGCCGTCGTAGCGGCCGACCGTCTTTTGCCAACGAACCGCTTCCGCGTTCTGGCTCGGCGCATATGCGTTCGACGCCACTTCGTCGAAGAAAGGCAGGGGATGGTCGCGCAGATCGACCACCTCGACGTCCATATCACCGCGCGCCTGCACCTGTTTCAGTATCCACTGCGCCGGCTTGTCAGCGAAACGAGTGGGCCGCGTGGAGCCGATGATAACCGCGATTTTTGGTTTTAAAGCCATAATATTCCTCACTTTTGTTGAGTTGATGTCGATGATCTCAGAAATGGCGATCAGTTGCCGTTCAGGGCATCCGCGTATGCAAAGAGCCCTGGGGAACCTCCAGTCATCACGAACAGGACGTTCGATCCCTGCGCGATAACGCCGTCTTCGATGTCGCAAAGCAGACCGGCAAACGCCTTGCCCCCGTAGACAGGATCGAGAAGCAGACCTTCCGACCTGCCGACGATCCTGACCGCCTCGACCATGGCGGCGGTCGGAATGCCGTAGCCGCCACCAAGCTGCGTGCCGCTTATTTGCAGATCTTCCGGCTTGATGCGGTCTTTCTTCGAGAGAAGCTCGAGGACCGCGTTGACCTTGTCGGCTGTTGCGATGACGCAGGCGTCTGCCGCCGATAGGACAGTGTGCGCCCTTATCCGGGAAGGATCTCGACCGGCCACCACCGCTCCAGCCACGAGGCCGGCATGCATGCCGCCGCTGCCATTTGGAATGACGATCTGGTCGAAGGCGATGCCCATTTCAGCCGATTGCGCCGCGATCTCGAAGGCGCAGTCGATGTATCCCATGGCGCCCACCGGCGTCGAACCGCCGAGCGTGGCGACGAAGGCCTTTCTCCCCGATGCGGCGATCTCAGACGCCCGGCGGGCGACGAACCCACCGGCATCGTCTCCCGCTTCCAAGATATGAACACGCGCACCGAACAGTCGGTCCAGCACAACATTGCCATTGGCCCGGTAGATCTCGCTATGCCGCGGTACCATCTGAGAAAGAACGACTTCGCATGCCAGCCCGGTTCTGGCGCAGGCGGCGGCGGCCAATCGAGCGAAATTCGACTGCACTCCGCCGGTCACGACCACGGTGTCGCAACCTTCCGCTGTCGCCTGCCCCAGAAGAAACTCAAGCTTTCGGAGCTTGTTGCCCCCACCTCCTAGTTCCATGAGATCGTCTCTCTTCGCCCAGATAGAGACGCCTTTTTGCTGAGCAGGCAGCACCTGCTCCAGTCGGGCCAGCCGCTGGATCGGGGTTGCCCCCTCAATGAGGCGCACGCGGGGGAATTGGCTTAGTAGAGCGGGATCGAGCATTTTGGCTCCATACGAGTCGTCGTTTTCGTGACGTAGGCATCCACCTTGTCACCATTTCAGCGCCGGGTCTGATATCGCGCAGCCGGAACATCGCGTGAGAGGTTGGGCATCAGCTTCTGGCGAGCAGCTTCATAGGCGTTCCAGTCCCCAATGTCGGGTATCGATGGAAGGGTGATCAGCTCGCCCATGTCGAGACCGGCAAGCGCTGCATCGACGGCGTCTTCTGCCGTCATGACAATCTGGTCGGGTAGCCTGTCCAACGAGCCCCCGGAAGCCTCCCAGAACGGGGTGTCGACGGCGCCTGGAAGGACTGCCTGGATCCGGATGTTCTTTTCGGCCAGTTCCTTCTGCAAAGAGAAGGTCAGGGCGATGACGAAGGCCTTCGTCGCTCCGTAGACCCCGTTGAGGATTTCGGGCGCGATGCCCAAAGCGGAGGCCATGTTGACGATTGTCCCGTGCTCGCGCGCGACGAAGGACGGCGCGACCGCATAGACCAGTCGGGTAAGTGCGGTCACATTGAGCCTAATCATTCGCTCCATGTCCTCCACGTCAGACATGAGCAATGGCGCGACGGCGCCGACCCCGGCGTTGTTGACCAGCATCGTGATCGACGGGTCGCTCCGAAGGATTGCTTCGATCTTCAGAAGGTCGTCCCGCTCACCGAGATCCGCACGGACTGTGGTCACCGTCCGGCCCGTTGCCTGCACGATGTCCTCTCTAATCTTTGCGAGCGCGTCCTGACCTCGCGCCACGAGTATGAGGTCGTAACCGCGTCGCGCCAGCCTGTCGGCATAGAGCGCCCCGATGCCCGACGACGCGCCCGTGATAAGCGCAGTGCCTCTTGGAAAATTCGTCATCGTGCTTCTCCTTGCTTGAGGTGTGTCCGGGCAGGCGTCAGCGTAACGTCCTGAAAGCTGCACGCAGTTCGGAGAACTCGGCGGCGAAGCTCGTCGAGTTCTTTCTGCTGGATCGCGCACCTGAACGGCCGGATGGCGTCACTGCCGGACGCTGGACAAGCGGGTCTTTGGAGAATGCCAAGTGCAGCCGCCGCGGCCCCGGTTTCGACCTCTGCTGACACGACGCCCTCCCTTGGATCGATATGGTTGGAATGCGTCATAGAAATCGTCCGATAAGGGCGCCGATGATATTGTGCGAAGGTATCGGCGATACCTAAGGATCGGTCGACAATCGGTCCGTGACGTCCGACACCTTCGCATAATGGACAGCCACGCAGGGGTCAGCGCATCGTCGCCGCGTAGCGGGAATGCCGCGGACAAAATCCAATCGAGGAAGATCGAAATGGCCATCCATGAACAATACGAACCGAAGTCCACTCGTACTGGCGACGTCGACATGAAGCTCGAGGTCATCGTCATTCCCGTGTCCGACGTCGATCGCGCCAAGTCGTTCTACACCGGCCTCGGCTGGCGGCTCGACGCCGACGTGTCCGGGAAAGACGGCTTCCGGGTTGTCCAGGTCACGCCACCCGGCTCTCCCTGCTCCGTCATCTTCGGCGCGAACGTGACGACCGCCGCGCCAGGTTCTGCGCAAGGGCTGCATCTCATCGTCTCCGACATCGAGATGGCGCACGCGGCGCTCGCCGCACGCGGTGCCGAAATGAGCGGCGTCTTCCACGATGCCGGCGGCGTGTTCCACCACAAGGGCGCCGACCAGCGCCTGCCCGGTCCACATCCTTCGCGTTCGAGCTATGGCTCATTCGCGTCCTTTTCCGATCCCGACGGGAACGGCTGGCTGTTCCAGGAGGTCACGTCCAGACTTCCTGGTCGGATAGATGCACAAAGGGCGGCGTTCACCTCTGCCAGCGATCTTGCGAGCGCCCTGCGAAGGGCCGCGGACGCCCATGGCGAGCATGAGAAGCGTGAAGGTGGAAAGCATGATGACAACTGGCCCGACTGGTACGCCGACTACCTGATCAAGGAGCAGGCGGGCGCGAAACTGCCGACTTGAACGTCTTCGAGCGTCGTCCGCTCCGTCACGTTGGATTGGTTTCCTCCACTGCTTTCAATTCCGCACGCGGGGTGGTATTTTGCCCACAGACGACTTCCCCGGCAGACAGTGGTGCAAGAACTAGCCTGTCGGACCGGCCTATCGCGTTGCGTCCGGCTCACCCTCGTTCAATCCAACGTGACATTCAGGTAATCGCCGACCACGAAGCGTGCAGCGTTCCACCCGGCTGAGGCATTCGCCAATCAGGAAAGTCGTCACTTCGATGCCGGCACCCATCCGTTAATGGGTATGGTGAGGCTCTCGGCGGCTATGCGTTCCAGTTCCGAACGCAGATGCGGACCTGCAAAGTCGATGAAGGACCTAACTTTCGGAACCGCCGCACCATTGGAATGGCCGTTTGATACCAAGGTATCGACCATACCTTGGTGCAATAGTTGCAGCCCTTCTTTGGTGTGACCTTCCTTCTCGTAAAAACAAGGCACACACGCAAGGAGGATGCCATGTCCTACATACAGCCAACCGTCACACGTCGAACACTGCTTGCGGTCGCGGCCTCGGCCAGCGCTGCCAGCATGATCCCGGAAGCGTTCGCCGCCACGGGCGCGAGTTCTGACCTCAAACCCTTCAAATTCACTGCGACCGAGGACCAGCTAAAGGACCTGCATCGCCGCGTCGTCGCCACCCGCTGGCCGGATCGCGAGACGGTCTCAGACGATACGCAGGGTGTCAGGCTCGACACCATCCAGAAGGTCGCCAAATACTGGCGCGCCCATGACTGGCGCAAGGCCGAAGCCCGGCTCAATTCCTTCCCGCAGTTCACGACGGAGATCGACGGGCTGGACATCCATTTCATCCATGTGAAGTCCAAGCATGAAAACGCGCTGCCCATCATCATCACCCATGGCTGGCCGGGCTCGATCATCGAGCAGCTGAAAATCATCAGGCCGCTGACCGATCCGACCGCCTTTGGCGGCACCGAGGCCGATGCCTTCCATGTCGTCATCCCCTCGCTGCCGGGTTACGGCTTTTCCGGCAAGCCGAAGGAGGCAGGCTGGAACCCGCCGCGCATCGCCAAGGCCTGGGCCGTGCTGATGCAGCGTCTCGGCTATCAGAAATATGTCGCCCAGGGCGGCGACTGGGGCAATGCCGTGACCGAATTGATGGCAGTGCAGGAGCCCGCGGGCCTCATCGGCATCCACACCAATATGGCCGCTACCGTGCCCGCCGATATCGCCAAGCTGCTGTCGGCAGGCGCCCCGGCTCCATCAGATCTCTCGGCTGACGAGAAGCGTGCTTACGAGCAGCTCGACGATTTCTACAAGAACGGCCTCGGCTATGCGATCGAGATGAACAACCGGCCGCAGACGCTCTATGGCATCGTCGATTCACCCGTCGGCCTCGCCTCCTGGATGCTCGACCACGACATCCGCAGCTACCGAATGATCGCCCGGTCCTTCAATGGCGAGAAAGAGGGTCTGACGCCCGAAGACATCCTCGACAATGTCACGCTCTACTGGCTGACCAATACGGCGATCTCGTCAGCGCGCCTCTACTGGGACAATGCGCATTTCCCCTCCGGCGGCTTCTTCGATCCGCGCGGCATCAAGATCCCGGTCGCCGTCAGCGCCTTCCCGGATGAGATCTACCAGGCACCGCAGAGCTGGGCGGAGAAGGCCTATCCGAAGCTTATCCACTACGGGCGGCCGGCAAAGGGCGGCCATTTCGCTGCCTGGGAACAGCCGGAACTGTTCACGGCGGAGCTGCGCGCTTCCTTCAAGTCGCTGCGCGATCAGATCTGACGCAGGCCTGGCGCGGTGATCCTGCGCCAGCCCTCAACTCCTATTCAGTCATTTGCGGAAGCATGACCGGGCGGGACAGCAGTCGACGACCCCTACCACCGGCGAGAAGTCGCCGATCCACAGCACCTGCCGTGGTCAATTGAATCACGAACCGGGCGCCAGACAGAATGTGGCAACGGCAACTGCCTGTCAGCAGCGTTCCGAGTATATAGCAGCTGTTATTTGCCCAGGTGCGCTCGGATATCCGCTAGCCGGCGGAGCTGCTTCCCCTCCGCATCGAAATTGCCGGGCGCGAGCCAGGCCTCAAAAGTATCGTTGAGCAACGGCCATTCGCCATCGATCATCGAGAACCAGGCCGTGTCGCGATCGCGGCGTTTGGCGATCATATGCTGGCGAAAGACGCCTTCGAAGCTGAAGCCATAGCGCGCAGCCGTCGTCTTGCTCGGCTGGTTTTTGTTGTCGCACTTCCACTCGTAACGGCGGTAGCCTAGATCTTCGAACACGTGCTTGGCCATCAGATAGTGCACTTCCGTCGAAATTGGAGAGCGCTTCATATCAGCACCATGCGCAACACCGCCGATTTCGACGACGCCGTTGGCCGGATCGGCACGCATGAAACTGGCCATGCCGACGACTTTACCAGTCGCATTGTTGCGGAAGATATGCGTCAGCCAGCCGCTATTCTTGACGTCGTCGAGCCATGTACCGAAATCGTCGATGCCGCCAAAATCGTCCTGCGCAAAATAAAGAAGCAGAGGATTGACACCCATGCCGCCCAGCCCATCCCACAGCTCCTGCAGATGCCTTGCACGAACGAACGGTTCAACCGACGCATAGCGGCCCTTCAGCGTCACATAGCCTGGGGCGGCAACCTTGTAGTTGGAAAGATCGCGCATCGTCACTCCTCTGGTCAAAGAGTGGATAGGCCAGCCGTCTTTTAAAGGCAATCGCCCGCGTTACTGGGACAAGGTCACTTTGGCGGAGGAACGGTCGCTTCCATATGAGGTATGGCGCTTGGACCGGCCGCGGCGGATGTGTCAGGAGGGCCGGCTAGCGCGAAGTCCGAGGAAGCTTTCATGCATCCGTGCCTATCAGCATCTTCGCCCGCAGAAGTCGAGGGGTCGAAAGACCTTCTGTGAACCGCTCGTACACTGGAAGGAGGATTTTTCGGGTCGATGCCCGTTCGCCGCGGCTGGCAAGATATTCAACCAGACTGATGCTCGCGGTCAGCTCCCAATAAAGACCGCCTTGAGCGGATGCTCTATGGGCCGCCTCGTGAAACAGGTTCACCGGCAATCTTTCATTGACATCTCGCGTCGCGATTATCTCGCCTTTTCTTCTCAGCAGTTCCGGTACCATCCACTGGTAGCCCTTGTCGGCTGAGAACCTCAATGCCTCCTGGATTTGCCCAAGGCCCTCGTCCAAACGTCCAGCCATCTGCAACGCGGTTGCGAGTTCACACATGAAAAAGGGATAGAACAGCAAATATGAGGTCTCATGCATTTCACGAAGCCCGGCTCGAAGGGCGTCTATGCCCTCTGCGGGGGAGCCTGATCGTGAAGCCAAACTGCCACGCACGCACAGGCCCACCGCGTAGAAAGGTTTTAGACCGTGCTGCAATGCATGTTCAATCAGTTCTTCGCCCCACTCTCGGGCTCGAAGGTCGTTCTCCAGGCTCAGGGATACGAAGGCCGACGCCCAGGCCAAAGCGACACAAAATACAAACGGTTGCTTGGTCGCGCGCGCTTCGAGAATTGAATCTTCCGCTGTCCGCGAAGCTGCATCCAATCGACCCAGTGATATCAAATTGACCGTGTTGTGAGCCATGGAGGACGTCCGAATATCCGCTCCCAGCCTCAGCATATCTCTGCGGCGATTGGTGAGGGGCGAATTCCTCGCGGCCCAATCAAGCCTGTCTTGCGCTTCCAAGTGCTCAGCTTGATAGGCCTGCGGGATCCCAATCATCCACGCTGCTGTTGCCCGCGACTGCGCGTCTCGGTCATCGGAACCCTTCTCGTATTCGCGGGCATAGGCAAGCGCGTCCTTCAATTCCATTGAACGGGCGGAGAAAAGCCAAAGCGCACAAGTCACTCGTTGCTGATAATCAGCATCACCCAAAGCTTTCGCCAGTGAAAGAGCACGAATAAGCACGTCCCTTCCCCGTTTGCTCATGCCCTGGGTATAGATCAGTGCAAATCCGAGGGCGCATTGCAGTACCATTTCAGTGCGGCTGCCCGCCTCGTCTTCAAGCTGAAACAGTGCTTTTTGAGCCCATTCCCCGGATTCGGACACGAGCGATATCGCGGTCCAAAAATCGGAGGCGACGGCGGCCAGTCTCGCTCCCAGCTTTCCATCGCCATCAGACGATAAGGCCCAAGTCAAAGCGGCGCGTAGATTATCGATCTCCCGGCGATAGGGACCGAGACGTTCGATCGCCACCTGAAGTGAATTCGCATTCGAAAATGGCTGGAAGAACGATCGAAAGAACTCCGCACTTCTCTGCATCGTCAGACGATAGTCAGCACCCGCCCCAAGTTTTTCGAGAGAATAGACCCGCACGGTCTCCAGAAGACGCCAGCGAGGAGCCGCGTCTGTTCCTTCAAATGTCACGAGCGATTTTGAGACGAGATTTGAAAGCCCTGAAGCGGTTTGCTCCTCGTCCTCCCCGCTTGCTGCCGTGGCCGCCTCTAAAGTGAAACCTGCGGGAAAGACGGCCAGATTACGAAGCAGGCGACGCTCGCCTTCCGGCAACAACTCGTAGCTCCAATCAAGAGCGGCCCGGAGCGTTCGGTGTCGAGGCAGAGCAGTTCGGCGTCCGCCGGTGAGGAGGACGAATCGATCATCCAGACGGCCAGCGATCTGTTGAAGACCCAAGGTGGCCGCGCGAGCGGCGGCGAACTCTATGGCCAGGGGAATTCCGTCGAGATGACGGCAGATACCCGCGATAACCGAGACCCTGTCCTTGCTCATGGTAAAGTCAGACTGTAGCGCCAGCGTTCGAGCGACAAATAGCTGAACCGCACTGTGTTGAAGCGCATCGACCTTTTCTTCTTTCGCAGGTACTTCGAGCGGCGGCACGCGGTAGGTGAATTCGCCTTCTATGCGAAGAAGCTCCCGGCTCGTGGCAAGGACGGACACGTTCTGGCAGGCACGCAGGATCGCCTCGACCATCTCCGCAGCAGCATCGACAACATGTTCGCAATTGTCGATTACCAGCAACATTTTTCGGTTGCCGATGGCTCGTGCCACGAGATCGGCGGAGATGTCGTCACCTTGAAGGCGCAAATCGAGAGTCTGGGCTAGCGTTGTCGGAACGAGGTTCGGATCTGGGAGCGACACCAGCTCTACAAAGAACGCATCTCCATCAATGGATGGCTGCAGACGTCGGGCGACTTCCGATGCGAGTACCGTCTTTCCGATCCCGCCCGGTCCTGTGAGGGTTACAACGCGATAGGCCGACATAAGCGTTATAATCTGCGAAATCGAAGACTGACGTCCGATGAGCTCGGACGCGGCCGAAGGAATGTTCGTGACGAAAGCCCCTCGTTCGCTGGGTTCCACGCGGATCGCTGGTGTTGACCCAAGGAATCGCGCCTCGGGTTCCGTCCATTCGCCGAGCAGTCGATACCCCCGGCCGGACACCGTCCGGAGCAAGTCGCGATCCTTTCCCAGTGCCCGCCGTATCGCTGAGATATGTACTTGAAGAGTGTTATCCTCGACGACAAGGCCGGGCCAGACTCGCTTCATCAGCTCGTCCTTCGTTACGATCCCGCCCGAGGAGAGGGCGAGGGTCTCCAGGATTTCGAACGCACGGCTGCCGAGCGGGACCGGTGCCCCCATGGCACGTAGCTCTCGCTTTTCGAGATCTAACTCCCATCCGGAGTACTCGAAAAGTCCAATCTCAATCTGTCCCAAAGCGATCCGTTCTATCTGATGAAGTCATAGCGATAAGAACATATAAGAGACAGATTGCGGAACAGTCCTTTAACAACCCGTAGCAGAATACTTCAGCTTTTTTCAGGTTCTGTCACGCCACTTAAGTCGCATGATCAGGCGCGCTCGTCTAAAACCATGACAGCAACACCCACACCAACGAGCATGACACATCAATCAAACAATCCAGCCACGGCATAGCTAGCGCACAATCAATGAAGGGGAATGGCATGTACGTCACCAAACACCTTACCGCTCCTTTGAAAGTTGACGTCAGACCGTCCAGCCAACCGGACGTGGCAGTTCTGAGCAACGACGCCCATATCGGCACGGCCCTGCATGAACATGTCTCTCGAATGGGATGGCATCCTGAGACTTATGATTCGGCGGCAAGCTTTCTAGGCGCAACGCAGGCCGGCGGCTTCGATTGCATCGTCGTTGATGCTGGCATGGCCGATCTGACGGTCTCAGATCTCACGCACCTCATTTGTCTACATGCGCTGCATTGCCCCATCATCGTTCTGACCGCAAAGCCCCGCGCCGCGATGACAGCCACGACCAGCAAATTCCGCGTAACATTCATGCCCAAACCTGACGAACCAAGCTTTCTGGTGGAAGAGGTGAACGCCGCAATCCGTGCGGTCAGTGACGCGGACCGCCTGGAAGCTTATTTTCTCACGTTAACCCCGCGAGAAAGACAGGTCATGACGTTTGTGGCGGAGGGGCTATTGAACAAGCAGGTGGCTTATAGACTGAATATCAGCGAAATAACCGTAAAGGCTCATCGAGGACAGGTGATGAGAAAGATGAAAGCCAGGACTCTCCCCGATCTGGTCAACATGGTCGCGAAACTTGGACCAGCTTGCGGATCCAGTCCCAGCTTCCAATCAGCGCTGTGATATCCTCAAAGCGGTCGAGTTGAGAGAAGAGACTGCAGTCCGTTGGAAGCCCTGACACAACCGGTCGGCAACAGTTTCCTTCTACCGATCTCGGGTTTCCTGGAGTTCGCCGCCATGCGAAACTCCTCACCGACAGCGATTGGATCGCTTCACCTCTCGTGCGGCAGGACGACAGCCCGCCGCCCAGTTTCAGCAAGCCCGCTTTCGATCAGGACGACTTCAATCACCCTTCTGCTTCAAGCCGTCGGTCACCTTCTTTACGACCGGATCGCTACTACTCTCTCCATTGGCGTCTCTGGCTTTGTCGGGATTGTCCTTGGCGCGCATATAACCGCGGGGCGTATTTCCCTGCGGACCCTCCCAACGTGGCGATTGATCAGTGGTACCGGGTGCACCATCCTTCGGCGATGTCGTTCCCATGGCATTCCTCCTTTGATGATGAGTAACCTGAGTAATCGATGAAGGTTCCATTGGTGTCGGCTCCTGTGATCGCCAATCTCTCGGCATCCATACCCCCACCACGGACTGGCGCAGCTGCGTATTGACATTGCTTTCGCATCGACCGTTCCGCCGCGATCCAGCACGAGTGCGGCCCCACGAGGGAACCTCGGAAAATTCTGAGCGTTTGTGATCAGTTCAGAGCCTGAGGCAGCCATGACCATAGCCGAAAATATCTTCAATCATCCGGGATTACGTGAAGCAAAAGAACAACGGTCGAGCGGCGGCGAAAGACGGAGGGCAGGAGCTTTTCCATTGGGTGATACGGCTGCGTACACAGCCTTCCTCATCAACGGCAACACTTATTTCGCCGAACTGGCGCGTACGTTACGAATGGCCAGGCGCACGATCTGGATCGTCGGATGGGACTTCAATCCCGATATCCTGATGGAGCCGGACAAATCCGACGAGACATTGGGCGACATGCTGCATGCACTGAGCGCGGCAAATCCGGCGCTCAAAATACGCATCCTCATCTGGGCGTTCGGCCCGATCTATTCGGAAAAATCCCTGAAACTATTGCGAAAGAAGACCTTCCCGAAGAGCCCGGGGATTGATCTGCGCTTCGATATCCAGCACGCGATACGCGGCAGCCATCATCAAAAACTCGTCTGCGTCGATGACGCGGTTTCTTTCATCGGTGGAATGGACCTGACGTCACGGCGGTGGGATACGCGGCGCCATCGCGCAGAAGACAAACTACGGCGCGCGCCCGAAGGCGTTTCCTACGATCCGCTGCACGACGTTCAGGCCATGGTCACCGGTGATGCCGCCCGGCTCATCGGTGAAATTGCAAGACGGCGGTGGGAAAAAGCCACCGGTGAGACCCACGCGTCCCTTGCCGAGGGGATTGATTTCACCTGGCCGGACGATCGTTCCATTTCGCTGGTCAACTGCCCAGTCAGCTTCGCGTTGACGGAGCCTTCGACGGCCTTTCAGTCCGGCGTTGGCGAGGGCATCACCATGACGCTTGACGTCATCGCCAGGGCCAGGCGGCAGCTTTATATCGAGACGCAATATCTTTCCTCCTTCCGCATTGCCGACGCCATTGCCGCGCGCCTGCAGGAGGAAGACGGGCCGGAAGTGATCGTCATCTGCACGCGCAGTTCCCACGGGCTGATCGAAAAAATCGTCATGGGCAACAATCGCGATCGCGTCATCCGGCGCCTGAAACGGGCCGACCGCAATAACCGTCTGCGCGTTTTTTACCCCGTCGTGCCAGGGAAGGTCGATGGTGAACTGGAAGTGCTTGTCCATTCCAAACTGATCATCGCTGATGACGAGCTCGTTCGCATTGGCTCTTCCAATCTCAACAACCGCTCGGAAGGGCTGGATTCAGAATGCGACATGCTTCTCCAGGCCGGAAATACAGACCACCGCCATGCGATCGCTGATCTGCGCAACAGGCTGCTGGCAGAGTTCCTCGGTACCACCGCGGAGAGTTTTGCCGGGGCCATCACCCGCACCGGCTCGACGATCGCAGCGGTCGCAGATTTCAACACCGGACCGCGCGGTCTGCGAGAATACGCCGTCAAGCCGGACGGCAGCACCGTTCCCATTCCCGGCACAGCTATCTTCGACCCCGCTCGACCCTTTGCACCGTTACACCGATTGGGCCTTCGCTCGCTCATCCGTCGAGTTCGTCTCATCACCCGCCTCGCGTGAATGCCGCCGCAAGACCACCTCGCTGATGAACAGCAAGGTGGTGCCGAGCACTAGCGGGATGAAGAAATAGACGCAGCGAAACGCAATGAGCGCGCCGATCGACGCCTCCTTCGGCACGACATAGGCAACGGTTGCCTCGAGCACGCCGAGACCGCCCGGGACATGCGTCGCAAGGATTGCCGAATTGGCGAGCACGAAAGCCGTCACCGAGCGGAAAAAGGCGACGGAGCCGAAGGCCGAGAGCATCTGGTGCAGGCAGGCGGAAACGAAGATGAAGTTGATCGTCCCGATCGCGACCTGCCCAACTGCGATCGAAAACCGCGGCAGCTGAAACGACCAGCGCCACAGCTGCAATTGGCCGCGCACAAAAAATGCCAGCGCTGCATAGGCGACCGGCAGGACAAGGGCGAGCAAGCCGAACAGTCGGGTCGTTGCCGTCCCGATTTGCAGAAGGCGCCCGGCATCCACGGGATTGATGATCATTGCAAGGCCGCCCAACGTCACCAGTCCGAGCCCGACCGTGACGCCGCAAAAGAGGATGATCTTTGCCACATCCTCAGCTGTCAGTCCCCAGCGCGAGTAATAGCGGTAGCGGAAAGCCCCGCTGCTCAGCCCCGCAAAGCCGATATTGTGCCCGAGCGAAAGGCTGACGAAGGAAGCCAGTGCGACCTTTGGATAAGGCAACGACTTGCCGAGAGAACGGATTGCCAGCAAATCGAAGCAACTCAGGCACAGATAGGATGCAGCTGCACAGAGAAGTGCCAGGCACAATCTCCAAAACGGTATGCTACGCACCGACTGGACGACCTGATCATAACTGTACTGCTCGAAAATCCGATAGAGAAGAAAGAATGCCAGGCAAAGGGCGGCAACAAACAGTCCATTCCAGATTATGCTTTTCAATGTCATCGATCTTCCATAATGCAAGGTGCGAGCGCTGCTGCTCGATCTGCGGGAACGAATGGCCGGGTTTTGTGTTCCTAGCAGCAGCAACCTTTCAGCGGGCCATGCCGGATAAACCGATCAGACTTCTGACCTACAACGTGCATAGCTGCATCGGTACCGACCGCAAGCTTGACCCCGGCCGCATTGCCAATGTCATCGCCGAGGCCGAGGCCGATATCGTCGCTCTCCAGGAAGTCGATGTCGGGCGGCGAAGGACAGGCGGTGTCGACCAGGCGCACATGATCGCATCACTCCTGAAGATGCAGGCGCATTTCCATCCGGCGCTGTCAGTCGCGGAGGAGCAATACGGCGACGCAATCATCACCGCGCTACCGACCGGTGCGGTCAAGGCCGGCCCGCTACCGTCCATCGGCGAAACGCGCGGTGCTCTTTCCGTGGAGATAATGGTTGGTGAAAGGAAACTGCTCGTCGTCAACACGCATCTCGGCCTTCGCGGACGCGAGCGCATCCAGCAGATGACCACGCTGCTGAATTCCGGCTGGCTGCGCGGTACGGCAGACGAGACTGTTCCGAGCATTCTGTGTGGCGATTTCAATGCCCTTCCGGCATCGGTGACCTATCGTCTTGCGACGCGGTCGCTGAAGGATGCCCAACTTGCCGGCGCCGCACCGCCAAGACCGACCTTTCCTTCCCGCTACCCGCTGATGCGTCTCGACCACATCTTCGTAACCGACGATCTAGTCGTAAGGAAAGCCGCAGTCCTTGAGACGAGGCTGGCAAGGATTGCCTCGGACCACCTCCCCCTTCTGGCGGAAATCGCCTTCGGCTGAACCGTACCCTCGCTGTCATCCTGCTGGCTTCAGCGTCATGGCATCCGTCGCCCCAGATATGGGAATCCGGCGCGCTCTCGCATCGGAATGTCGTGGTTGCCATGCAATTTGAGAGCTTTCATGGCAGCCACCGGAGTGTGGTACGACACCAACGGTCCCGAGAACCAATTGATCCAGACGGCAGCGTATAGAAGCTTGCTGCTGGTGGCGGCGCGGGCGCGCCGTACTGCCAGACGCCAACATAGCCGTGATCTGAGTGCGCTTGCGGTCATTGTCTCCCCTAATGTTTGGAATGGACCGTCGAATGGACGTCTTGGAACTGCCAGGGATCAACTCCTTCCCCTACGGTTGAGGACTGGAACAATCATGCGGCGCAAACATTGGGAACAGGTCGTCTAACCCCGGCAAACCGGAGGACAGACCGATACAATCAGCACTTCGCCACAGGAGGATCCACCATGGCAACTAGCAAGACGTTGAACGACCTGTTCCTCGACACTCTCAAGGACATTTATTTCGCGGAAAAACAGATCCTGAAGGCTCTGCCAAAAATGGCTCGCGCCGCCCAGTCCGAGGAAGGTAGGGCCGGCTTCCTCAAGCATCGCGACGAAACCCAGGGCCAGATCGAACGACTCGAACAGGTCTTCGAACTTCTCGGCAAACCGGCTCGCGGCAAGACCTGCGAGGCCATCCAGGGCATCATTGCCGAAGGCGAAGAAATCATGGAGGAGTATAAGGGCACGGCTGCCCTTGATGCCGGTCTGATCTCGGCAGCGCAGGCCGTCGAGCACTATGAAATCGCTCGCTACGGCACGCTGATCACCTGGGCCAAGCAGATCGGCCTCAACGACGCTGTCGCCCTTCTTCAGGCAAACCTTGCCGAAGAAGAGGCCACAGACAAGAAGCTGACTGAGCTCGCACTCGCCTCGGCCAACGCCAAGGGGCAGAAAGCCGCCTGAACCGATGTAGGTCCCGCGAGAAGGCCGCCCACCAGGGCGGCCTTTCTTCAATCGGCAATTCACACATATCGGAACGGATGGAGACAATGGCCAAGAAAACGTCGATGCCCGCCAGAACAACACAGCGACGATCCTCGACCAGAAACTCCATCGCGGCGAAGGTAGCGAGCTTCATCAATTCGCCGAAGATGGACATCCGATTCTGACGAGGCTAATCGCGTCATACAACCGAGTTTGAGAGCAGCAGCCCTCGCGTCGCCTGTTCCACGTCTGTAGTCTTCCATGAACCTAACATGAAGCCTGTTTTCAGAGCGAGTTCATGCCGGCGGGGCCACGCTTACCCATGATCTACCATGGAGAAGCTCTATGAAAATCGCCCATTTTATCGTTGCGGCCACTCTCTCGCTCGCTTCGGCCTTCGTTGCGGCGGAGCCGGCTTCGGCAGTGCCGCGATCTGCAGCACCGGTTGCAGCCGTCGAAAAGAGCGACGTCGTTCAGGTCCGGCACCGCCACTACCGGCATCATCATCGCGATTATTACCGGCATGGCTGGCGTCACCACCGTCACCAACGCTATGATCGGGATTGGCGCTCGGAGCGGCGCTGGCGGGAAAATCGTTACTGGCGAGACAATGACCGCTATTACCGCCCTCATCGCAGCGGCGTCTATTTCCGCTTGGATCTCTAGGCAAAAAGCCCGGGAGACCGGTGCTTTTTCAAGATTTGCCGAGGCCGCCTTGGCGATATCGTCTCCTAGGCAGCGCGCCTGGCATAGCGATGTTGCCCCGCGTATCCATTGGTTCATGCTTGATCGGGCGTTATACGCTTTTCCAAAGAAGGTATAACGCCCGACCGTGCGAGACCGATCGACACTCAAGAACCGAAAAGTGCCGATGGCGAGCGCTTGCTCCATCCCGACCGGCGTCACCTCAGTTGGGTTCGCCCGTCCGGGAAAGCAGGTCGCGCCACCGCTTCACATAGCCCGCAATGATAAGATGGTGCATGCCCGCGGAAAGCAGCCGCTCTGACAGGACGTCGAGATCGAAAGTATCGATGGGCGTGTCCTTGGCATAATGCCGGACCGTATATGTGAACATTTCCTCCCAACTGCGGCGGACCGCCACGGATTCATCGGCCAGATACGGCCGGTACTGATCAATCAATTCTGCCAGGGTCATTGAATGTCCTCCACATCTGTCGCGGGATCTATGTAACCATCCCGACGCCTGAGTGCGCTGACAACGCGCCCGGGCAGGCGATCATACGCGGCTCCCTTTTCCAGGCCTGACCCAGCCCTCAATGAGCCGCTAACGTCGGCGGACGACGCCTATTCGGCCCCCTGCGTTACTGCGACCCGCAGGGCGGGTTGATCCCGCGGCAACTGATCGTTAGGTTGCCGACGCGTTCAACACTAGAAACGAGGGTTCTCATGCCAACTGGCAAGGTCAAGTTTTTCAACAACGACAAAGGCTTCGGCTTCATCACACCGGACGACGGCGGTGCCGACGTTTTCGTGCACGTCTCGGCGCTGCAGTATGGTGACGGGCTGAAGGAAGGACAAAGCGTGTCCTTCGACGTTGGCCAGGATCGGAAGACCGGCAAGTCGAAGGCCGAGAACGTCAGATCGCTCTGAGCCGAGCGGGATCTCCTTCTCGACAAGCCCAATGCATCGCGGGGCGCCATTGAATGGCGCCCCGCTCAACACCACCAGCCGGCCGAATTCGCCGGCGCGACTCAGGCCAAGGACCCGCTCTTCAGTGCTTTGTAGCGCTCGCGACCTTGGTTGATTTCGGCGGCCGGGCTGTCGTCGGAACGCTCTGGGCGCCGCTTTTGGATTTGTCTGCGCCTTTTGTCTTTGGAGACAAATCCGCTGCGACAGCTTTCTTCGACCGAGGTTTCTTGGCAGGCTGACCGCCCGCATCGGCGCTCGCGGCGATTTCCTGAAATGCCTGCAACCAGTGCTTCATGTCCTCCCCATGGGGCCGGCCTTCCTGTTCCCAGATCTCGTAGGCGCGCTGTCTGATTCGGTCTTCGCTCGATGCCATCGGTTTTTCTCCATGTCGGATTGTTGTCCGGATCAGACAAATGGCGCGGTCGGTTACGGCGGCAACTATGGTGCATGTATTTATCGGCTGGGTCTCATCACGAAAACGCGATGGGTCGACTGTGCCTCCGGGCAACTTCGAGGTTTCCAGCCGCCGGTTAGGATCGTCTCGCACCAGAGGCCAGGCGCCTCAGCGAAAGCTCGATATGATTCCTAAGCGCCATTGCTGATTTAAGAGGTCGGTACCTCTACCCACTGAGAGAACATCGCAGCCTGGCCAAAATCCTGCCCTTCTGCGTCTCGGAGCTGCCAGACTATCCCGTCTTCCATCCAGAAGCGGCTCCCTGACTTCGTAACACGCAAACCACGATAGCCCGCCATATACCCATTTTGCGCCACAGCATCGAGCAGCGTCTGACGCTCTCCCCGTTCGCTGGGGCCCGCCGACAGCCTGGATTCCAGCTTTACGAATTCGCTCCAGCTATATCCAAACCGCCTCTGGGCCGCACCGTTGGCGTAGACAAACACAGGACTGGGCGCGGTGTTATGGGCCAGGACCACAAAAGGGGCATCGCCGTAGAGCCACTCGGGCCCACGTTCCTTGGGAACAAGAGCTCTGCCGACGAGACGTCTGAAGCTCCCGGTGAGAAGCTCGAAAAATTCCGGGTCGTTCGGGTTCAGTTCACCGTTCAGCTGCATATGGTTTCCTTCTCCAGCGCGGACGCTGCACGCATCTTCGCGCCCCATGTATTCACCGAACATGGGCACCGGTGCGGCAGCCGCACCGGTGGGAGGGGCCTTTAGTTCGGCAAGAGATAGTTCTTGCGGATATACGAGAGCTTGAAGCCTGCCTTGGTCAGGTTTCCGAAGGATATGTTCGGCTGCCCCTCCTGAGGTTCACTTGTCTCGACCGCAAACAGAGAAACGCCTTGGGCCAGGCCTTCGTTCAGCCGGGCATTGATCAGCGCTTTTTGCGCTCCGCGATTTCGGTATTCAGGGAGTGTCGCTCCTGCTCCCAGCCAGGCGCAACCATTCTCTATAAACAGCGCGCCCGTCCCGACCGGCGTGCCCTCCAATTCCGCAATGAAGCAGGCCCAGCCGCTTTTGCCGACAAGGCATGACCAGAGCGGCTCAAGCTCCGCCGGAAAACCAAAGCCTGCGCACATCAGCTTGCCAAAAGTCGGAGCGTCATCGATACCGGCCAAGCGTGCACGCACGGGCCCTTCGGTTGAAAGCGGAACGACTGGAGCGGATCGCGTGAGCTTTGCCCAGGCACCGTTTTCGATCAATCCCTTATCCAGAATCCATCCACGCATTTCATCGGAGGCGGAGGATTCGCTGATCTGGACGTGCCGCCTGCCTGTTTTGGTCTTCATCCAACCAAGCGCGGCGTCGAGTTCGTCGATGTCATTCAGGGCCAAAATGCGATTGAGGCCAATGGCGGGAGCCGATGGCAGCGAAATGGCACAGCCGTCGCCCAATGGCATGCAGGCAAATTCGACGCTGTCCTTGAATGGTTGCGGCGTTATCCTGGCCAGATCAACGAAAGCCTTGGCCTCGATCATCTCTTCCCTGGCAATTCGATCGTTTGAAATGCTCAACCTATTCCCCTTTTTTATGACGAGCTGCCCACAGGGGCAGCAGTAAGTTACTGCGGCGCATACCCGTCAGGACCGGAATCGCAGCGTCGAGATAGCCTCCCTTTTCCTCGCGGATAAAGTGTGCGGCGGTCAAGAGAGGTCAAGAGCAACCACGGAGGGCAATGGATAGGCCGCTCGAACACGCAGCAAACCGTTGCGGCATCGTTGGCTCGTCGCGCGTCAGAAAAAGATCGACATGACCAGATCCTGGTCGAAATCACCAAAACCCTTGCCGAAGAGGTTCATACCGCCGGGGTTATCGGCTTTTTCGTCGATGCCGATGCGGAAGCGGATCGAGTGATGGTCGGCTATGCCGAGCGAGGTGATGGTCTGGGTCGAGACCATGGCGCCGTCGATCCAGGTGCCGGTCTCGTCGATCGTCCAGGTCTTGAGCTTGCCGTATTGCGAGCCCGACAGCTTCCACCAGGATGGCGAATACATGCCGCGGCGATCGCCATAGTCACCGGGCGAAGTCCAGTGTCCTGCCTTGATGCCGTTGACCCAGATCGAGATGTCGGACGGCCAATTGGCATTGGTAGCCGGGGTTTCCGAGCTTAGTTCGGCCGTAAATTCAACCTTGCGGATCTTCTTGCCGGACACCTTGGCATTGTTCGGGAACTTGTATTCGACATAGCCTCGTGTGAACCAGAGCAATGCCGCCTGCATGCGCTGCGGGTCGAGGAAGACCTCCTGCACGTCGAGCATGCCTATGACATTGTTGACCGAACAGAGGCCGCAGGGCGCCCCCACGTCGAATTCGGTAAAGAGGCCGATCGGCATGCTGACGGTCACCACATCCCCGCTCGCCTTGGTACCGTTGGTATCGAAGCGGATGAGGATTTCGTCATAGATGCTGGAGCAGACCTTCTGGTTTCCCTTCGTCGCCTTCATCGTTTGTGTCTGGATGAGGCCGGCCTGCTCGAGCGACTTCAGATTGGTCGCGGTCGTCGATTGCGGCAAGCGCATCTGCGCCGCGATGTCGTTGACATTCAGCGGCCCCTTCTGGCGCAGCAGGTTGAGGATTTCGATACGCGTCGGGGAACCGAGAGCCTGGACGACGTCAACGTCCCGCATCGGATCAACGGTTAGAAGTTTCGTCTCCATACCTTGATACTGGTTTCCAGTCTCTCTTGTTGGTTTCAGCTGATATCACGGTGGCATAGTCCATGTCGCCGCCTTTTCTGGAAGTGCCGGCCCGCGCCTCGGGAGAGCTCTCGCGGACCGGCAGGGCCTTCTCACCTCGGCCCGGAAGCAATCTCTCACGCACTTAGCCCTTGATGCCCGATGACAGCATGAGGGCCTGCGTTACGCGTTTCTGGAACAACAGATAGGCAACCGCGACCGGCATCGCAGCGAGGATTGCCACCGCCATGTCGCGCGCATATTTCACGCCGAATGCGTCTCTCGTCTGGGTGATGCCGACAGTGATCGTCATCATGTCGTCGGAGTTGGTAACGAGGAACGGCCAGAGGAAGGCGTTCCAAGCCATGATGTAGGTAATGATCGCCAGCGCTGTCGTAATACCCCAGTTCAGCGGCAGATAAAGCTTGAACAGGATCTGGAACTCGCCGCAGCCATCGAGCTTGGCCGCCTCGCGCAGCTCCTTCGGCACGGAATCGAAGAACTGCTTGTAGACGATGACAACAACGGGAACGATCAGCTGGGGCAGGATGATGCCGCCCCACGTGTTGATCAGGTTCAGCTTATGCATCAGCACGAACTGCGAAATGACCAGCGCCTGCGAGGGCACCATGAAGCTCGCCAGGATGATGCCGTAGAGAAGCTTGCGACCGGGAAAGACGATCTGCGACAGCGCATAGGCGCACATGACGCTGATCAGGATGACGACGACGGTCACCGTCACCGAGGTGACGATCGAGTTTAGATACCAGGTCGATAGCTTGGTTTCGAAGAGGGCATAATAATAGCCTGAGAAATTGAAGACGTCAGGGAAAAGGGTGGTCTTGTTGACCACGTCCTGTTCCGGCTTGATGGACGTGACGATCGCCCAATAGATCGGAAAAGCCCAGGTGCAGGCGATCACCACTGTGAGGATCAGAAGAAGCGTATTGCCGATTGATTTGCCGGGCATCTCAGCGCTCCCTCACTCGCAGGAGCTGATATTGCAGCACCGAGACGACGACAATGATGATGAACAGGATCACCGCGACTGCGGAGCCGAGACCACCGTGGTTCGATCGGAAAGCCTCGCGATAGACGAGTTGCAAGAGCACATACGTGGAATTGAACGGCCCGCCCTCTGTCAGCAGATAGACCTGATCAAAGATCTTGAGCTGCAGGATGAGCTGCAATGTCAGCACCAGCGCGGTTACCGGCCAGATCAGCGGCCAGGTGATGCGCTTGAAGCACTGCCAGCGCGTCGCGCCGTCAAGCGTCGCCGCCTCGTAATAGTCGTGGGGAATGTTGCGCAGGCCGGCAATGAAGAGCAGCAGATTGAAGCCGTTGGTCCACCAGACCGTCACGAGCGCAACCATGGGCATGGCCCATATCGGATCGCGGAAGACGCTGACGCGTGAGCCGGTGAAGGCTTCGATCGCGAACTGTGCGATCCCGAATTGCTGGTCGAGCACCCATTTCCAGATCTGGGTGACAACCGAAACCGGAAGAATATACGGGATGAAGAAGAGCACCAGCACGAGGCTCTGCATCCAGCCTTTCAGGCGCACGACCATCAGTGCCAGCCCAAGGCCGATCAACGTGTTCGGGATAACCGTCAAAACGACGAAATAACCGGTATTCCAGACCGATGTATAGAAGAGCTTCTGATGGAAGAGCCTGATATAATTGTCGAAGCCGACCCATTGGCCTTCGCCGACGAGCGGGGCGTCGGTAAAACTCAAGGCGAACATCTTATAGACCGGATAGGCAAACACGACCGCATAGGCGATCAGGAACGGTGCAATCATGGTGATCGCCGTTATCGTCTTGCGCCGCTTTTCATTGTTGACCACAGATCATCTCCCTGGAGGAAGGCTGGCCGGAGATACTCCGGCCAGCATCGTCTCACTGCTGGCTCTGCAGCTCCTCACGCATCTGATCGATGGCATCCGCCGGATCGAGCTGACCGTTCAGAGCCGGAACCACGAAGTTCTGTGTTGCCTCGTAGATCGGGCCTGCGACACCGGCGAGCTTGGAAACCGGATCGAAGACAGCCGTATCGGCAAGCTTCGCATAGGTGGCATTCGGCTGCATTTCCTTGAATTCCTTGCTGTCCGTCACCGGCTTGAAAGCAGGAATATGACCGGCGCTGGCCCAGGAAATGCTGTGCTGGTTCATCCAGGCAATGATCTGCAGCACGGCCTTCAGTTTTTCAGGGGTGATCGGCTTGCTGTCGCTGTTCGGAACGGCGAAGGAATGTGAATCCGCCCAGGTGGCCTGGGTACCCATCAGGTTCGGGATTTCGATGGCGCCCCATTCGAAGCCGAGCTCGCCCTTCTTCGCAAGGTCGGCCATCGTCGGCACTTCCCAGACGCCGTTGACATGCATCGCAGCCTTGCCCGAGGTGAAGAGCGCAATCGAGGCTTCGTAGGAGATCAGCTTCGGCGAATAGCCTGAGGAAACCCAGTTCGCCATGGTCTGAAGCGCCTTTACACCGGCATCGCCCGGCAAGATCTGGTCGCCGTCGATGAACTTGGCGCCCTGCTGGGAGAGCAGCGTGTAGAAGACGCGCCACATGGAGCCGCCTTCATCCGTGTGCAGCGAAAGCGGATATTCGACCTTGCCTGTCGCCTTGATCTTGTCGAGCGCGGCGTTGAAATTGGCGAGACCGTCGAGGCCCTTCGGCAGACCGTCATCGCCCAGCAGACCGGCTTCCTTCAGGATGGTCTTGTTATAGTAGAGAACGATCGAGTGGACGTCAAAAGGAATGCCGTAGACCTTGTTGTCGAAGGTAGCCTGCTTCCAGGCCGCGTCGACATAGTTTTCCTTCTTGATGCCTGCGGAAGCAAGCTCCTCGTCCGAGAAGGGCCGCAGGATACCGGTTGGCACGGCGAGCGGATAACGCGACATGTGATAGGTCATGATATCCGGCTGCTGGCCGACAGCAGCTGACGTTTGCACCTTGGTGTAGAAGGGCACGCCCCATTCAAGCGTCGTGGCGTTGATCTTGATGTCGGGATGGGTGTCGTTGAATTCCTTGATGAGCGCTTTCATGCGCACACCATCGCCGCCACTTAAGAAATCCCACCAGGTGATGTCCGTCTGCGCGAATGCGGCTGCCGAGGGCAGCAATGCGATGGCCGCCGAAACGGCAAGTTTTAAGAGTTTTCTCACGTTTGTTCCTCCTCTAAAGCATGGGTTGGGTCACCCCGGTGCCCGGGGCGGCTTCTGTCGCGGACCTCCTCCAAAGGCGCGCGATCACGTCTCCTGCATTCCTTTCCGGTCTCCGGATCGCAGCTCCGGACCCCGTTCAATCAGCTGAGCCTTCTGCCTTCGGCATCGAAGGCCAGCATCTCAGGCACTCTCAGAGAGAGGCTGATCTTCTCCTTCGGCTGAGGCCTGCTTTCGCGGCACTCGACCGTCATCTCCGCATTGGTCGCGGTCAGCACGTGAAGATATCCGGTGCCGCCAAGCTCTTCGGTGAATTCAGCGGTGACAGGCAGCGTCAGGCCTCCATCTGAGGCGCCAAGCCCGATATTCTCGGGCCGGACGCCGACATTGATGGCTGCGCCTTGAGCGACCGGGCCGCGTGTCGGCAGCTCGAAAACCTGACCCGGCGCGTCATCGAGTTCAATGCGGGCGGAGTTCTGGCCAGCGGCAACGACCTTTCCCTTCAGAAAGTTCATGCCCGGCGAACCGATGAACCCAGCGACGAACATGTTCTGTGGATCGCGATAGAGCTCCAGGGGTGCGCCGACCTGCTGGACGATGCCCTCCTTCAGCACGACGATCTTGTCTGCAAGCGTCATCGCCTCGACCTGGTCATGGGTGACATAGACCATCGTCGCACCGATCTGCCGGTGCAGGCGGGCGATCTCCATGCGCATTTTCACGCGCAATTCGGCATCGAGGTTGGAGAGCGGCTCGTCGAACAGGAAGACCCGCGGCTCGCGCACGATGGCGCGGCCGATCGCCACCCGCTGGCGCTGGCCGCCGGAAAGCTGGCTCGGTTTGTGTTGCAGGTAGTCGCCGAGGCGAAGGATATCGGCGGCCGCCTTCACCTTCTGCTGGATCTCTGCCTTCGGCCGCTTGGCGATCGACAGGCTGAAGGCCATGTTTTCGAAGACGGAAAGATGCGGATAGAGCGCGTAGGACTGGAAGACCATGGCGACGCCGCGTTTTGACGCCTCCCTGTGCGTTACGTCTTCATTCTCGATGCTGATCTGCCCGCCGCTCGTTTCCTCGAGCCCCGCAATCATCCTCAGCAGCGTCGATTTCCCGCAGCCGGAAGGGCCGACGAAAACGGCGAACTCACCCTGCTCGATCTCGATATCGACGCCGTGAATGACAGCGAAGGACCCGAACGACTTCCTGACGTCAGTCAGTTTTATCCCAGACATATATCCTCCCGATGGGCACTCCGGACGGGGCAGCCTCCTCCGCTGCCCCGATGGCATTCAGCTCACGCCGAGGCGACGGACAGCAGGATGAAATGATAGGATTTCGCCGGCAGCGATCCGGTGAGCCTACCCTCGTCGGTGACCTGGAGGCCGGACCCTGCCTTCGGCACGATGCGGTTCTGGTCTTCGACAGAGTTGCGCGCCTTCAGATCGTCGCCCACCATCGTATGATGCTGGACGATCTTCGCGCCCTTGAAGCCCTGCAGGGCGACATCGAGATCGATCGCCTCGTCAAGGCTACGGTTGATCGCAAAGAGCGCGATGCTCTTGCCATCCTCCTGCAACACCGCCGAAAGATCGAGATAGGGCACGTCCTGTGCCACCTCGCAATCATAGGTCGGGCCTGACGCGGAAATGTTGAGAGCTGTGCCGCGGCCATACTTCGAAGCAAACTGCAGCGGGTAGTAGATCGACTGGCGCCAGGCCGGTCCACCCGCCTTGGTCAGGATCGGGGCGATGACGTTGACGAGCTGCGCCATGCAGGCGATCTTGACGCGGTCGGAACGGCGGATGAAGACGTTGATCAGCGAGGCGACGAAGATCGCGTCCTCGAGATTGTAGAGTTCCTCGAGCAGCGGCGGCGCTTCCGGCCAATCCCAGTTCTTGTAGCGCTGATCGTCTTCCTTCCGGTCGTGATACCAGACGTTCCATTCGTCGAAGCAGATCTTCACGTCGCGCTTCGAGCGCTTCTTTGCCTTGATGTAGTCGATGACGCCGCCGATCGTGACGATGTAGCGATCGAGCTCGATCGCCTTGGCATAGTAGTTGAGCGTGTCGTTTTCTTCGTTGCCGAAATATTTGTGCAGCGAGATATAGTCGACGCTGTCATAGCTCGCATCGAGAACCTGTGCCTCCCACTCGGGATAGGTCTTCATCTTGTCGTTAGACGAACCGCAGACCACGGTCTCGAGCGTCTTGTCGAAATATTTGAAGGCCTTGCTGACGTCATTGGCAAGCAGACCATATTCGGTTGCGGTCTTATGACCGACCTGCCAGGGACCATCGATCTCGTTGCCGAGGCACCAGATGCGGACATTGTGCGGGTCCTTGTATCCGTGCTTGGCGCGCAGGTCACTCCAGTAGGTACCACCAGGATGGTTGCAATATTCGAGGAAATTGCGGGCATCATTCAGGCCGCGCGAACCGAGGTTCATGGCGAGCATCATCTCGGTCTTGGCGAGCTTCGACCAGTCGGCGAATTCGTTGACGCCCATCTGGTTGGTCTCGCGGGTCCGCCAGGCAAGATCAAGACGCGTCGGACGCTGATCGCGCGGGCCGATGCCGTCTTCCCAATGATAGGCCGAAACGAAATTGCCGCCCGGATACCGGACGATCGGCATATCGAGATCGCGCACCATATCAAGAACGTCGGTACGGAAACCTTCCTTATCAGCTTTTTCGTGACCCGGCTCATAAATACCGGTGTAAACGGCACGGCCCATATGCTCCAGAAAGGAGCCATAGACGCGCTTGTCGACGGTCGAGATGGTAAATTCCCTATTCAGGGTCGCTTTAGCCCGCATTGATGTTCCTCGTTTATTGAATTTAATTTTTGAGCAAGCTAATCTGAGAGGTTTTTTTAATCAAGTATTTTGTTTCATATCAAAAAAACAGTTTCAGTATGGTGCCGGACCAGCGAAATCTGTGAGAAATCAGGCGTTTCGGTCCCGGTCGTGGTTCTCCGCCGGGTCGATAAAGCCGCGATTAACCAACCAATCTCAAGGGCGGGAACAAATTCCTTCTCCAGGCGTTTGGGCGCTCGCAACAGGAGGAGGAAAAGATGCCGAATGCCCAATGGAGCGAACCGATCGAAATCAAGTTCGACAATTCCGGATCCAGGACGGTCATGGGCCCGTTCGACGCACTCATCTATCTTCACGACGGGTGGCCACGGCGCACGGGGGCAAAATTCGTCAAAGCAAGCAACGCCTGCAAGGGCGCCGTGGAAGGACGTGTGAGCCTGGAAACGGCAAGGGAAGATTTTCTCGCTGCAGCAGCAGAAGCGAAACTAACCACACATTGAGCCCAGGGGCGGACGCGCACATGCGGCGTCCACCCATATTTATAAGGAGGGAGACTGCATGCGCGCCTTGCTGGTATCGTTGTTGACGTTGGCCGTGGCCACCATTTCGACAGGCCCGGCCATATCTGCCGACATGATTCAAGGTTATGAACGACCCCATGTCGTCAAGCATCGGCCGAAGCCAGTCATTCGTGCACACTACGTGCAGCGCCGGCATCTCGATTGCACCGATATGATCGTCGAATACCGCTACATTCCGCGCACGGAATTCGTGACGGTGTGCCACCGTCTCTGAAGCGTGCCAGGCCGGCTCGCCAAGTCTCGTGTCAGATCGGATAGTGTCCGGGCTGCGATGCCACCGTAATCCACCTGAGATCGGTGAACTCGTTGATGCCGGCCTTGCCGCCGAAGCGGCCGTAACCGGAGGCTTTCACGCCGCCGAAAGGCATCTGTGCCTCGTCATGCACGGTCGGGCCGTTCACGTGGCAGATGCCGCTTTCAATCCGTCTCGCAACCTCCATGGCGCGGGCGGCATCCCTACCGAAGACGGCGGCAGACAGGCCGTATTCCGTATCATTGGCAATCCGGACCGCCTCATCGATACCGCGCGCGCGCACCATACAGGCAACCGGACCGAAGCTTTCCTCTCCGTAGATACGCATTGATGGGGTCACGTGGTCGAGCACCGCGGCATCCATCAGCGTTCCGACCGCGCGGCCACCCGCGAGCAGGCGGGCGCCCTTGGACACCGCATCCTCGATCAGGCCGTTGACACGTTCCACCGCATCCAGACCGATCATCGAGCCGAGCGGCGAATTGCTCTGGCGCGGATCGCCGGCCACCAGCGTCGCGGCCTTGCGGGCGAACTGATCGGCAAACTCGTCGGCTACCGCTTCGTCGACGACAATCCTTTCGGTCGACATGCAGATCTGCCCCTGGTTCATGAAGGCACCGAAGGCCGCGGCTTTCACGGCTTCGCCGATATCGGCATCATCGAGCACGACGAAGGGCGCCTTGCCGCCAAGCTCCAGCAGTACGGGCTTCAGATGGCGGGCGCAGACCTCGGCGATAACGCGGCCGACGCGGGTCGAGCCGGTGAAATTGACACGGCGCACCGCCGGGTGGGCGATTAACTTTTCGACGATGGATGCAGCATCGGCCGGCGCATTGCTGAGCACATTGACGACACCGTCGCCGAGGCCCGCCTCGCGCAATGTCTCGCCGATCAGATGATGCGTCTTCGGGCAAAGCTCGGATGCCTTGAGGATAACGGTATTGCCGCAGGCAAGCGGCAGGGCGACAGCGCGCACGCCGAGAATGACAGGGGCGTTCCACGGCGCAATACCGAGGACGACACCGGCCGGCTGGCGCACGGCCATCGCTAACAGGCCGGGCTTGTCCGAGGGGATCACTTCGCCGGTGATCTGCGTGCACATCGCGGCCGCTTCGCGCAGCATATTGGCGGCGAGATAGACGTTGAAGCCCGCCCAGGCGGCCGTAGCCCCCGTTTCCTCGGCCATCGCAGCGATGAATTCGCCGGTGCGGGAATCCAGGATGTCGGCGGCCTTCGAAAGGCGCTTGCGCCGCTCGGTCGGCGCCAGCGCCGACCAGGCCGGAAAGGCTGCAGCCGCAGCGGCAGCCGCAGCGTGTGCATCTTCCAGCGTCGCCGCGGCGGCCTTCGTCGCCAGCTGACCGGTAATCGGGTTTAATCGTTCGAAGGTTGCGCCGTTCGAAGCCGGGATGGCACGACCGCCAATGAGAAGCATCAGATCAACCATCTCTTTGCCTTTCAGATATGCGCTGTAAAACCCGCCAAGGGCCCGGCGCGATGATGTTTGCTGGTTTCCGGCTCCGCCGGGGCATGCGAATCGGTCACACCGATAGACCGATGTCTTTCATTGGAAGGTCCTCACCCCTATCGCCTGATATTCAAGCTCTCCTCGGGGTCCAGTAGGAACCAATCCATCGGCGAAATGAATGGATTCTCCTGGCAGTTTATTGTACTTTTCCGCGAATTCTTCAAATTCCCGCTTGGCCTGTGATCGCCCAGCCAGTCGCGTGCCCGGAGTTCATGATGGCGGAAAAGTTGCTCGACATGCCGGCCTTGTCGGTCACCGCATCGATGATTTCCGCTGGCCTCGGAAGTCAGACCTGGAGCCTTGACGCCCCCGGCAGCCGTCCCTTCTATCAGGCCTTCTTCGTCTCGCGAGGCAGCGCGAGCCTATCCATCGACGGACAGGCGGGGCTTACGCTCTCGGCACCTGCGGCACTTTGGCTGCCGCGACGGATTTTGGGAACTTTCGTTCTTGCAGCCGGCAGCGAGGGAGGGATGCTCTCGGCGGCTGAAGACTTTGTCCACAGAACGGTCGGCGATAGCCCGGCCGCCGTGCAGTTGCACGACATGATCGAACGCGTTGTCGTGGCTCAAAACGAAAATCTGGCGGGGCATGCGGGCGATATCGGTCGCGCCTTCGAGGTCATGATGCAGGAGGCACGGGACCGCCGACCCGGCGGGACAGCGCTTGTCAGCGCCTATTTTTCCGTGCTGCTCCTGTTGATATGGCGGGCCTCAGGGGCATCGTCACCGACGAAGACGTCAGGCACCGGGGCGACCACCTTGCAACGGTTCAGGCAGATCGTCGAATTGCGTTACCGCGAACAGCCGGCAATTACCGATATCGCCCGAACGATGGGCATCACCTATGACCATCTGCATCGGGTCTGCATTTCCGGCGCCGGACGAAGCCCGATGGAGCTGATCCATGAAAGGCTGATCGCCGAGGCAAAGCTGCGGCTTGGGCAATCGGAACAATCCGTCGAGCAGATCGGCTTCGGGCTCGGCTTTCGCGATCCCGGCTATTTCAGCCGCTTCTTCAAAAGCCGCGTTGGCGAGCCACCTGGCGCCTACCGGCGCAAGATCGCCGCGCAGTCGGCCAAAGGCGCCGCCCCATCCTTTGCCGCCTGGCCGTAAGGCACGAGCGATTGAGGCGACGGGTTCAGAACGTCCGCAACTCGCGCGTCAGCGTCTGAAGCTGCCTGAAGCCCTCGTAACGCTTTGCGTGAAGATCGGCGATCGCGCCTTGCGTCGGCTTATAGGTCTCTTCGGCTGACGACAGTTTCGTCATGGCTTCACGCATATCGGCAAACAGCCCGCCGGCGACGGCGCCGAGGATCGCAGCGCCCAGCAGGACAGGCTCTTCAGCCTTCGTTGCGACCACCGGCTTGCCACTCGCATCGGCAAGCATCTGGCGCACGAAATCATGCTGGCCGGCGCCGCCGCTGATGACGATGTTATCGATAGTAACGCCGGCATCGGCCTGCGTATCGATGATCTGCCTCAGGCCATAGCCGATCCCGCAAAGGCTGGCGACGTAGAGCGCAACCAGGCTGTCGATATCTCTTTCCATATCAAGCCCGGCAATGACGGCACGGGCATGCGGATCGGCAAAGGGGGCACGATTACCGAGGAATTCGGGAACGACATGCATGCCTGCGACGAGTTTGACGGCATCCGAGGGCTGACCCGCCTTTTGCGCAGCCCTATCCGCCAGCAGTACCGGCAACGGAAGACCAATGCGCTTCGACAGCTCCCGCGCCTCGGCGGCAGCCGGATGGAAGGAAAGCAGGTGATCGATGGCCGCACCTGCCGCGCTCTGGCCGCCTTCGTTCAACCACATACCCGGCACCATGGCCGAGTAGTAGGGACCCCAGACGCCGGGCACGAAGGCGGGCTTTGATGTCGAGGTCATGGTGCAGGACGAGGTGCCGAAGACATAGCCGAGATTGGCCTGTGGGCCGTCGCCAATACCAACGGTTCCGATCCCGCCCGCATGGGCATCGATCAGGCCGGCAGCAACCGCCGTTCCCGCAGTGAGGCCAAGTTCCTCGGCTGCAGCTGCAGTCAGGCCCTGACCGACCGCCGAGCCTGGCTCGACGATGGTCTGGCCGATGCGGGCGAAGCCCTCCTCGGCCAGCGCGCCGAGACCGATCTGGTGGAAATAGGACGCATCCCACCGCTTCTCATGGGCAAGATAAGTCCATTTGCAGGTGACTGTGCAGGTGGAACGCGACAGATCACCTGTCGCCTGCCAGGTGAGAAAGTCTGCGAGATCGAAAAACTGCCAAGTGGTATCGAAGATCTGTGGGCGGTTCTCCTTCAGCCAGAGGATCTTCGGCGTTTCCATTTCCGGCGAGATACGGCCGCCGACGTAACGCAGCACGTCATGGCCGAGTGCGTTGATACGCTCCGCCTGGGGAACGGCGCGGTGGTCCATCCAGACGATGATGTTGCGGTCCGGATCTTCGGAGGGACCGACGGGAAGCGGCTTGCCCCCCTCGCCTAGCACGACAAGCGAGCAGGTCGCGTCGAAACCGAGACCCGCCACGGATGCCGGATCGATACCACTTGCGGCAACGACCTCGCGGACGGAGGCACAGACGGCTGCCCAGATCTCGGTGCTCGACTGCTCGACGATCGAGCCGGCCTCATGAAAGAGCGTGATGTCCCGCTTGGCGGAGGCAAGCATCCGGCCATTAAGGTCGAACAGGCCCGCACGGGCGCTGCCGGTGCCGACATCGACGCCGATGACATGTTTGGCACCCGCTCCTGACGCGTGTGAAGTGTCGCTCATGATCTCTCGATTCAAATCGGCAATATCAGGTTTCTAGAGCAATCCAGAGCCGCACCTGTCAACCTCAGAGGTCGACGCTGTTCGGCAGGATTACGAGATCGCGGACAGTGACGTTGCGCGGTCTGGACAACATGAACAGCACGGCATCGGCCACTTCCTTCGGCTGCATCAGGCTGCCATTGGCAAGCGCCTCTTCCATCTTGGCTTTCGGCCAGTCATCCAGGAGCGCGGTAACGACCGGTCCAGGCAGCACCGCGCCGACGCGAACGCCATGCGGGGCGACCTGCCGGCGGGTGGAGTGGACGAAGGCCTGAACGGCGAATTTCGAAGCCGTATAGATCGGCTCCCAGACGACGGGCACGACGCCGGCGATCGAGCTGGTAAAGAGGATATCCCCGGACTTCTGGGCGATCATATGCGGCAGCACCGCATGGACAGAACGGAAGGCGGCATTGATGTTGAGGTTCAGCATACGGTCCCAGGCATCCGGATCACCTTCGGCAACCGGCCCGCCAATATAGGCGCCGGCATTGGCGTGGAAGATATCGAGCCGGCCGGCCGCTTCCAGAATGCGCGGCAGCATTCCGGAAACCTGCGGGCCGTCGAGCAGATCGACGACGAGCGGCAGGGCGCCCTCACCAATCTCCCTGCAGAGAGCCTCGAGCCTGTCCTTGGCACGGTCGATGAGCACCACGGTAGCGCCTTCGGCATGCAGGGTGCGGGCGCATTCCAGCCCGATACCCGAAGCCGCGCCGGTGATGGCGGCGACCTTGCCCTTCATGAGATCAGTCATGCGAATACTCCTTGAGAATGCGGTTCAGGCGCGGCCATGGCTGACACGGGACCGGCGCGCAAGCGAATCGACGATGACGGCGATTGCCAGGACGGCGCCCGTGATCATGTAGCGCAGCGACGAGCTGAGATTGAGAAGCGTAAGCCCGTTGGAAATCGCCTGAATGACGATGATGCCGAGCAGGGCCGAATAGGCGCTGCCGCGTCCGCCGAACAGGCTGGTGCCGCCAATGACCGCCGCCGCAATGGCATTGAGGTTCACGTCGCCCGTGCCCGCCTGCTGGCTGGACGACGCGAGCCGTGAGGCCGACAGGATGCCGCCGATGGTGGCGAGCGTCGAGCAGAGAACGAAGGCACTGAGATAGATGCGGCGCACATTGATGCCGGCGCGGCGTGCGGCCTCGCGATTACCGCCGACGGCAAACATGGAGCGGCCCCATTTGGTGCGGGTCAGCGCATAGTTCAGGATAACGGCAATTACGACGAAAAGGCCGAACATCCACGGCACGCCACGGCCGAGATTGAGATAGTAGACGGCAAATTCCAGAGCAGCCGTCAGAACGATGGCCTTGACCGCAAGCGTACCGACGGGCGGCGAAGACAGGTTGGAGGCCAGCCGCTGATGGCGTTTGCGCATCTCATTGATGACCATCACCAGACCCGGCAGCAGCGCCAGCATATAGGAAAGCCAGTCGGGCATGACGAGGATCTGGCCGAAGCGCACGAGCGGCGAGGCAAAGGGCAGATTGATGCTGCCCGTCGGCCCGAGGATATAAAGCTGCATGCCAAGCAGTGCCAGGAGGCCGGCAAGTGTGGCAACGAAGCTCGGCATGCCGAGCCTGTTATAAAAAACCGCGTAAAGCGTACCGACGACGATACCGGCGATGATCGCCACCAGGATCGCCAGCGGGATCGGCCAGCCCATATTGACCCAGAGCACGCCGAGGATGGCGGAGGAAAGACCGCTCATCGAGCCGACCGAGAGATCGATTTCACCGAGCATCAAAACGCAGACGATGCCGAGCGAGATCACGCCGACAGTGGCACAGTCGAACAGCAGGTTGACGAGATTGTTCGGTGCCAGAAACACCGGATTGAGCAATGAAAAGACCGTCGAGATGACGACGAGGCCGACGAAGACTGGCAGCATGCCAAGATCGCCCGACCGTACGCGGTCGAAGAAGGCCTTGATCATACCGCGAACGTTGTCGTCGTGGCGGACGCGTTCGTCACTGCGATCGAGAGCAGCGGCCGGCTTGCTGATGGGATTTGATATCTTCTGGCTCATGCAGGCCTCCCGCTGGTTTCATGGGGCGCGCCGGTCTTGCGCTCGATCCGGCGGGACACAGCGTTTTCGGTAGCGCCGGTGATGGAAGCGACGAGCTCCTGGTTGGAAGAGTCGGGCGTAAAGACACCGTTGTTGCGCCCGAGGCGCAATACCACGATGCGGTCCGCCACGGCGCGCACGTCTTCCATGTTGTGGCTGATAATGATGACGCCGAGGCCGCGCTCGCGAACGCGCTCGATGAGGTTGAGCACTTCCGCGGTCTGGGCAACGCCAAGGGCTGCTGTCGGCTCGTCGAGCATGATGATCTTCGGATCGAGCAGCAACGAGCGGGCGATGGCAACCGTCTGGCGCTGGCCGCCCGAAAGGGAGGCAATCGGCTCGCGCACTGAGGGGATACGGGCGGCGAGTTCTCTGAGCAACGTCCAGGCGCGCACCTCCATGGCCACCTCATCGAGGCTCCAGGGGGACATTTCGTGGCCAAGAAAGAGATTGGCGACCACATCGAGGTTCTCGCAGAGCGCAAGATCCTGGAAGACGGTGGCGATGCCGAGCTCCAACGCCTTGCCGGGGCTCTCGAGCGTGACATTGCTGCCGCAGAATTCGATCGTTCCGGAGGACGGCTGGTGCACGCCAGCAAGGACCTTGATAAGTGTCGATTTGCCGGCACCGTTATCGCCGACCAGCGCCACAACCTCACCGGCTTTCACTTCGAGCTCGATATCGGTCAGCGCCGAAACCGCGCCAAAATTTTTGGAAATATTGCTCAACCGGAGGATCGTCTCTCCTCTCTCCGGCATATCCTTCACATCCCTGCTCATCGTGCAGCCTTTCCTGCCAATAGGGGCATCCGGCCGCGACGAACGCGGCCGGAGCTCACTCAAGCGCGTTTAGTTGGTAATACCAAGCTTCTTGCAGCCTTCGGCATATTCGCCGGTGCAGATCTGCTCGGCGGTCTGGATCTTCTTGTCGAAGATTTCCGCCTTGATGTTCTCCGCAGTCACGACGGCGGGAACGAAAAGCTGCGACGGCGTATTGTAGAGCGTCGTCTTGGCCTCAGGCTTTTCGCCCTTGATCATCTGCACTGCCACATTGGCGGCAGCAGCAGCAACGATCTCCGACGGCTTGGAAATCGTGTTGTACTGGTCGCCGGAAATGACGAGCTGAAGGGCTGCGATCGTCGCATCATTGCCGGTGACCGGCGGAACCGGCTTCACGCCGGCGGCCTTGAAGGCGGCGATCGCACCACCTGCCGTGCCGTCATTGGCGGCGACGACGCCCTTGATGTCGGCGCCAAAACGGGTGATCTGGCCTGCAGCCCATTCCTGTGCCTTCGGCGGCGCCCATTCCGGCGTGTCATATTCGGCCAGCGTCTTATAGGCGGATTCCTTGAGGCCGCGATGAATGCCGTCGCGGATAAGGCCGGCAGCCGCATCGGTTGGCGAGCCGTTGATTTCGAGCACGCCGGCGCCATCGGCAACACCTGAAGCCTTCAAATGCTCGACGAGCGACTTGGCGATCGCATAGCCGATGCCTTCATTGTCGAAGGAGACGTAATAATCGGCCGGCTTGTCCGGGATCGGTCTGTCATAGGCGATGACCTTGACGTCCTGGGACTGGGCGATTTCGACGAGACCGGCCGCAGCGGCAGAATCCACAGGGTCGAGAACGACCACTTTAGCGCCCTGGGCGATGACCGAGTTGAACTGCTGCTGTTGCAGCGAGGCGTCGGCATTGGCGTTCTGATAGATCACCGTGCACTTCGGGCAAAGCTTCTCCATCTCGGCCTTGAAGCCGGGGAAGTCGTGCTGCTCATAGCGGGTGGATGCCTGGTCGGGCATTAGGAAGGCGACGGTCGCCGCTTCCTGAGCCGAGGCCATGCCGGCAAAACCGATGAAAACGGTCGCCGAGGCCATAAGCAAATTGCGATAATTCATTTTCTCCTCCTTGGTGTGATCGATAGACAGGCCCAGGCATTGCTGGAAGTCACCACGGTTCGCCCGCTCGCCGCCGCCGTCGCCGCCATGAAAACGACGAGCAAAGCGTCCCCGCAAAAGGACAACCTCTCCGTAGCTTCTTAGAAATACCTCCCTGTACCGGTCCGTTGACCGGTTTGTATCATCGATTGCGCAAGCTTGCTCAATCGATGAAGCAAGAATTGCCACTTCTGCCGATTGATGTCAAGTTAGGCCAAATGGAGAAAGACATTTTGAATCACGTCAAGCAGACGAAGAGGACGACGATCTATGATCTGGCGGCCCTTGCCGGCACATCGGCCAGCGCCGTCAGCGCCGTGCTCAACGGCAACTGGAAGAAACGCAGGATCAGCAGCCAACTTGCCGAAAAGATCATGCGGATCGCCGAGGAACAGGGTTATGCGCTGAACATGCAGGCGAGCCTGCTAAGGCGTGAAAAGTCCCACATTATCGGCATGATCGTGCCGAAATACGATAACCGCTACTTCGGCTCGATCGTCGAACTGTTCGAAGACATGGCGCGTGCGCGCGGCCTTTTCCCGATCATCACCTGCACACGCCGCGACCCGGAGCTCGAGGTCGAGGCCGCGCGCACCATGCTGTCCTACCAGGTCGAATGCCTGATCGCGACGGGCGCGACCGATCCCGACCGGATCACCGAAATGTGCGCGGCCGCAGGCGTGCGCAGCCTCAATCTCGACCTGCCCGGCGCGCTCGCCCCGTCGGTCATATCGGACAACTTTGCCGGTGCCCGCGAGCTGACGCGCCGCATTCTGAAAAACAGCGAGCAGCGGCTCGGCAAGATGGAGCCGCTGCTCTTCATCGGCGGCCGCGGCAGCGACCACAACACGGCCGAACGTATCCGCGGCTTCCGCGCGGCCCATGCCGACCTCGGCGTTTCCGTTCATGAAGAGAATATCCTTGCCTGCGGCTATGCGCCGGAAAAGGCTGAAAAGGCATTGGACGAGCGCGCCCTTGGGGCCAACGCGCTGCCCAAGGGCATGTTCATCAATTCGACGATCTCGCTTGAAGGCGTCATGCGCTGGATCCGCCGCTCCGGTCATCTCGACGACCGCAGTCTGGTGCTCGGCTGCTTCGACTGGGACCCCTTTGTCACCTTACTCGGAAATGGCATCGAGATGGTGCGCCAGGATGTGCCAGGCATGTTGAACAAGGTCTTCGAGCTCATCGAATCCGGAGCGAACAAGCCTGTCGTCATCCAGGTTCCGCCGCTCATTCCGGAAGCACAGGACGCTTGATGGCCTTTTGTTGGCCCAGTCGATCTCTCGATTCTTGGTTCTGTTGAGCGGGCCAAGGACGGCTTAGCTCTTGCCGATCTCAATTCAGCAAGAGCAGAACATGATCTTCAAGCATATCGAAACCAGAGAGGATATCGCCGAGAGCTTTCCTGTCATGCGCGAGTTGCGACAGCAACTCCACGATGCCGACATCTATCGCGAGCGCATCGAGCGGCAGCAGCGCGAGGGCTATAAGCTTCTCGGCATATGGCAGGATGGCAAGCTCTCGGGACTGGCGGGCTATCGCCATCTTGAAAACCTCATCTATGGCCGCTTCACCTATATAGACGACCTTGTGGTCAGCCAGGCGAGCCAACGCTCTCAACTCGGCGCGGGCCTGATTGTCGAGGTGCGAAGGCTGGCAAAAGCCGATCGCCGCGTCTTTCTGGTGCTCGACACCGGGCTTGCTAATTCCCTCGCCCAGCGCTTCTACTTCCGCAACGGGCTTCTTTCCCGCGGCCTGCATTTCAGTCAGGCTCTGGAGGAGACCGGCGCATGAAGACCATCCTGCTTCTCAATGCGAGCCCCATGGGCACGGCATCGCGCGCCTATACGCTGGCGAAAAAGGCAGCCAGTAATCTGCTCAGCGCCTACTCCGACACTGCACTCGTCGAACGCGACCTTTCGCGCCTCCATGCTTCGCCGATCAGGGCAGCCTATGCCGACGCGATCATCGGCCAGGCTGAACATGACGCGCCCGATTTTGCCGATTCGGAAATGCTGATCCGTGAGGTCGAAGTCTGCGATTACCTGATCGTCGCCACACCCATGCATAATTTTTCGGTGCCGGCATCGCTGAAACTCTGGATCGACTATGTGCTGCGCGGCGGGCGCAGCTTTACCTATCGGGATGGCTATAAGGTCGGCCTGCTCGCCGATCGCCCGACGCTCATCGTCGTCGGTTCGGGTGGAGTCTATCACGGTCCGCAGGCCCGCCAACCCGACTATCTCTCTGCTTATCTCACCCATGTTCTGGCGACGATCGGCCTTGAGGATGTGCGCTTCATCCGCCTGCAGGGTTTGGTGAGACCGGATGTTGCCGAGCAAGCCCTGGCGCAGGCCGATCGCCAACTTGCTGCCGATCCAGTCTTCGGTCTAACGTCTGCCCTCATGGGATCGTAGCGCCGGCAGCACACGCGCTGTCTTGAAAAGAACGGCTGTCATGGCGAAGCAAAAACCGGAAGACGCCACCAGCATCACGCTTTCGTCCGAAGATATCAGGCCGATCTACCTGCAGGTGACAGCCCGCTTCAAAGCGGCCATCGCCGAAGGCAGGCTGGCGCCCGGAGACAGGGTGCCCTCGGTTCGGGCGCTGGCGAGCGAACTCGGGCTGTCGCGCGGAACGGTCAACCTCGCCTATCAGATTCTGGCCGAGGAAGGCTATTTCGAGTTTCGCGGCACCGCCGGTACCTTCGTCGATGCGCGACGGCCTAAAGCGAGTGCGCCATCCGCGCCAATATCGATTGCAAGCAGCGAAGGGCTCAAACAGTGGCCCGAAGTCCGACCCCTGCAGCTCGGCCTTCCCGCACTCGACGCCTTTCCGCTAAAGACCTGGAGCAGGCTCGTCAATCGGGAGGCGCGGAAGGTGGGGGCAGAAAAGCTCGCCTATCCAGGGCCTGCCGGCCTCATGGCACTGCGTGAGCATATTGCGGCCTACCTCACCTTCTCACGCGGCATTGCCTGCCGGCCGGAACAGGTCTTCGTGACATCAGGCCATCGCGCCAGCCTCGATCTCATCATGCGCACACTCTACCAACCGGGCGACGGCATCTGGTTCGAAGATCCAGGCTATCCCATCGTTCGGGAATTCCTGCTGTCGCTGAAGACGAGGCTTCATCCGGTGCCTGTCGATCAGGACGGCATGGTGGTGGAAGAAGGCCGACGGCGTGCGCCCGACGCACGTTTCGCCGTCGTCACGCCTGCCAATCAGAGCCCGCTTTGCGTGATGATGTCGATGGAGCGCCGCGCCGAGCTGCTCAAATGGGCGGAGGAAGGGCAGCGCTGGATCGTCGAGGACGATTACGACAGCGAGTATCGCTACAATCGCCGGCCGCCGCTATCGCTGAAAGCCATGGACCGGAACGAACGTGTGTTGTTTACCGGCTCGTTCAGCAAGGTTCTCTTTCCGGCGCTCCGGCTCGCCTATCTCGTCGCGCCGCTGTCGGAGGTCGGCAATTTCGAACGCGCCAGCCGGTTTATGAGCGCCGGTTGCCCGGAATTCCATCAGGCCGTCGTCGCCGAATTCATGGAGCAGGGTTATTTCATCCGCCATCTGAAGAAAATGCGCTCGCTCTATGCCGAGCGCCGAGAGTTTCTGGCCGATGCCCTGCGCGAGGTTTTCGGCGACGGGATCGCGATTGTCTCGCCGCCTGCCGGGCTGCATCTCGTCGTGCAGATCAGGGGAGTGGGGTCACTCTACAGCAAGATCGGGGAGCTGGCCCACGCTGAAGGTTTGGGCCTGCAGCCGCTGTCGTCGTGGCAGATGGGATCGCCCTCCATCGGCGGCCTGCTCCTCGGGTTCACCAATGTAGCAAGCCGGCAGACGGCCCGATCGCTTTGCATCAGGCTCAAGGCTATCTGCACAGCGGTTGCCGATCACGGATGAAGCTGGCCTTGGTCTAGTCCAATTGAGGCTTTTTGTCTCTGTTTCGCGGGCCAAGCGTATGGGATAGCGCCTTATCTAATCGTGATAGAATTTCGAGGAATACCCAATGGCTGAAACCATCTTTCTTGCCGGTGCGACTGGAGCGATCGGACGCAGGCTTGTCCCCATGCTCAAAGAGGCCGGTTTTCAGGTTTACGGCACCACCCGAAAGCCCGAGCGTCAGGACCATCTGCGCCAGGCGGGTGCCATACCTGTCGTCATCGATGTCTTCGATGCTGCGGCACTCACCGAAGCCCTACGGCAGGCAAAACCTGACATCGTCGTCCATCAACTAACCGACCTTCCCTATGGCCTGGAGCCGGCGCTGATCGAGGAGGGGCGCATCCGCAATGCCCACCTGCGCGAAGTGGGAACCAAGAATCTTGTCGACGCCGCTGTTAAGGCCGGGGTGAAGCGGCTGATCTCGCAAAGCATCGCCTGGGCTTATCAGACAGGTGCCACGCCGCTCACCGAGGAGACGCCGCTTCAGGAGAGCGCGGTGGCAATCAGGACGCTTGAAGCGCTTACGCTCGGCACTACCGGCATTGCCGGGACGGTGCTGCGATATGGCCTGCTCTATGGGCCTGCAACCGGCTCCGACGCTCCGAACGGGCCTGTGACCGTGCATGTCGAGGACGCTGCGCGCGCTGCCCTGCTGGCCGTCCAGACAGCTGTGGGCGGCGCCTTCAACATTGTCGATTCAGGCGGGCCGGTTTCCAATGCCAAGGCCGGATCGGTGCTGGGCTGGGTTCCGAAAAACGGAATTGGGAACGGTCCAGCATCTACGGTTTGATCGTAAGCGTCGACTTTCGCAATACCCTGAATTTGGGGATGTTGACGGCGCTGAAACCGCTTTCTATGGGAAGCTGTTGACCCAGTGCGGCGGCAATAACGGGCGTCCGGTCATACGAGGTGACCGGACGCTTTTTAGTTTATGGTTCCGGCCTATTTCACCGCTTCCGGCGTAAAACGCGCATAGAGCGCGTGGCGATTGCCGGGGTAAACGAAGCGCACATGCGTAACCGGGCCGGACTTGTTCCAGGTGCGTCGTTCGACAACCAGACACGCGGTTGACGCCGGAATGGAGAGCATGGCGCCTTCCTCCTCATCGACGCCGATCGCAAAGATCTTGTGCTCGGCCGTACTCCACGGAACCTGGCTCAGCAACCAGGGACCGGGGGCCGTTTCCTCGAATTCCTCGCCGGCTGCTTCGGGCACCGTTTGCAGGTTGATGAGCCGCTTTTCCAGGCAAAAGGGCTTCGCTCCGGCATAATGCGTGCAGACGATTTCGACGAGGCTGGAATTCTGCTGCAGATCGAGCATCTGCCGGTCCAGGGCCTGCGCCTTCCTGCGGACACGCTTTGCGACCTTGAAGGAATAGGCGAGGTTGAGGGACTGAACCTCTGCCTTGATATCGTGGATTTCGAGCACCGCGGACTGCGCCTGAGGCTGCATGACGAAGCTGCCGGATTTCTTGCGGCGCTCGATGAGACCGGCTTTCACAAGCTGAGTCAGAGCCTTGTTCACCGTCATCCGGGAGCAGTCGTATTGCTTCGTCAGCTCTATTTCGAATGGAATGCGATAACCCGGCGGCCATTCGCCCGAGACGATGCGACCTTCGATATCCGTGAGGATGCGCTGGTGTAAGGTCGTTTCCTTGGGTTCATTCATCATTGCGCTCCGGCTCTTTTCTCGCTGTAATGCCGAAGCAGCGGGGAGGAAAGATCGTCATGCCGCCAAGAGCTCGTTCATGGCGGCAATGAAGCGGCGGTCAATCTGGTCCCGACGCCGATGGCGGCCGTTTTCGACCTGCTTGCGGCCGAGTGCCCAGACACTATCGACCGTGACACCGCCGGCAAAGATCCAGTGATCCAACAGCTGGTTTTCGGAGAGATAAGGAACGGCGCCAGCATCAAGCGACAGCATGTCGGCATAGTTGCCGGCCAAAAGACCGGCCGGCGCCTTCAGCGCCGCACCGCCGCCGGTAAGCGCCTGCTCGAACAGGGCCTGACCGGTGGAGCCGCCACTCGATGCAATGACATTGCGGGCGCGGAGCGCTAGGCGCTCGGAATATTCGAGTTGGCGCAGCTCTTCGGAAATAGAAATCAGAATGTTGGAATCCGAGCCGATGCCGAAGCGCCCGCCTTCGGAGAGGAAAAACGGCGCGGAAAAGGTGCCATCGCCGAGATTGGCTTCGGTGATCGGGCAGAGCCCGGCAATGGCGCCGCTTTTTGCCATGCGGCGGGTTTCGTCCTCGGTCATATGGGTTGCATGGATGAGACACCAGCGCTGATCGACCGGTGCATGGTCGAGCAGCCATTGCACCGGTCTGGCGCCGGACCAGGCAAGGCAATCCTCAACTTCCTTGACCTGTTCGGCGACATGAACGTGGATCGGGCCATCGGCCGCGAGCTCGATGGCGACCGAGAGTTCCTCCGGCGTGACGGCCCTGAGGCTATGCGGCGCGACGCCGAGTTCGGCGCCTTCAAGCTTGCCGGTAATCTGCCTGCAGGCTTCCATCAGCCGCACAAAACTTTCGGCGGAATTGATGAAGCGGCGCTGCCCCTCGATGGGTGCTGCCCCGCCGAAACCGGAATGGGCATAAAGCACCGGCAACAGCGTCAATCCGATTCCGGTCTCCGCACTTGCGGCACCAATCCGTTCGGCCATCTCGGCGATATTGGCATAGGCACCGCCGTCCTTGTCATGATGCAGATAGTGGAATTCGCCGACACGGCAGAAGCCGGCTTCCAGCATTTCCATATAAAGCTTGGCGGCCACCGCCTCGACATGCTCGGGCGTCATCGACAGCGCGAATTTGTACATGACTGTGCGCCAGCTCCAGAAGCTGTCATTGGCCGGACCACGGACTTCCGCAAGGCCGGCCATGGCCCGCTGAAAGGCGTGGCTATGGAGATTTGGCATCGCGGGAAGGAGAACGGCGTGGCGCTCGTCACCGACATCAGGCGCGACATCTGTCTCGATTGCAGCAATCCGCCCGCCTGAAAGCGTCAGGCGCACATTCTTGCGCCAGCCTTCGGCCAGCAAGGCAGTCGTCGCATGAAGTTTCGTCATGATTGCTCCCCTTCCTTCTTATGAAGCCCGTCCGCTTGCCTTTGTGCACAGGGCCATAAATTCCACTTGTCACCACTGTTATTATGTATATACATATTCACCCATAAAGAAAGGCGTAAAGCTGATGAGTGGGAACAAATTTTCTGGATCGAGCCGCGGTTCGAGCACCCGTTCGCTTTGGCGCAATGCGCGCCTAGCGACGCTGCGGGAGGATATTTCGGGCCTCGGCATTGTCGAAAAAGGTGCCATCGTTTCCGAGGGCGGGCGCATCCTGTTTGCCGGGTCGGAAGGCGAACTCCCCTCCGCTCTGATCGAGACAGCAGAGATCATCGACCTTGAGGGCCGCTGGGTCACGCCGGGCCTTGTCGACTGCCATACGCACATCGTCTATGGCGGCAATCGCGCCCGCGAATTCGAGATGCGCCTTGAGGGCGCCACCTATGAAGAAATTGCCCGGACCGGCGGCGGCATCGTCTCCTCGGTGAAGGCAACCAATGCGCTGTCCGTCGAGGGACTGGTCGAGGCGGCGCTGCCGCGGCTGGATACGCTGCTGTCGGAAGGTGTCACCACGATCGAAATCAAATCCGGCTATGGCCTCAATATCGAGGCGGAACTGAGGATGCTTCGGGCCGCGCGAACCCTTGGAACGGTCCGCCCGGTACGCGTCGTCACCTCCTATCTCGGCGCTCACGCGACGCCCGTCGAATATAAGGGACGAAACCAGGATTACATTTCCGATGTCGTCCTGCCCGGACTGGAACAGGCACACGCGGAAGGCCTCGTCGACGCGGTCGACGGCTTCTGCGAAGGCATTGCCTTCTCGGTGAATGAGATTAGCCGAGTCTTCGACAAGGCCCGCTCGCTTGCTATTCCCGTCAAGCTTCATGCCGAACAGCTTTCCAATCTCGGCGGCGCAAAACTCGCTGCTTCCTATGGCGCGCTTTCGGCCGATCATCTGGAATATCTGGATGAGGATGGCGCACGGGCAATGGCTGCGGCCGGCACTGTTGCCGTTCTGCTTCCGGGTGCCTTCTATGCGATCAACGAAAAGCAGAAGCCGCCGGTTCAGGCCCTGCGCCAGGCCGGCGTGCACATCGCAGTCGCCACCGACTGCAACCCCGGCACCTCGCCGCTTACCTCGCTGCTCCTGACCATGAATATGTCGGCCACACTCTTCGGGCTGACCGTGGAAGAATGCATTGCCGGAGCGACGCGCGAAGGCGCTCGCGCTCTTGGCTTGCTTGCTGAGACCGGCACGATCGAAGCCGGCAAGTCCGCCGATCTGGCGATCTGGAACATCGAGAGCCCGGCCGAGCTCGTCTACCGCATCGGCTTCAACCCACTCTATGCGCACATCTTCAAGGGCCAGAGGATCAACCGATGACCATCACCCTCCATCCGGGTTCCGTTTCACTTCAGGACCTCGCAACCATCTACTGGACGGGCATTCCGGCAAAGCTCGACCCGTCATTTAATGCGGGGATCCTCAAGGCGGCGAAACGTATTGCCGAGATCGCCGCCGGCAATGCGCCGGTCTACGGCATCAATACCGGCTTCGGTAAACTCGCTTCGATCAAGATCGACAGCGCCGATGTGGCCACACTCCAGCGCAATCTCATCCTGTCCCATTGCTGTGGCGTCGGCGAGCCGCTGCCGGAAAATGTGGTTCGCCTGATCATGGCGCTGAAGCTCGTTTCTCTCGGCCGCGGCGCCTCCGGCGTGCGGCTCGACATCGTGCGGCTGATCGAAGCGATGATGGCGCGGGGCGTCATCCCGGTGATCCCGGAAAAGGGTTCTGTCGGCGCTTCCGGCGATCTTGCGCCGCTTGCCCACATGACGGCAGTGATGATGGGTCACGGCGAAGCCTTCTTCGGTGGCGAAAGGCTGCATGGCGCAACCGCGCTTGTCAAAGCCGGGCTTCAGCCAGTCGTATTGGCCGCGAAGGAAGGGCTGGCGCTCATCAACGGCACGCAGACTTCGACGGCCCTGGCGCTGGCCGGTCTTTTCCGGGCGCACCGGGCAGCGCAATCGGCGCTGATCACCGGCGCCATGTCGACCGATGCCGCCATGGGCTCATCGGCACCGTTCCATCCCGATATCCATACGCTGCGAGGCCATCGCGGCCAGATCGATACGGCGGCGGCCCTGCGGGCGCTGCTTGAAAACTCGCCGATCCGCCAGAGCCATATCGAGGGTGATGAGCGCGTTCAGGATCCCTATTGCATCCGCTGCCAGCCGCAGGTCGACGGCGCCTGCCTCGATCTCCTGCGCTCGGTCGCCCGCACGCTGGAAATCGAAGCCAATGCGGTGACCGACAATCCACTGGTCCTGTCAGACAATTCGGTCGTCTCCGGAGGCAATTTCCACGCCGAGCCCGTGGCCTTCGCCGCCGACCAGATCGCCCTTGCGGTCTGCGAGATCGGGGCGATCGCGCAGCGCCGTATCGCACTGCTGGTCGATCCAGCCCTTTCCTACGGCTTGCCGGCCTTCCTCGCCAAGAAGCCTGGGCTCAATTCCGGCCTGATGATCGCCGAGGTCACGTCTGCCGCACTGATGAGCGAGAACAAGCAGATGTCGCATCCGGCTTCTGTCGATTCGACGCCGACATCGGCCAATCAGGAGGACCATGTCTCCATGGCCTGCCACGGTGCGCGACGGCTTCTGCCAATGACCGAAAACCTCTTCAGCATCATCGGCATCGAGGCGCTGACCGCCGCACAGGGCGTGGAGCTTCGCGCACCGCTTGCGACCAGTCCCGAGCTTCGCAATGCCATCGCTGCCATCCGCACCGTGGTGCCATCTCTGGAGGAGGACCGGTACATGGCCAATGACCTGAAGGCTGCAACGACGCTTGTTGCAAATGGCGGTCTCAACGCATCCGTTTCAAGCGGCATTTTGCCCGTTCTGGAGATCTGACATGTCCGTTTTCGAGGTCAAGCAAGGCACCTCCCCCGTCATCCTCGGCTTTCCCCATACGGGCACCGATGTTCCCGCTGATATCTGGGAGCGCCTTGATGACAATGGCCGCCTGCTCGCTGATACCGACTGGCACATCCACCATCTCTATGACGGTTTGCTCGAAAACCAGACCAGCGTACGCGCCACCTTCCACCGCTACGTGCTTGACGCCAACCGCGATCCCTCTGGCACCAGCCTCTATCCGGGCCAGAACACGACCGGGCTGATCCCCGAGACGGATTTCGACGGCAAGGCGATCTGGAAGAAGGGAGCGGAGCCGACCGAAGCCGATATCGCCATCAGGCTACGCGACTACCATGCGCCCTACCACGCCGCCCTTGCAGCCGAGATCGAGCGGGTGAAAGCCATTCACGGCGTCGTCGTCCTTTACGACTGCCACTCGATCCGCTCCCACATCCCCTTCCTCTTCGAGGGCAAGCTGCCGGATTTCAATATAGGCACGGATATGGGCAAGACCTGCGATCCGGCAATCGAGCAGGCGACCGTCGCCATTGCCGCGGCCGCGGCGGGTTACGACAGCATCCTGAACGGCCGCTTCAAGGGTGGGTGGACCACGCGTCATTACGGCAGGCCGGAAACCGGCGTACACGCCATCCAGATGGAGCTTGCCCAATCCACGCATCTTGCAACCGAGGCACCGCCCTTCGCCTATGACGAGGAGGAGGCCGACAATCTGCGCATCCATCTCAAATCCATCCTGACGCGGATCGAAGAGATCGCGCTCGGTCTGAAACGCTAAACAAGGGAACATCATCATGACCGTAAACCCGCGCCACAATATCCGCGACGTCCGTGCGCCGCGCGGCGATCAGCTGAACGCCAAGAGCTGGATGACCGAAGCACCGCTGCGCATGCTCATGAACAATCTCGACCCCGATGTCGCCGAAAATCCGCATGAGCTCGTCGTCTATGGCGGCATCGGCCGCGCCGCCCGCACCTGGGACGATTTCGACCGCATCGTCGCAACGCTGAAGACGCTGAACGAGGACGAGACGCTGCTCGTACAGTCCGGCAAGCCGGTCGGCGTTTTCCGCACGCACAAGGATGCGCCGCGCGTGCTGATCGCCAATTCCAATCTCGTGCCGCATTGGGCGACCTGGGATCATTTCAACGAGCTGGATAAGAAGGGCCTTGCCATGTACGGCCAGATGACGGCCGGCTCATGGATCTATATCGGTACGCAAGGCATCGTCCAGGGCACTTACGAGACCTTCGTCGAAGCCGGTCGTCAGCACTATGACGGCAATCTCACGGGCAAGTGGATCCTGACCGGCGGACTTGGCGGCATGGGCGGCGCACAGCCTCTGGCCGCCGTCATGGCCGGCGCCTGCTGCCTTGCCGTTGAATGCGATGAAACCCGCATCGATTTTCGCCTCCGTACCCGCTATGTCGACGAAAAGGCCCATACACTGGACGAAGCGCTTGCCATGATCGACAAATGGACCAAGACCGGCGAAGCAAAGTCGGTTGGTCTCGTCGGCAATGCCGCCGAAATCTTCCCGGAACTCGTTCGTCGCATGAAGGCAGGCGGCCCGCGCCCCGACATCGTCACCGACCAGACCTCGGCGCATGATCCGCGCAACGGCTACCTGCCGGTCGGCTGGACCGTTGCCGAAGCCAAGGCCAAGCGCGAGAGCGATCCGAAGGCCGTCGAAGTTGCTGCCCGCGCCTCGATGAAGGCGCATGTGGAGGCGATGGTCGCCTTCTGGGATGCCGGTGTTCCCACACTCGATTACGGCAACAATATCCGCCAGGTCGCCAAGGACGAGGGCCTGGAAAACGCGTTCGCCTTCCCCGGCTTCGTGCCCGCCTATATCCGGCCGCTCTTCTGCCGCGGCATCGGTCCGTTCCGTTGGGCAGCGCTCTCGGGCGATCCGGAAGATATCTACAAGACCGATGCCAAGGTGAAGGAGCTGCTGCCCGACAACAAGCACCTGCATAACTGGCTCGACATGGCGCGCGAGCGCATCGCCTTCCAGGGCCTGCCCGCACGCATCTGCTGGGTCGGCCTCGGTGATCGCCACCGGCTCGGCCTTGCCTTCAACGAGATGGTCAGGAACGGCGAACTGAAAGCGCCCGTCGTCATCGGCCGCGATCACCTCGATTCCGGCTCCGTCGCCTCGCCGAACCGCGAGACGGAAGCGATGAAGGACGGTTCGGACGCCGTCTCCGACTGGCCGCTCCTGAACGCTCTGCTCAACACTGCCTCAGGCGCCACCTGGGTTTCGCTGCATCATGGCGGCGGCGTCGGCATGGGCTTCTCGCAGCATTCCGGCATGGTCATCTGCGCCGACGGCACTGACGATGCGGCCCGCCGCCTGGAACGCGTACTTTGGAACGATCCGGCGACCGGTGTCATGCGCCATGCCGATGCCGGCTATGACATCGCCATCGATTGCGCCAAGGAAAAGGGCCTTCGCCTGCCCGGTATCCTTGGAAACTGAGCCATGAAGGTCTTGCGGGCTGCCGATCACAAGCGCATGCCGTGGAAGAACGGCGGCGGCGAAACGGTGGAAATCGCCATTTCGCCTGAAGGTGCCGGGCTTGCCGATTTCGACTGGCGGGTCAGCATGGCAAGCGTCGCCTCCGACGGGCCTTTTTCCGTCTTTCCCGGGATCGACCGCACGCTGTCGATCCTGGAAGGCAATGGCATGCGGCTCCTCATCGAGGGGCGCGATCCGGTGCTGTTGACGCAGGAAAGCGATCCACTCGCCTTTGCTGCCGACATTGCGGTCTCGGCAACGCTGCCTGATGGAGCGATCACCGACCTGAACGTCATGACCCGGCGCAGTGCCGTCAGGCACACTGTCGCGCGGCTCAAGATCGATGGCGGGAGAAGTGAGGAGTTTGCGCAGGCAACCTCCATGCTCTTCTGCGCCAACGGAAACCTAACGGTGCACGCAGGCACGGAGAGGATCGAGCTTAGCGCCGGTGATGCGCTGCTGTTCGAAGACAGCAAAGGGGACAGGCTGAGCCTCGACGGTCGGGCGCTTTTCTACGCCATTTCAATCGACAGGGCGGAAAAGCCATGAACGCTGCTGGAAACACAGCTTTTTCGGAGCAAGTTCCATATACAACTGGATCATTCCTCGAAGATCTTGCCGCTGCGCGTTTCCAGCCTGTAGCGGTGTCCGGGATAGACGAGACGGGCTGTGGAAACCACCTGGCGGGCCGACCAGGTGCGGCGGCGGATGGCAAGGCATGGTTCATTCTGCAGGATTGTCAGCAGCTTGCATTCCCAGGCGCGCGGCACCACCGCCTCGACGATATGCTCCGACGCGCTGAGGGGTGCCGCTGCCGTCAGATAGGCATTGGGCGTCAGCGTCGAAAAGTCCTGCGCCAGATAGTCCGGCACCGCCCCCGGATTGACGAAGCGATCCTCGATCTGAACAGGTACGCCATTCTCGCTATGGACGATGAGCGAGTGGAAAACAGGGGCACCAATCTCAAGCTCCAGCGCATCAGCAACCTCCGGGGAGGCCGTCTCCTCAGCCAGAACGATGACATCAGCCTCATGCACGTGGCCGCGCTCAGCGATCTCGTCGGCGATATTGCGCACCTCGAAGAGCGCCGAATACCCCTTGCGTTCCGCAACGAAGGAACCGACGCCCTGGATGCGGAGGAGTTCGCCCTCGTTCGCCAATTCGCGGAGCGCCCGGTTGGCGGTCATCTTGCTGACGCCGAGCTCCACCACCAGCTCGTTTTCGGAGGGCACGCGGTGGCGCGGCGGCCATTCGCCGCTGCGGATCCGGTCGAGAATGACCTGCTTGACGCCAGCATAAAGCGGGCCACCGTCATTCTCCGCCAGTTCGCGTTTCATCTCGCCGGAACGCTTCATTGCCTATTCCCTTTGCATGAGTGGAATCTGCCTTTTAAATCGACTTTCCACTTGCATATCATAAAATATTTCATATGGTACCCTATACAACCTGCCGATCCTAGAATGAAACGAAGGATCAGGACGGGCAAGCCGGCAAAGATCGGCATTCATACCGCAAGGTCTGTCCAATCTCAGAGGAGATCACATCAATGAAGCTGAGCACGATACTTCTTTCCTGCGCGATGACGGCAGCCGCCTTTGCGGCTCCTGCCGCCGCCAAGGACTGGACGAAGGCGACCATCACGCTCGAAGGCGCCTACGCTCCCTGGAACCTCACCAATGCCGACGGCTCGCTCGGCGGCTTCGAACCGGAGCTTGCCAAGATCCTGTGCGAACGCGCCAAGATCGAATGCACCCTGGTCGCATCCGACTGGGACGGCATGATCCCGGCGCTGAATGCCGGCAAGTTCGACGTCATCATGGATGCACTGTCGATCACAGATGAGCGCAAGCAGGTCATCGACTTCACCATTCCCTATGCCGCGACGCCGGCAGCCTTTGCCACCGCCAAGGACAGCCCGCTTGCCAATGCCGCCGGCACAGGTGCTACGATTAAGATGACGCCCGGCCAGACCGGCGTAAAGGAAATCGACGCACTCAAGGAAGTCTTCAAGGGCAAGACGATCGGCATCCAGGCGGCAACCGTCTACGCCAAGTTCGTCTATGACAATTTCGGCAGCATCGCCGAAATCCGCGAATACAAGACGGGCGCCGACCGCGATCTCGACCTTCAGAACGGCCGTATCGACCTCGGCTTCGACGATGCCGTCTACTTCGCCAACGCCTTTGCATCCGCTAACGATACGCTCGCCTTTACCGGCCCGGAAATCGTCGGCTCGATCTGGGGTGAAGGTGAAGGCCTCGGCATCCGCAAGGCCGACACGGACCTGCGGGACAAGCTCAGCGAAGCCATCAAGTCGACACTTGCCGACGGCACGGTCAAAAACCTCTCCATGAAGTGGTTCAAGGTCGACGTCAGCCCGCAGAACTAAGCTTTCGACAGAATGCCGCGTCCCGTGGTCTCCGCTTTGTGATCGGAGACCACGTGCTATTCTGACCGCCCGTCATAACGACGACGAAAGCGCTGGGAAGGCCCATGGCGACAATCGAACTCATTGGTTTCGGCTCAACAGGATGGGGAGCATTTCTGCTTCTCGGCACGCTGTTGACACTCAGCGTCACCGCCACCGCGCTGGCGATCGGTGCGGTGCTCGGCGCGATCATCGCGGCGGCTAAACTCTCCGGTAATTTCGCGCTCGCCACGATCGGCCATATCTACACCACAGTCTTTCGCGGCGTGCCGGAGCTGTTGATCATCTATCTGATCTATTTCGGTGGCTCCTCAGCCATTACCGCGATCGGCCAGTCGATGGGCTATGAGGGCTTTCTCGGCCTGCCGTCCTTCGCTGCCGGTGCGCTTGCGGTCGGCATCATCTCCGGCGCTTATCAGGCCGAGGTCTATCGAGGCGCCTATAACTCAATTTCCAAGGGCGAACTCGAGGCCGCCTCGGCGATCGGCATGCATCGCGGCCTCAGGTTTCGCCGTATCATCATTCCCCAAGTCCTGCGCCTTGCCATCCCTGGCCTCGGCAATGTCTGGCAGCTCAGCTTGAAGGATTCGGCGCTGATTTCGGTGACGGGCCTTGCCGAACTGATGCGATCGAGCCAGGTCGCCGCCGGTTCTACCCGACAATATTTCTTCTTCTATATCGTCGGCGGCGCGCTCTACCTGATCCTCACCAGCCTGTCGGACCGTGTCTTCAACGGCGCCGAGCGCAAGGCCAATCGCAGCATGCCCGCCTCGGCTATGGGCCAGGCATAGGGAGAGTCAGATGGATATCGCTTTCCTCTCCAGCGCCATGATCACACTCCTGAAAGCGGTGCCGACGACGCTGATCCTGTTCTTTCTGTCGATCTTCTTTGGCGGATTGCTGGCGCTCGTCATCGTCGCCATGCGCGTCAGCGGCAATCCGATCCTCTCCGGCTTCGCCAAGGGCTACATCTTCGTCTTCCGCGGCTCGCCGCTCCTGATCCAGATGTTCCTGGTCTTTTACGGGCTCGGCCAGTTCGGCGTCATCCGCTATTCTTTCCTCTGGCCCTTCCTGCGCGAGCCGATGGTCTGCGCGGTTCTCTCGCTCGCACTCTGCACTGCCGGCTACTCGGCCGAGATCTTCCGCGGCGGCATTCGCGCCGTCTCGCCGAAGGAAATCGAGGCAGCGCGCGCCATCGGCATGTCCGGCTTCCTGATGGTGCGCCGGATCCTGGCGCCGATCGCCTTCCGGCATGCGCTGCCGGCCTATTCGACCGAGATCGTGCTGATGATGAAATCGACGGCACTTGCGAGCCTGGTTACGGTCTGGGAAGTGACGGGGGTGGCGCAGCGGTTGATCTCTCAGACCTACCGGACGATGGAGGTCTTCCTCTGTGCCGCCATCATCTACCTCGTTTTGAACTTCATCATCCTGCAGGGCATGTCCCTCCTGGAATATTGGCTGTCCCGACATCGCCGCGCCATTCCGCCGGCGCTGAAGGCTTGAACCCGACTGAACGTGATTGGAGCTTCCATGCCCGGCGTAACCCGACTTTCGGTCCGCAATATCAGAAAGAGCTTCGGCACCCATGAGGTGTTGCGCGGCATATCGCTCGATGCCGAAGATGGCGACGTCATCTCGCTGCTCGGCGCCTCCGGCTCGGGCAAGTCCACCTTCCTGCGCTGCATCAATCTGCTTGAAGTGGCGAGCGACGGTGAAATCTGGGTCGACGGTGAACATATCCAGATGGTCCACAAGAACGGCCGGACGAAACCGGCGAGCCAGAAGCAGGTCGATCACATCCGCTCCGAACTCGGCATGGTCTTCCAGTCCTTCAATCTGTGGTCGCATATGACCATCCTGCAGAATGTCATCGAAGGACCGGTCCATGTGCTGAAGCGGCCACGGGCTGAATGCATCGCCGAAGCCGAAGCGCTGCTCGAGAAGGTCGGCATTGCCGACAAGCGCCATGCCTACCCGGCGCATCTTTCGGGCGGCCAGCAGCAGCGGGCGGCCATTGCCCGTTCGCTCGCCATGAAGCCGAAGGTCATGTTGTTCGACGAGCCGACGTCGGCGCTCGATCCGGAACTGGTCGGCGAAGTGCTGCGCGTCATGCGCGCGCTCGCCGAAGAGGGCATGACCATGCTCGTCGTCACCCACGAAATGAGCTTTGCCCGCAATGTGTCGAACCGCGTCGTCTTCATGCGCGAAGGGCTGGTCGAAAGCAGCGGCACGCCGAACGAAATGTTCGGCGGCGGCGCATCGCCGGCCTTCCGCCAGTTCATCGGCCATTTCGGAAGCGGCCAATGACCATCACCATCGAGACGGTGCTTGGCTGGCGCGATATCGCGCGCATGGCCGAGGGCGGGACATTGGCGCTGTCGCAGCCGGCCTGGGATCGCATCATCAATGCAAGCCGGATCGTCGAGCGCATCGTCGAGACCGGCGTGCGGGCTTATGGCATCAATACCGGCGTTGGCGCGCTGTCCGACACCGTGGTCGATCGCGCCTCGCAGAGCAGGCTGTCGCGCAACATCATCCTCAGCCATGCCTGCGGCATCGGCGCGCTGCTGGCGCCGCGCGAAGTACGCGCCATCATCGCAGCGCAGATCGCCAATTTTGCCCACGGGCATTCCGGTGTGCGCGCCGAGATCGTTCAACATCTCATCGCTTTTCTCGAAAAGAATTGCATTCCCGACGTTCCCTCGAAAGGGTCGGCCGGTTACCTCACCCACAACGCCCACAATGCGCTGGTTCTTATCGGCGAAGGCAGCGCCAGTGTTGCGGGCACGCGCATGAGCGGCCGGGAAGCGCTTACCGCCATCGGCCTCGAACCGCTGGTGCTTGGTGCGAAGGAGGGCTTAAGCCTCGTCAACGGCACGGCCTGCGCGACCGGGCTTGCAAGTGTTGCCCTGGCGCGCGCCGAGCGGCTTCTCGACTGGGCCGATGCGATCGCGGCACTCACGCTTGAAGCGGCCGGTTGCCAGATCGCGGCTTTCGACGCCGCCGTACTGGCGCTCCGCCATTCGAAGGGCATCGGCCATGTCGGCGCGTCGTTGCGTGCCCGGCTTGCCGGTAGCGAGCTCATCGTTGCAGCCCATGGCAGGCGCACGCAGGATGCGCTCAGCCTGCGTGCGGTGCCACATGCCCATGGTGGCGCGCGTGATGTCTTCGATGCCTCGGCATTCGTCGTTAATCAAGAGCTTGCCTCCGTCACCGACAATCCCGCCGTGTCAGGCACGCCGGAACAGCCAATCGTCTCGTCGGAAGCACATGCCGTCGCACCGGCGCTTGCGCTGGCAGCCGACAGTCTGGCAACGGCGCTTGCACAGGTCTCTGCCATGAGCGAGCGGCGCATGGACCGCCTTGTCAATCCGCTCGTGAGCGGCCTGCCGCCATTCCTGGCGAGCGATGCCGGCAGCAATTCGGGCTTCATGATCGCGCAATATACGGCAGCCGCCCTCGCCAACGAGAACCGGCGGCTTTCAGCACCGGCCTCCACTGATGGCGGCATAACATCCGGCCTGCAGGAAGATTTCCTGGCGCATCCGACCCCGGCCGCCAACAAGCTTCTGGCGCTGATCGAAAATGCCGAATATATCCTTGCGATCGAACTGATGGCAGCTGCACAGGCCCACGAATTCCTTGTTGGTACCGGCTCGAGAGCGCCGGGCACCGATGCTGTCTACAAAGCCGTTCGCGCGATAGTTCCCCCCTACGCCGATGATCGGCCGCTTTCGCACGACATCGAGACTCTGCGCAGACTGGTCAGCAAGGCTGCAGCGCCGGCAATATCCTGAGGAGACGTTCATGACCGCTCACTTCGACGTCGCCGTGATCGGCCTCGGTGCCATGGGAAGTGCTGCGCTCGCCTTTCTCGCGGCCCGCGGCGTCAAGGCGATCGGTTTCGATGCCTATTTTCCCGCCCATGCGTTGAGTTCTTCACATGGCGACAGCCGCCTGATCCGGCTCGGCTATTTCGAGGACCCGTCCTATGTTCCACTGCTCAAGCGCGCCTACCTGAACTGGCGGTCGCTGGAAGACCGCCTGCAGACGGACATTCTGACGATCACAGGCGTCCTGCAGATCGGCGCACCCGACAGCAAGATCGTTGCCGGCACGCGCGCCTCTTCCGAACTGCACGGACTTGCCTATGAGGCGCTGGACAAGGCGGAGATGGCGCGCCGCTTTCCGGCCTTCCAGCTCGACGACCACGAGATGGCGTTGCTCGACCCGCAGGGCGGCTATCTTCGCCCCGAGGCGGCAGTCATGGGCTACCTGAGGCTTGCCGTTGAGGACGGTGCCGTCCTGCATTTCGGCGAGAAGGTAACGACAATCGAGCCCGATGATGCCGGTGTGACGATCATCTCTGAAACCGGGCGGTATCGTGCAGGGAAAATCATTGTGGCAACCGGATCGTGGATTGCCGAACTGATACCCCAACTGAAGCAGGCCGCCGTGCCAATCCGCCAGGTCGTTGCCTGGTACCAGCCGCAGGATGATTTCGCGGCGCAACCGCAGCGCATGCCCTGTTTCCTGCGGGACGAAGGCGCAGAAGGCACCTATTTCGGTTTTCCCGCCATCGGCGTCGATGGGGTGAAGGTCGGCAAACACGCACATTTCCGCGAGCCGATCGATCCCAACAAGCCAAACCCGCCGGTCAACGATGCCGATCGGGATTTGCTTGACAGCTTCATCAGGAAGCGCGTTCCGGGCGCAACAGGTCTTCGCATGAAGGCAGCGACCTGCCGCTATACGATGCTGCCGAGCGAGGATTTCCTGCTCGACCACGTGCCTGGCGAAAGGAACATTGTCGTCGCCTCTCCCTGCTCCGGCCATGGCTTCAAGTTCACCAGCGTCGTCGGTGAAATCCTGGCGGACCTTGCCGTTCATGGGCAGACCGATCTGCCCATCGACGCCTTCTCCTTCGCCAAGGTCTAGAACGGCGGGCGGCGGCTCGCGAACGGCAGCCCGGAGAGCATCTGCGGCTCGGCGAGCCGCCTGCGAGCGAAACTCGTGAACGATCTTAAGATCATCGCTCGCGTCGATCTCGCCGAAACGCAGAACGCCAAATTCACTGATCTGTCTCTTGTTCGAACGGACAGTACCGCTAAGGAGATCGGAAGGGCCGGAGGAAGAGCAACGTACTGCCTGACATTGCGAGCCTAGGATCAAACATCTAACGAGTGCTTCGTGGCCATCCATCCATTTGACGAATGCCTTGCGCCATCGCGACGAACCCTCTTGCCGATGCCAGATCTCGAACATTACGCATCAACGGTCCGAATTCTTCGGTAAACGGCATTTTACATATGAGTAAAACATTAAATTATTTTTGTTAAAAACTCTTTGCCAGTCGACCTAAGGGTCGACGTTCTCAAGGGGTCCTTCAATGCGTCGTCCAAGCATAAAGTCGAGCCTGCTCCTGATTTTCAGCAGTGTTGCGCTTCTTTTCGGGATCGTAGCGTATCTCGCGATCGATGGCCTGAGCAAGACAAACGGCTCCACGGAAGAGATCGCGACGAACTGGTTGCCGAGCGTACAGGCATCGCGGACGATCAATCTCAACATGGCGAATTTGCGCCTCGCTTACCGCGATCACATCATCGCGCAGTCAGACGCGGAAAAGAAAACACGCGAAGAGGCCATTGCAGCCGCCGAGGATACGGTTCGCAAATCGATAGATGCCTATGTTGCGTTGGCATCGTCGGACCGCGAGCGCCAGTTGATCAGCGGTATAAAGGAGAACGTTGAGGGTTATATCGCCAGCAAACCGCAGCTTCTCGCCCTTTCCCGCGAGAACAAGACCGAAGAAGCCGGACTATACCTCGGCGGAGAGATGCGTACTTATTCAGACAAGCTGAAAGAACTGACGACGGGCCTGGTGGAATTGAATGTCATTGGCAGCCAAGAGGCTGCCAAGGTGAGTAGGACGACCTACGCGTCAGTCGAATTCTACCTCTTTGTCGCGATTGGTCTTGCAGCGTTGCTGGTTGTCGGCGCAGTTGCCTTCGTGCTGACCGGCATTGCCAATCCCATTACCCAGATTACAGCCTCCATGAGGCGACTGGCCGAGGGCGACACCGGTTCTAAAATTCCGTTTGCCGGCCGCGCCGACGAAATCGGTTCCATGGCTGGGGCGGTGGAGGTCTTCCGCCAAGCCGCCATAGCAAACAAGCGAATGGAGATGGAAGCAGTGGAGAGCCGGAAGCAGTCGGAGGCCGATCGGATCGCCGCCCAACAGCAAGCGGAATCCGATGCTGCCGAGCGTCTACGCGTTGCCACATTAGGTCTCGCAGCCGGCTTGAGGCGGCTGGCGGCAGGCGATCTTGCCTTCCAGCTCGATGACCCGTTCGCTCCTGACTTCGAGGCTTTGCGCCACGACTTCAATCAGTCCGTCACTCAGCTTGGTGGCGCGCTGATGTCGATTTCCAGCAGCATCACCACGATCGACGATGGGACCCGGGAAATTTCCTCGGGAGCGGGCGATCTTTCAAAGCGTACTGAACAGCAGGCGGCCTCGCTTGAAGAGACGGCTGCAGCACTGGAAGAGATCACTGCAAACGTGTCGAATTCCAGCAAGCGGACTGAAGAGACCCGGGCAGTAGCCACGGAGGCAAACCGAAGCGCCGCGATGTCTGCGGAGGTCGTTTCCCATGCCGAAGAGGCGATGGGACGCATCGAGACTTCGTCGCAACAGATTTCCAATATCATCGGCGTAATCGATGAAATTGCATTCCAGACCAACCTTCTTGCCCTGAACGCCGGCGTGGAAGCCGCCAGAGCAGGAGAGGCAGGCAAGGGCTTCGCAGTCGTCGCCCAGGAGGTGCGAGAACTTGCTCAGCGTTCAGCGAGCGCGGCCAAGGAGATCAAGGGCCTCATCCAAAACTCCTCCAAGGAGGTGGAGAGCGGAGTGAAGCTCGTGCGTGATACCGGCCAGGCTCTCAAGACCATCGGCAGCTTCATCGCGCAGATCAATCAGCACATGGATGCGATCGCAACCTCTGCCAAAGAGCAATCAGTCGGCCTTAGCGAAGTCAACGTGGCAGTCAATCAAATGGACCAGACGACACAACAGAATGCGGCTATGGTGGAACAATCGACTGCCGCCTCCGCCTCGCTCGCTCAGGAAGCCCAGAAGCTTCGCGAGCTTGTCAGGCAGTTCAAGCTCGACGATGCCGTTTCCAAGCAGTCTGCAGCCCCTCGCCCGACGGCGAGAGCAATGTCTCAATCTACCGCCGGTAGAACCGTTCAGCTCGCTTCGGTGCGCCGCTGACACTTTAGGGTCGGATACCAACCAACTGAAATCACCGGCGGTCTTGATAGGAACTGGACCTCAGACCACATTGTTTGCACTGGCGCAGGTATCGCGTTTCGCCCAAGATCGTGTCGCGCTGGGTCGAACGCTTCAAACAGGATGGGCGCGCCAGGATGGCCGCGCCAGGATGGCCGCGCCAGGATGGCCGATCGCTCTTCGCGGCCCAAAACAAGCCCGCGACGGAACAGATCAGGTTTTGAGCGAGCGCATTGTCTCTCTTCGTCGCCAGTGCCTGACCGGCAAGCACATCGCCATGGAAACAGACCTGTCTCCCGCCGCCGTCAGCCGCGTGCTCAGGCGAGCCGGTCTGTCCCGGACGAAAGACATTGCTTCAGCCGAGCCCGTCATCCGCTACGAGCTTGCAAAGCAGACGGCTTGATCCATCTCGACATCAAACGCCTCGGCCGCCTCGATCGGGTCTGTCACCGCATCACCGGTGACAGGACGGGCCAGAGCAACTCACGCGGTATCGGCTGCGAATCCGTCCATGTCTGCATCGACGACGCCTCCCGTGTTGCTTTCGCCGACATCTTCACGAACGAAAAGGCAGTCAGCGCCGTCGCGTTCCTCAAGGCGGCCGGGCATCGGATAATCCATTCAATCATCCGGACTTTTCAGCAGGCGCCTTGCTCAACACTTTGACTTCTTGACATCGTTGTTAGGCGAACCTCTCAAGATGGCGCTCGTCATAAGGCGGACGAGATGATCCGCCCGTGGCGCGAACGACGGTTGGTCGACCGCCCAGCCGAGGGCCGTCATCAAGGCGAAAAGGTCGTCCCCGTTCATATCGGCTCGCGCCGCACCTTCCCCCTGGGCACGGAGCAGCAGTCGCGCGCTCGCGGAGTGCACCGCTGCGCATGAAGCATAAAGAGCGGAGGCCGGGTTCGCGTGAGCCGCCGCCATCATGGCGACAACGCCCCTGTAGCTTTGGGCGAAAACCACCCAATCGCGCACCCAGGACACAAGTGCTTCGCCGGAAGAATTCGAGATTTCGAGTTCGGCAGCCTTCTGCGTCAGTGCATCCAGATTCGTACACAGCAGCGCTTCGAACAATCCCTCTCGCGTCGGGAAATGACGAAGCAGCGTGGCTAACCCGACGTCAGCCCGGCGGGCGATATCTCGCATTGACACGTCCGCCCCATGCTCGGTGACGGCCTCCCGCGCCACCGTGAGGATCTGGCTGTAATTTTTTTTCGCGTCGGCTCGCATGGACTGCCTTGATAAACGGATCACTGAACCATATATTCGGATCACCGCTCCAATTAAATGGATCAGCGGTCCACCAGATAGGCTGCATCCGAGCAAATGACAATAGTGCCCTCAATCACCAGACCCCCAGGAATTTGAACATGACCACAATCAGCATTATCGGAACAGGCGGAATGGCCGCAGCGATCGGCAGCCTTGCCGCCAGGGCCGGTCATGCTGTGGAGCTAATGGGCCGCGACGCCGGGAAGGCGCGGGCGCGGGCTGAGCAGGTCGGACCTGGCACGACAACAGGGACGTTCGGCGCAGCCCCTGCTGGGGACATCGTCGTTCTGGCGGTTCCCTACTCGGTCGTTGTCGATGTGGTGAAGCTGTACGGCGATGGACTGGCAGGCAAGCTCCTTGTCGACATCACAAACCCCATCAAGGCCGACTTCTCGGGCTTCTTGACCCCTGACGACAGTTTCGGCACGCTTGAGATCGCCAAGGCCGCTCCGGACAGGGCCGATATCGTCAAGGCGTTCAACACCCAGAACTCCAGCGTCCTGGCTACCGGTCCAGTCGGGGGTCACCCATTGGACGTGTTCATCGCGGGGGATGACGCGCAGGCGAAAGCACGGATCTCGGCGTTCATCCAGAGCCTCGGGTTGCGCCCGATGGATACCGGGCCGCTCACCATGGCGCGGTCGCTGGAGCACGCCTGTATGCTGTGGCTTGGCCTCATGACCCACTCCGTCAAGCATGCCTACTTCTCGATCGGCGTCAGCCTCCAAGGCTGACCGCACTGGTACCACCACCTCTCGCACCACCTCACCTACAAGGAAAAGCAGCATGCACGTTCTCGTCACTGGCGGGACCGGCCATTCCGGTCCGTACATCATCTCCGACCTCGTAACAGCCGGTCACGAGGTCACCGCCCTGGCCAGGTCGGACAAGGCCGCGTCGGCGGTGTCGGCGCTCGGCGCGAAGGTGCTTCGCGGCAACCTTGATGATCTCGACGGACTCAAGAAAGCCGCCGCAGCATCCGACGGCGTCATCCACGTCGCGCACAGGCAGGACCTGCTTCCCTCTGGCGGGATCGACGCCGTGGCCGCTGCAGAAGTTCAGATCATGCTCGCCTACGGCGAGGCACTGGCCGGAACCGGAAAGCCGCTGGTCGTGTCGGGGAGCATTGGCTCGCCCGGTTGGGAAAATCTGGGCCGGCCGGCCACCGAGGAGGATCCGGCGCTACCAGGCGGCGAAGCGTACAAGGGTACTCTGCGGGTTCGTAACATCGTGGAAACCACGGTCGTCGGCCTCGCGGAGCGGGGCGTGCGCTCATCGATCGTGCGGATTCCTACGATCATGCACAGCACTACCGACAATGCCGGCTTCCTCCCGCTGCTGATCGCTCTCGCGAAGGAGAAGGGCGTCGTCGGCTACGCCGGTGGCGGCGCGAACCTGTGGTCGGCCGTGCACGCCCGCGACGTCGCCTCCCTGTTCCGCCTGGCGTTGGAGAAGGGGCCTGCTGGCCGGAACTGGCATGCGATCGGCGACGAGGGCATCTCGTTCCGCGAGATAGCGGAGGCCCTCGGGACCCGTCTTGGCCTGCCCGCCGTCAGCATTCCAGCGGACGTCCTGATGCTGCCGGGATACTTCGGGTTCCTCGCGAATCTGGTCACGCTGGATGTCCCGGCGTCCAATCTCGTCACCCGCCAGACGCTCGGCTGGAAATGCGTTCAGCCCGGCCTGATCGAGGATTTGGACAACGGCCACTACTTCCCTGCCGTCTGAAGTCGAGCTGCACATGAAGTTCTCAAACCGGGAATGCCTAGCTTGAGAACACCAACGATACCCCAACTCATCAGGAGAACGCACATGAGCACTATCAGCATCATTGGCTCTGGAAAGATGGCAGCGGCCATCGGCGGCCGTATCGCCACGGCTGGACACATCGTCGAGGTGGTAAGCCGCGACCCCGCCAAGGCGCGGGCGCGGGCCGACCAAATCGCAGCCGGAGCGATTACAGGCATGTACGGCGCCGCGCCGGCCGGCGACATCGTCATCCTCGCCGTGCCATATGCCCATGCGGCGGCGGTGGTAGCTGAGTACGGGGATGCCCTCGACGGCAAGGTGATCATTGACATCACCAACCCGATTGCGCCAGACCTCTCGGGCCTCGTCACGCCTGACGGCAGTTCTGGTGCGCAGGAGATCGCCAAGGGCGTTATGTCTGGCGCGCACGTCGTGAAGGCATTCAACACCATCTTCGGCCACGTGCTTGCTCGAGGAGGACGCCTCGACGCGTTCTTCGCCGCGGACGACACGGACGCAAAAGCGCGCGTCTCGACTTTCCTCGAAAGCCTCGAGCTTCGTCCGCTCGATGTCGGCGGCCTGCACATGGCCCAGACGCTCGAGGCGCTCGGCCTGATGATGATCGGTCTGGCCAAAAACGGTGCCGGTACCTGGGACTTTGCCATGAACGTCGATATCGGCTTAATCACCGACACGTCCTCACCGGCCGGTTCACACCGTCGATGACATTTCCAGCGGTACATTGCTTGATTGAGCTCGCGTCAGGTATAGCGGATGCGAGGGTCGAGCCAGGCCAGCAACAGGTCCGAAAGAAGCGTTCCAATGACCGTGAGTGCGCTGAGCATCATGATAAAGCTGCCGGCGAGATACATGTCCTGGGAGATCAGGGCCTGAAGCAATAGCGGTCCGGTCATCGGCAGGTTGAGCACAACCGCAGTGATCGTCGCACCTGACACCAGCGTCGGCAACACCCAGCCGACGGTGGAGACGAAGGGGTTGAGCGCTATGCGCACCGGATATTTCAAAAGCAATCTGCGTTCCGAAAGGCCGTAGGCGCGGGCGGTGACGACATAAGGCTTGTTGAGCTCGTCGAGCAGGTTGGCGCGTAGAAGCCTGATCAGCGCCGCGGTGCCGTGAAGCCCCAGCACGATGGTCGGAATAATCAGGTGCATCAGGAGGTCGCCGACCTTGGCAAGGCTCCAGGGCGCTGTTTCGTATTCTGGCGAGAACAAGCCGCCGATGCCAGTGCCGAAATAGCGAAAGGCAACATACATCAGCACGAGCGCGAAGAGGAAATTCGGTATTGCGAGACCGATGACGCCGAAGAAAGTGGCGACATAGTCGCCCACCGTCTTGCGGCGCACTGCTGTATAGATACCGATCGGCAGCGATACTGCCCAGATGAACAGCAGGCTGCACAGCGCCAGCACAAAAGTCAGGCTGAGGCGGTTCCAGAGCAGATCGGAGACCGGGCGGCGCCATTCAAGCGAATAGCCGAAATCGCCGCGCAGCAGGATGCCGGACATCCATTTCCAGTATTGCACATACATCGGGTCATCGAGACCGTAGCGCTCACGCATCACGGCCATGGCGCCGGCATCGACGGTGGTGCCCTGCAGGTTCAGCTGCGCGACCATCGAGGTGACGAAATCACCCGGCGGGAGCTGGATGATGACGAAGGTCATCACCGAGATCGCAAACAGGGTCACCAGCATATACAAAAAGCGGCGTGCGATGAAAGCTGCCATGGAACTCTCCGAAATTGATTCTGGCCCAGGGCCAAGACCCCCGCTCGGGAGAGCGGAGGCTTATCTTCCCGCGCTATTTCGGCGCGAAGTAGAATTGCTCGGGATTGGCGGCACCGGGATGGGTATATTCGGTGCTGGCGAGCAGCGTTTTCGGCACGTTGTGCAGCTGCTTGTTGATGATGCCGTAGTCCGTGGTCGGCTGCATGATGCCGATCGTGTAGAACTGTTCCTTAGCGATCTGCATCACCTGCTTCATCAGATCGAGACGCTTGCCGGCATCGACAGTGGCGAAGATCTCGTCATAGAGCGCCATCTGCTTCTTGACGGCCTCCGGCGGCTCCTCTGCATTGCTGTCCTTGGCGTACCACTGGCCCCAGGTGGTCGCGTAGAAGGATGCCCAGGACGAGGGCAGAAAGTATTTCGGATCGAACAGCGTATCGGCGCCTCCAGAGGCGGACCAGACGGCCGCATCGTGATCGTTGGATTCGACACGCTGGTTGAGCGCCGTCGTGTCGGTCGTGTTGATCAGCAGGTCGATACCGACATTGCGCCAGTATTTCTTAATCAGCTCGGCGGTATCGATCCACGGCTGGCGCAGCACGGAGACGTCGATGGTGAACTGGATCGGCTTGCCATCCGGACCGAGCCTGGTACCGTTACCGTCCTTCTTGGCGAAACCGGCATCATCGAGCATCTTATTGGCCTGGCCGGGATCGAACTTGGTGAACTGGGTCGCCATCTCCTCATCGAAGAGAGGTGACTCGGGTCGTTCGACGGTCTGGTAGGGCAGGCCCTGGCCGAGCCAGATCACCTCGATGATCTCATCGCGGTTGATCGCCGTCGACAGCGCTTCCCGGAAGGCCTTGTTGCCGAAGATCTCGCGCTTGACCGGGTTCTTGTCGGTCAGGTTCAGCGACACGATCATCAGGTTGGCGCGGTTCGGCAGGACCTCGTAGAAGTCGTAGTTGCCACGTTCCTGGTTGTCGAAGAAGGTCCCCTTGTTCTCAGGCGTGGTGACGAAGCCGATATAGCTGTCGACCATGTCGAAGTCGCCATTGGCGGCCTTGAGCAGCGTCACCTGCGGATCGGATATGATATCGATCGTCGACTGATCCATGTAGGGCAGCTGATTGCCCGCGGTATCGACCTTGAAATAGTAGGGGTTGCGCTTTGCCACGACCTGGCTGCCATTGCCCTGGCCGATGCCGGAAGACACGATCCACGGGTTGAGGCGCGGCAGGTCGGGATTGCGCCAGGCATCCGCCTTGGCGTTGAAATTCGACACCCAGTTCTGGCCGCCGGAGGCCTTCGCCTCGGCATCGGCATCCTTGTTATATTTGGTGTGGAATTTCTCGAGGTAATGCTTCGGATAGGCCGTGGGCACATTCGGCTCGGGATCGTTTGCCGGTGTTGCGAGCGCCTGCAGCAGCAGGCCGTTCGGCGCGGCAAATTTGAACTTCACCGTATAGTCGTCGATCTTCTCGACGACCAGCGGCTTGCCGCCGCGGACAGACCATGTCGGCTTTGTCGGCATGACCTCGGTGTTGGAGTAGACGTCCTCATACCAGAACATCACGTCGTCAGCCGTGTAGGGCTGACCGTCCGACCACTTCATGCCTTCGCGCAGCTTGAAGGTATATTCCGTACCGTCGGCGTTGACGTCGACAGATCTGGCCACGTTCATGACGACGCCCGGCACGATGTCCTTCTGCTCCATGCCGGGTTGCCACGTCTCCCAGCGCGTGAAGTTTTCGTATCCGATCGTGCGCACCAGCGAGGAAATGTCGCTTGCCGATGCCATGGTCAGCCGCCAGGTTCCTCCATACTGCCCAACGCTTTCGAAGGGCTTGACGACGAGCGGCTCCTTCGGCAACCGTTCGGCCACTGGTGGTAGCTTGCCTGCGTCGACCTCCTGGGTCAGCATCGGCGCGTCCTTATAGTCCTGAGCGAGGGCAGTCCCCGCCGTCAGCGCCAGCAAAGCGGCAGCAGTTGAAAGCCGCCGCAGCAGTTTCATTCCGGTATTCAGGTCCATGATCTCTTCCTCCTCGAGGGAGAACGGTCGTTGCCGTCCGCCCTGCTTCTCCATCCCTTGTGCGTCAGTGCTTCCCCTCCACGGAAAGCACTTCGAATGCTTCTACCGGTGGCAGGTCGAACCAAGTGTAACCCTCACCATCAGGACCGGCCGCAGCCGTCAGCGGCTGACCGGCGACGAGCGCCTGTGCCTTGTCCGCGGCGTTGCGGATGCCAAGCCGAAGCCCGTGCACGGCAGGCGCATCCTCATAGAGATTGTTGCGCTGGCCGCCGAAATTGACGACATGCACGAGCATGCGGCCGCTCGACTGCTGATGCTGGATCGTCACTTCCAGCGAACCACGGCCTTCTAGCTTCACCGGGGCCGGCGCGACATTGCGTTCCAGCAGTTCCGAAATGAGCAGGCGATGGTTGGGCAGGCTGTCGCGGAAATATTGCCATTCCGGATTCCACGGGATGTAGACCACCTTGCCCTTGCCGTAATCGCCGGTGATGACGCCCGGCAATTCGCTCTCAATATCCGGGAAGCAGAGTTCGGGAGGTCCGAAGCGCTGGGGGGGCAGCAGCGTCAGCAGCGTCTTGGCCCCGTCCTTCGGATGGGAGACGAAATAACGTCCGTCGAGCATCAGCAGGGTGGTGAGTGGCGTTGGCAGTTCGCCGTCGGCTATCCGGAAATACGATCCCCGCATGTGCATGCGCGCAGAAGGCTTGTCCTTGACCGGCAGGCTTTCAAGCGCCGGCGTCTCGCGCGCGCTGCCACGCTCGTCGTAAAAGCCGGTATCGCCGGTCACGAGGAGCACGCCGCCGCCCTTGACATAGGCGTCGAGACGCTTCGCCTCCTGGTCGCCGAGGCAAGAGACGTTGGCAAGCACGATGGCGTCATAGCCGGCGAGGATCTCCTTGCCGTTGTCTCCTTTGACCAGATCATCGCTGACGAAATCGAAGGCAAGCCGTGCCTCGACGAGGGCGCGATAGGCGCCGCGGAAGGCGGTGTCGCCGAGGGCCGCGCTGCCTGTGCATTTGCGGAAGGTGCCGTTGCTATGGGAGTGGTAGAGCCCGATGCGCGCGCCGGAGCGCAGCCCGGTATAATGCGCCTCGTGGTCACGGTGCCAGCGGAAGAGTTTCGAAATGTCGGCGAAGGGCGTCTTGTCGTCCTGATCCATGACGCCGAGCAGGTAGTAGTCGAGCGTCGCGCCGCTGGCGAGCTGCTGGGCAAAGCGCAGCATGTGGTAGCCGCCGCTCTCCGAATGGAAGCGCCAGGCGAAGTCGACGAAATTGGTCGAGGTCGACGAGAAGGTCTTGCCCTGGCCGTAGGCGGCGGCCCAGCGGGCTTGTTCGCCAGCCTGATAGGGCCATTCGGGCTGCGGGCGGTCTACGGCGCGCTGCACCTCCATGCGGATCAGGTCGGAATCGCCACGATGGCCGGTCATCGCCACCTTCGGATTGACCTGCTTGATATGCTTGTAGACCTTGCTGCGCAGGTCGAGCGAGGTCTTCTCCTTGAAGCTCAGGTAATCGGCATAGGCCGGATCAGAGAAATCCTCCTTGAGCGGCAGTTCCTTCTTGTACATCGCGCGGAAGCGTCGGCGGCAATTGTCACAGACGCAGATGCCGAAGTAGTCGCCGGAATAGGTGAAGTTCGTATAGCCGAACATATTGAAGAACACGCCGTCGACCTCATACTTGCCAAGCGATTCCGAGATGATCTCCAGCGCGTAATCCTGATACCAGCCGCCATTGACGCAGGCCTGGTAGGTCCCGTTGTATTCGAGCGCGTCACCCTTAATGTTGTGCACGAACCAGTCGGGATGGGCCTCGTAGGCGATGCGGGTCGCCTTCGACATGTCGAAGCGGCCGACCAGCGAGAGGCCCTCCGCATGCGCCGCCTCGATCGCGTCGCCAAGAGCATCGCCCTTCATGTAGGGGTTGACGGCGTGGAGAGGCAGCTTGGTCGGGTAGAAGGCGAAGATGCCGCCGATATTGTAGAGCAATACGTCGGCACCGAACTCGCGTATTTCCTTCGCCAGCCGCTTCTGGTCATAGAGAGCATCGGGCTGGCGCAGATTGGTCTGCACCATGCGGTAGGGACGTTTCCACCAGACCGGCTGCGTCGCGGCGGCGGCCTTATTTTCAACGGCGTCAAGCAGCATTCTCGTTTACTCCCTTTAAATCGAGACTTTCAGCGTGGTGGCAGGCAACCTGCGTTCCGTTCACATCCCTCGTGGCGGGATCCACTGTCCGGCAGAGGTCGGTCGCAAACGGACACCGCGGATGGAAAGCGCAGCCGAGCGGACGGTTGGCGGGGTCGGCGACCTCGCCCTTCAGCCGCATGCGCTTCTGGCTGCGCGCAAGGCGCGGATCCGGGCGCGGCACCGATGCCAATAGGGCCGCCGTGTAGGGGTGGCGCGGACGCGAGAAAAGCCGGTCCGTCGTCGCCAGTTCCACCACTCTGCCCGCATACATCACAGCCACACGGTCGGAGATGTATTCGACGACGCCGAGATCGTGCGAGATGAAGAGATAGGTCAGGTCGAACTCCTCCTGCAGGTCCTGCAGCAGGTTGAGCGTCTGCGCCTGGATGGAGACGTCGAGGGCCGAGACGCATTCGTCGGCGACGACGATCTTCGGGCGGACCGACAATGCGCGGGCGATGCCGATGCGCTGGCGCTCGCCGCCCGAAAAGGCATAGGGGTAACGCGCCATATACTCCGGCCGGAGGCCGACGCGCCGCATCAGGTCGGCGACCCGGCTCTCCACCTCCGCCTTGTCGGTCACGCCGAAATTGCGCAGCGGTTCGGCGATGATGTCGATGACCCGGCGGCGCGCATTGAGCGAAGCGAAGGGATCCTGGAAGATCATCCGGATGTCGGAACGATAGGGCCGCATCTCGGCGGGCGTCAGATGAGAGAGGTCAACGGCCTCGCCGCCCTTCTTGTAAAGGATCCGGCCATCCGTCGGCTCCAGCACCCGCACCAGCGCCTGTCCGAAGGTCGTCTTGCCGCAACCCGATTCCCCGACGAGGCTCAGGGTTTCACCGGGGTTGATCGAGAGCGTTACGCCGTCGACCGCCTTGATGTGGCGGACCGTGCGCTTGAAGAAGCCCGACGTAACAGGAAAATGCACCTTGACATTCTCGGCCCGGATCAGCGGTTCGTCGGCGGAGAGATCCAGTCGGGGTTGGCCGGCATGCATCATGTTCATACTCATGCCTCCACCGGATTTTGGGTCTTGAGATACTGCGGATCGCGCAGATGACAGGCGCCGAAATGATTGGGCCGCAGTTCCTTCAGCGCCGGACCTGTCCGGTCGCAGAGCCCGGCAATGGCTTCCGGGCAGCGCGTGTTGAACGGACAGCCCGCCGGCCTGTCGAGCGGATGCGGCACCATGCCCTCGATCGCCTTCAGCCGCTTGCCGGCCGCATGCCTGGCACCGAGCTTGGGAATGGAGGCGAGCAGCGCCAAGGTGTAAGGATGCTGCGGATCGTAGAAGATGTCGTCGACGCTGCCGCGCTCGACGACCTGGCCGAGATACATCACCGCCACCTCGTCGGCGATCTCGGCGACGACGCCGAGATCGTGGGTGATGAACATGACGGCCATGCCAGTTTCGTCCTGCAGTGCGCGCATGAGCTCGAGGATGTTCGCCTGCGTGGTGACGTCGAGCGCCGTTGTCGGTTCGTCGGCAATCAGCATGGCCGGTCGGCAGGCGAGCGCCATGGCAATCATAACACGCTGCCGCATGCCCCCCGACAACTCGAAGGGATAGGAGCCGAGCCGCCGGCGCGGATCGGGGATGCCCACCCGATCGAGTGCCTCGACCGTTCGCTCGATTGCGGCCTTGGTGCCGATCTTGTGGTGCAACAGGATCTTTTCCACCAGCTGATCGCCGACCGTATGCACAGGGCTCAGCGAGTTCATCGGCTCCTGGAAGATCATCGCGATGTCGCGGCCGCGGATCGAACGGATCTCCTTGCTGGCCGGATCGAGCCTGGCGATGTCGACGCTCGTCTTGCCATCGCGGCTGAAGACCATGCTGCCGCCGACGACGCGCCCGGGTGGCGTGACGATCTGCAGCACTGAGCGCGCCATCATCGACTTTCCCGAACCGGATTCGCCGACGATGCAGAGCGTCCTGCCACGGCGGACGTCGAGATCGACGCCGTCGACCGCCTTGATCAATCCCTCACGAAGGTTGAAATGAGTCTTCAGCCCGCGAACGGAGAGGATGGATGTTTCGGACATGGTGCTCATGAGTATGGATCCGCTGCATCACGGAGCCCGTCTCCGAGGAAGTTCAAGGATAGTACGGTCACGATGACGAGAACGCCCGGCGCCAGAAGCCATGGCGCCTCGGCGAGCGAACGGATGTTCTGCGCCTCTTGCAACAACACGCCCCAGCTGACGACCGGCGGACGCAGGCCTATGCCAAGGAAGGAAAGCGACGTCTCGGCAATAATCATTGCCGGAATGGCGAGGGTGGTTGCCGCGATGATATGGCTGATGAAGCCAGGCACGAGATGGCGGGTAATGATCCTCATCTCCGACGTGCCGTCCAACCGGGCGGCGACAACGAAGACTTCGTTGCGCCAGGACATGAAGCGTCCTCTCACCTCGCGAGCGAGCGAGGTCCAGCCGATCAGCGAGATGATCATGGTGATGATGAAATAGACGAGGATGGGCGACCAGGTCACTGGGATTGCGGCGGCGAGGCCCATCCAGAGCGGGATCGTCGGCACCGACATGATGAACTCGATGACGCGCTGGATGGCATTGTCGACCATGCCGCCGACGTAGCCGGAGATGCCGCCGAGAAAGACGCCCAGCACGAGGCTGATCGCCACGCCGATCAGGCCGACGGAGGTCGACACGCGCGTGCCGTAGATGAGACGGCTGAGCACGTCGCGCCCAAGCCTGTCCGAACCGAGAAGGTAGAAGGGCTGCTTCGGATCCTTCGGCCCGATCAGATGAATGCTGGAGGGAAACAGACCCCAGAAATTATAGGTCTCGCCGCGCACGAACAGACCAACCGGTATGCGGACATTGGGATCGACCGCGAAGACCTTGCGCAGCGTCTTCGGGTCGCGTTTCGAGCTGAATCCCGTCACATGCGGCTCGAAACGATAGGAGCCGGCCTCGTCCACGGAAAACAGCTTGATCCCCTGCGGCGCCAGCATCGTATAGGCGGAATCATAGTAATCGGGCGTGCGCGGTGCCAGGAATTCCGCAAAGACGGCGACGAGATAGATCAGGAGGATGACGATCCCGCTCCAATAGGCGAGCTTGTGCTCCTTGAACTTAAGCCATATCAGCTGGCGCTGGCTGGCGAGACCGATGGCCGCCGCCGCGGCAACGGTCTGCGGCGGCGTCGAGGCTTCAGCTATCGCCGCCATGCCGGTGTACTCCCGGTGGGGGCGACCAACCCGTTGATTTCATTTCTAGGCAACGCAGACAAGGCCACAGGCTTCCTCCCTTAGCCGCAACTTCACACCGAAATGGGAATGTTGTTTGCTTGTTGTTAGCCTAAACTGGCGGCAAAGAAACTACGCGTCAAGCAGATTGTTTGCTTCGAGCGATCAAAAAACCGCTGGAATCTGGCTTGCTGCGTGTGCGAAAAGGCGAGTAAAGCAAAAAATACAGTCACATGCTGCCACGCTCGACTGGACTTACGCGAAATCCGGGCAAAAGTGGTGCGACGCACAATGAGATTTGATTGACAGGAACCGCAACATTAACCTAACAAGTGTAAAGTTGCGCTTCCCGTGTTGCCGCAATTTCATCTTGGAAAAGAAAACACCGATGAGCCGTGTCACACTTCAGGAAATCGCTGATCATCTGGGAATTTCAAAATTTGCAGTCTCGAGGGCGCTGACAGGCAAGCCCGGAGTGAGCGAGGATACGCGGCGTAACGTCCTGTCCGTTGCCGAGCAGTTCGGCTACATCGCACGGCGCACGAAGGTGACGTCACAATCGATCGAGGTCATCTTCCACGACCGATCGGTCTCCAACCGCGAGCTCTGGATTGACGTTCAGCACGGCATCGAAATGGAGGCGACGCGCTTCGGCTGCTCGATGGCGGTGCGCTGGACCAGTGACCACCGCATCATCGAGCGGCTGGAGGACGCCTCGCTCGGCTTCGTACTGGTCGGGCCGCAGGAACAGAAGATGTTCGATGCTGCCCGCGACAGCTCCGTGCCGGCCGTCGTCGTCGCCCATATCGTGCCGGAACTCTACACGATGGACCAGATCACCGCGACCGACGTCGAGGCCGGCGTCTTCGTGGCGAAGTTCCTCTATGGCCTCGGGCACCGGCGCATGGTCTATGCACATGGCCAGCTCGGCTATCCCGGCCGCTATGCGCGCCTGAGGGGCTTCTCCGAGGCGATCGCCGAGCTCGAGGGTGCCGAGCTTCGGGAGATCGCCTTCAAGGAGGACTATATGGCCGCCGACCTTCGCGAGGCGGTGCTGAAGATGGCGAATGATGGCTTCGAACCGACGGCAGTTTTCTGCGGCAGCGACGGCGTTGCTGTAACCGTGGTCTCGGAATTGATGCGGATGGGCATTTCTGTGCCGGAGGACGTTTCCGTGGTCGGCCATGCGGACTATCCGATCGCCACCCAGGTCTCGCCGAACCTCACGACGATCCATATGCCGCACAAGCAGATGGGGATCGCCGCAGTGCGCCAGCTGCTGTCGCGTATTGGCCTCAACGGCCAGCTGAACGACCTGCCGCCGCAGCGCCTCAGCCTCGTGCCGCATCTGGTCGAGCGCCAGTCGACGGCGCGGGCGCCGGCAGGCTCCTGGAAATCCAAGCTTTGATGACAAGGTGAAACGCGTAGGGAGGCATGCATGAAGATCGGATTTATCGGGCTCGGCGTCATGGGCAGGCCGATGGCGGGGCATCTGATCGATGCCGGTCACACGCTGTCGCTCCATCGCGTCAAGGAGGTCTCTCGTCCTCTCGTCGACAGGGGCGCCAGCCAGGCCCCGAGCGCGGCGCAGGCGGCAGCGCAGTCCGATGTGGTGATCTTGATGCTGCCTGATACGCCCGACGTGGAAACGGTGCTCTTCGGCGCCGGCGGCGTTGCCGAAGGGCTTTCCCCGGGCAAGCTGGTGATCGACATGAGCTCGATCTCGCCGATCGCCACCAAGGATTTCGCCCGGAAGATCAAAGAGCGCGGCTGCTCCTATCTCGACGCGCCCGTTTCCGGCGGCGAGGTCGGCGCCCGCAACGCGGCGCTGACAATCATGGTCGGCGGAGAGGAAGAAGCCTACAGGCGTGCCCTGCCGCTGTTTGAAAAGATGGGCAAGAACATCACGCTGGTGGGTGGCGCCGGTGACGGCCAGACAGCCAAGGTTGCCAACCAGATCATCGTCGGTCTGACCATCGAGGCGGTTGCGGAGGCGCTGCTCTTCGCCAGGAAGGCTGGTGCCGATCCGGCCAAGGTCCGCCAGGCGCTGATGGGCGGTTTTGCTTCGTCTCGGATCCTCGAGCTGCATGGCGAACGCATGATCAACAGCACCTTCGATCCGGGCTTCCGCATCGCGCTGCATCGCAAGGACATAGCCCTTGCGGTCGAAAGCGCCCGTGCCCTAGAGCTCGCGCTGCCCAATGTCGCCATGGTGCAGCAGATGATGAACGCCGCCGTAGCGCTCGGCGACGGCGACAAGGACCATTCGGCACTGATCCGCACGTTGGAGACGCTTGCCGGCGTCCCGTACGCCTAGCGGCGGCATTCAGGGAAAGGGCGGGAAGCCGCAGCACGATGAGCAACGTCACACTCGACATGATCGCCACGCGCCTCGGCATCTCGAAGTTCGCAGTGTCACGCGCCCTCTCTGGAAAACCTGGCGTCAGCGAAAAGACGCGGCGCAGCATCATCGAGGTCGCCGAAGAGCTCGGCTATCGCATCCCGCGCATGAAAGGCTGCGACGGGCGGTCGATCGAGGTTATCTTCCATGATCGCAACGTCGCCAACCGCGAGCTCTGGGGCGACGTTCAGCACGGGATAGAGGCGGAAGCAAGCCGCTGGGGTCTTTCCATGGCGGTGCGCTGGACGAAGGACTGCCGTATTGTTTCTCGTGTCGAGAGATCGACGGTCGGCTTCATCCTCGTCGGCCCACACGACACCGATATGCACAAGGCGGTGCGTGACAGCCATCGACCCGCCGTCACCGTCAATCACCGCGTTCCACCGCTCGACGGCATGGACCAGGTCACTGCCACCGATGTCGAGGCCGGCGAATTCGTCGCGGATTTCCTGATCGGCCTCGGCCATCGCAGAATGGTGTATGTACACGGGCGTGCCGGCTATCCCGGCCGCGAAGCACGACTGTACGGCTTTGCCCGGACGATCGCCTGCCGCGGCGATGCGACTGCGCGCGAGATGATTTTCGAATATGACGATGAGGCCTCGACCTTCCGGTCATTGCTCATTGCCATGGTCGATGAGGGCTTCGTGCCGACGGCGTTCTTCTGCGGCAGCGATGGTGTGGCCGTCACCGTCGTTTCCGAACTCGTCCGGATGGGGCTGCGGGTGCCGGAGGACGCAAGCGTCATCGGCCATGCCGACTATGCGATCGCCTCGCAGATATCGCCCAAGCTCACCACGCTGCACATGCCGCACCGGCAGATGGGATTGACGGCGGTACGCCTGCTCCTTTCGCGGGCCGGGCTGACCCTGCCGGTTGCCGATCCGACTCCCATGCGCATCAGCCTTGTGCCGCACCTCGTGGCGCGACAGACATCCGGGCCGCCGGGGCCTGGATCCTGGCAGGCGCGGCTTCAGCGCTGATCCCTGACACCGATCAGGGGCCGGCGGGTGCGATGGCCGCCTCCGGTGCGAAGCGGACGCGATGCATCATGCGCTTCTGGCGTGGATCGGGACTTGGCACGGCCGAAATCAGCGCTTTGGTATAGGGCTCGTCGGGACTTGTGCATATCTTTTCCGACGACCCGACCTCCACGACCCTGCCCTTGTACATCACCGCCACGCGGTCGCAGAAATAGCGGATGACCGATATGTCGTGGGAAATGAAGATGAAGCTCAGGTCGAGACGCGTCTGGATGTCGAGCAGCAGATCGAGGATCTGAGAGCGGATCGAGACGTCCAGCGCCGAGGTCGCCTCGTCCGCCACGATGACCCTCGGATCGAGCGCCAGCGCCCTGGCAATGCCGATGCGCTGCCGCTGACCACCCGAGAAGGCATGCGGATAACGGTCCATCATGTCGGGCGACAGGCCGACCATGCGCAACAGCTCTGAGACCCGGTCGTCGCGGGCCTTGCCGCGAGCCATGCCATTGATCCGCAGCGGATCACCGACGATCTGTTTCACCGTCATGCGAGGGTTGAGCGATGCGAAAGGATCCTGGAAGATCAACCGTACCTGGGCATGGTAGGCGCGAAGCGCCGCACCGCGCATCGCAAGGACGTCGCTCTCCACGCCGTTGGCGTCGCGATAGCGGACGGAGCCCGCTGTGGGCTCGGCAATCTGCATGATGAGCCGGCCGAGCGTCGTCTTGCCGGAGCCGCTCTCGCCGACGATACCGAGGTTTTCACCTGGATAGAGATCAAGGCTGACATCGTCGACGGCGCGCAGGCCGCCGCTCCAAGTGCCGTCGACCGCCTGCCTCGATCCATAATATTTGCTGAGGTTGCGAACCGAAAGCACCGGTTCGATTGCGGCCGCGGCACCGTCGGAAAGATTACTTCGCTGGCGCGAATTATGTTCAAGCTTGCGGGTCGCCTCCAGCAGATGGCGGGTATAGGGGTGCTGCGGATCGTGGAATATCGCCTCGACCGGCCCCATCTCGACGATCTCGCCATTGCGCATCACAGCCACTTCGTCGGCGACTTCGGCCACCACGCCCATGTCATGGGTGATGAGCAGCACCGCCATGCCGCGGCTCTGCTGCAGCCGCTTGATGAGATCGAGGATCTCGGCCTGCGTCGTCACGTCGAGCGCCGTCGTCGGCTCGTCGGCGATCAGCACATCGGGATTGCAGGCGAGCGCCATGGCGATACAGACGCGCTGGCGCATGCCGCCGGAATATTCGAACGCATAGCGGTTGGCCATCTCCGCCGGGTTGTTGATCTCGACCTGGCGCAGCAGCTCGATCGTGCGCTTGCGCGCCTCCGATTTTTCGAGGTGAAGATGGATCTGCATAACCTCGTCGATCTGGTCGCCGATCGTGTGGAAGGGCGATAGCGCCGCCATCGGCTCCTGGAAGATCAGCCCGACCTTGCCGCCGCGCACCGCTCTGATCTGCGGGCCGTTCGCCTTGAGCGCGGTGATATCGATGACCTCGGCATCGCGCATCAGAACGATCCTGCCCGATGTGATGCGGCCGGGCTTGTCAACGATCTGCAGCAGCGAGCGCGCCGTCACCGACTTGCCAGAGCCGCTTTCACCGACGAGGCAGCGCGTGCTGCCTCGCTTGATCGAAAAGCTGACATCCTTGACTGCCTTGAACACTGAGGTCCGCAGCTGGAACTCGATCGAGAGCCTCTCCACCTTGAGAACGTCCATGGCCACGGGCTCGCTCATCGCTGTCTCCTAGTCGGAATAGGGGTCGGCCGCGTCGCGCAGGCCGTCGCCGAGAAAATTGAGAGCCAGGACTGTCGCAATGACGGCGACGCCAGGCAGCAGCAGCCAGGGCGCGGTCGCGACAGTGCGGATGTTCTGCGCCTCCTGCAAAAGCACGCCCCAGCTGACGACGGGTGGACGCAGACCGACGCCGAGGAAGGAAAGCGCGGTTTCGCTGAGGATCATCACCGGGATCGCCAGCGTCACCGCCGCGATGATGTGGCTGGCGAAGGAGGGCAGCATATGGCGGAAGATGACGCTCATCTCCCGTGCGCCATCAAGGCGCGCCGCCGTCACGAAATCCTCATTCTTCATCGCCAGGAAACGTCCGCGCACGACGCGTGCAAGGCCCGTCCAGCCGACGAGGGAGAGGATGATGGTGATCATGAAATAGACCTGAAGGGGCGGCAGCGTCGGCGGGATCGCCGCGGCAAGCCCCATCCAGAGCGGGATGGTCGGGATGGCGAGCAGGAACTCGATGACACGCTGGATTGCGGTGTCGATGCCGCCGCCGTAATAGCCTGACAGGCCGCCGAGAATGATGCCGAAGACAAGGCTCAGCGAGACACCGACGAGACCGACGGTCATGGATACGCGCGTGCCGTAGATGACGCGGCTCAGCATGTCACGGCCGAGGCGGTCGGCGCCCCAGAGATACATGGGCTGGCCGGCCTTCACAGGCCCGATCAGGTGAATATTGGAAGGGATGAGGTTCCAGAGCTTGTAGGGCGCCCCGCGCACGAACAGGCCGACCGGGATCTTGCTCTCCGGGTCGATGACGAATTCGCGCGCGAAACTCTCGGGATTGACGCGGACCTTGTAGCCATGGACGTAGAGGCCGAACCCGCCATTGTCCCACATGTGCAGCCGCTGCGGCGGCGCGTAGGTGTAGCGAGCCGAATAGTCGCCGGCGCCCTGCGGCGCCAGAAACTCAGCGAAGGCCGCCACCAGATAGATGCAGATCACTATAATGCCGCTTGCAACTGCAAGCCGGTGCTTCCTGAATTTCCACCAGGCCAGCTGCCAGGCGCCGGCATGCTCGGCGTCCTTGATGTGGGCCACTTCTTCTGGCGCGCCTGCGCCATCCGCAGCCGCGGTCTTGCCGGTCCTGTTCCTGTTCCAGGTGAACAAAGGCCTTACTCCGTCAGTTCGTGCCATCACCCGTTCCTCACTTGTAGCGAATGCGAGGATCGAGCCATGCGAGCAGCAGGTCCGAGATCAGCGTGCCGATGACCGTCAGCACCGAGAGCATCAGGATCATGGCCCCCGCGAGATAGACGTCTTGCGAAATCAGCGCTCGCAACAGCAGCGGGCCTGTCGTTGGCAGGTTGAGGACGATCGCGGTGACGGTTGCGCCGGAGACGAGCTCCGGCAGCGTCCAGCCGAGCGTCGAGACAAAGGGGTTGAGGGCGGCGCGCACCGGATATTTCAGGATCAGCCGCCATTCCGACAGGCCCTTGGCCCTCGCGGTCGTCACATAGGGCTTGTAAAGCTCGTCGAGCAGGTTGGCGCGCATGATGCGCACCAGCGCCGCGGTACCGGAGCAGCCAAGAACGATCACGGGCACGATCAGGTGCTGCGCAAGGTCGATGACCTTGCCCCAGCTCCAGGGGGCGTCGACATATTCGCGGGAGAAGAGCCCGTCGATACTGATGCCGAGGAAGCGGAGCGCCGCATACATCAGGATGAGCGCCAGAAGGAAATTCGGGATGGCAAGCCCGACAAAGGCAAAGAATGTGGCGGCATAGTCACCGACCGAATATTTGCGCACCGCCGAATAGATGCCGATCGGCAGCGAGACGACCCAGGTGAAGACGAGCGCCGTCAGCGACAGCACGATCGTCAGACCAAGGCGGTTCCACAACAGATCGGAGACCGGTGCATCCCAATCGAAGGAGCGGCCGAAATCACCGTAGAGCACGATATTGGAGATCCAGATCCAGTATTGCACCCAGATCGGTTCATCGAGGCCGTACTGGCGGCGCAGCATTGCCAGCGTATTGGGATCGACCGTATCGCCGGCCTGCGACATCTGCGCAGCGAGCGTCGTGACGAAGTCGCCAGGCGGCAGCTGGATCAGCGCAAAGGCCACGATCGAGATCGCGATCAGAGTCGGGATCATGTAGAGCAGCCGTTTGAAGACATAACGCAGCATGGCAATCCTCCCCCTCGGTCCTGCTAGGCGTCCTTGGTCCACAAATCTTCCTGTGTCATCCGGTTGAGCAACGGTTCACCGGCCCGGTAGCGGCGGAAGTTCTCGGTGATCACCTCGACGGAGCGGTCGACCTTGTCTGGCAAAGCCGCGGTGAAATGCGGCGTGATGAGCACGTTGGGCGTATCCCACAACGGATGGTCTGCCGGCAGCGGCTCGGGCGTGGTGACGTCGAGCCCGGCGCCGGCCAGCCGCCCCTCCTTGAGCGCCTCGATCATCGCGTCCTGGTCGATGACGCCGCCGCGTGACAGGTTGACGATGATCGCCGACGTCTTCATGCGGGCGAGCTGCTCGCGGCCGATCATCCGATAGGTCGCGTCGGAGAGGTTGAGCACCAGCGCCAGAATGTCGGCCTGTTCCAGGATCTCGTCGATGCCCTCCCCCTTGTCGGCGCTGTACATGCGGTCGACCCCCGGCGGCGGCGCGAGATCGCGGCGGCGGTAGCCGAGCACGCGCATGTCGAAGGCCTTGGCGCGGCTCGCAAGCGCGACGCCCGTATGCCCCATGCCGAGAATCCCGATGGTGCGGCCGTAAAGCGCGCGAAGGTCCATCATCCCGGGCGTGCGATGCCATTCATGGCGCTTCTGGGCATCGTAGAGATCCGGGTAGCGCGAGCAGAGCATCAGCGAAAACATCATCACGTGCTCGGCAAGCGCGGGGCCGGAGCGGCCGGCGGACCCGGTGACCTCAAGGCCGCGTTCGAAGACTTCGGGTCTGGCGGATTTCGTCAGACCGGCATGGTCGCAATGCACCCATTTGAGTTTCGGCGCGCGGACATGGCGATCGTCGAGGTCGCCGGAAAGGATTGCGATCTCGGCCTGCGCAAGCGCTGCCGACACCGCGCTCGGGTCCTTTGTATCCACAAGCAGCATACGGTCGGAACCGATCGCCTCCTGCAGACGCTGCCAGTGCCCGGCTTCGAAGGGAAGGTCGCGTGCGACAAAGACAATACGTTCCGACATCAATGAAATTCCTGGATTGCTGTTTGGCGGAAAAGCGGGCGGCGGCGCCTGCCTCGGCTTGCACATTCGTAAGAAAGGTCCACCCCCGGCAAAGGATAGGACGGGGGCGGAAGGGAAGCCTTACTGCTTGGCCATGAAATACTGTTCGGGATTGGTTGGTCCGGGCGTCGGGTAGATCCACGATGCAGGCATGGAGGCCGGCACGTTGTGGAAATTCGTCTTCTTCACGCCGTAGCCGCTCGCCTCCCAGGCAACGCCCATCGTCCAGAATTCATCGGCAGCGATATCGAGGATCTGGTTCATAAGCTTGACCTGTTCGTCGGCGCTCGCCGATGCCTGCAACTGTCCGTAGAGTTCCATCTGCTTGAGCGCCGCGGGTGCCGGTTTTTCGGGCTTGACCTGCGCCGAGTCCGGATTGACGCCGAGGAAATAGGCGGCCCAGGCCGGAGCCCAGTAGTAGCTGTCGGTATTGGACGGGAACCACCAGCGCGGATCGAGCACGACTTCCTGGCCAGATCCGCCGCCGCGCTCCCAGGCAACGCCTTCGAGCTCGCCGGCATCCTGCCGCGTCTGGATCAGCGTACGGTCGAGCGGCGTCGGGGTCATGGCGATGCCGACCTTGGCCCATTGGGCGGCAACCAGTTCCAGCGCATCGCCGAAGACCGGGTTTGCGGCACTGTAGGCGAAGGTGAAGGCGAAGGGCCGTCCGTCCGGACGCAGGCGCATGCCGTCGGATCCCTTGTTCGGCAGCACCTTGTCGAGGAAGCTGTTGGCCTTTTCGACGTCGTATTCGGTGTACTGCTTGGCAAGGCGCTCATTGTAGTAAACCGAGCCCGGCGTCACCGAGGTCTGGGCGATCTGGCCCTGGCCAAGCCAGACGACGTCGAGGACCTCCTGGCGATCCATGCCGTAAGACAGGCCGATGCGGAAGTCCTTGTTCTGGAAGATCGCGCGTGTATCCGGATCCTTGTGGTTGAGGTTGAACATCATGATCATCAGGTTCGGGCTCGCCGGCTTTTCCTCGAAGAACTCGAAGCCGCCCTTCTCCCGACCCTCGAACAGCACCGGCTTGTTGGCGGCGACGGCGAGGTTGCGGTCCTGGAAGTCGATGTCGCCGGCAAGCGTCTTTGCCACCAGGACCTGCGGATCCGACAGCACGTCGAAATGACGGATGTCGATATAGGGCAGCTGATTACCCGCGGTATCGACCTTCCAATAGTATGGATTACGCTCGGCAATCGCCTGCGTGGCGGAGCCGCTGCCATAACCGGTCTTGAAGATCCACGGGTTGACCGTCGGCACGTCGATATTGGACCAAAAGTTCGAGCGATTGACCATCAGGCCAACCCAGTCGGACTGGCCGGAGGCCGAAATCTCCTTCTGGACGTCGGGATTGTATTTCGGGTGAAATTTTTCCAGATAGTGCCGCGGGTAACGGACCGTGGCGTTGTCCAGCGGTCGCGCCGTGGCGAGATATTGCAGGAAGATGCCCTTCGGGTTCTTGAAGTGGAACTGAAAGGTGGTCTTGTCGACCATCTTGAAGTCAACAGGCGAACCGTCGGTATTGATGAAGGGTTCCGAGGGCGTCGGCGTGAACTGCTTGTTGGTGAAGAGATCCTCGTACCAGAAGCGAACGTCGTCTGCGGTGAATGGCGCACCGTCCGACCATTTCATGCCGTCACGCAGATGGATGGTAAAGCTCTTCGCATCCGCGCTGACATCGACGGATTCGGCGATGTTGGGCACGACATCCTTCCAGTCCGGCGACCAGCGCATCAGGTTCTCATAGGAAACCGTCCTCAGGATCCAGCCGTCATCGGAGCCACCGACCATGGCCGAGCGCCAGGTGCCGCCATATTCCCCGACGCGTTCGGCAGGTGTGACCACCAGCGGGTTCTTCGGCAGGCGCTGCTCAAGCGACGGCAGGCTCTTCGCCTCGACCCGCTTGGCCAGCATCGGCGACTCGCCGGCTGCCGCGGGAAACGCGGCAGCCAGGGCAAGGGCGAAGCCGCAGGCGAACGACGCCCGCCCTGCTCCTGCGCCCACAAATATTCTCGCAAGCATATTCATCCGACTCCTCCCAAAGTCTTTGTGCAGGAAGGTGATTGCGTCGCTGCCCGCTACGCCGCCGCCCTTTCGAGCTGGCGTCCGGAACCACGCCGACATTCACCAAACATCGAGGATGATAACGGATAGTGTGCGATTTTTGTACAAAAATCCACTAAGTTGCGGAAGTTAGGTAATTTAATGTGCTATTTCATAGGAATAGTCGACGCAAAGCCATCGGTTGCGCTCTAGATTGCCTCGTCGCCAGCATCGCGTAGGCGATCGCGCCGCATATTGGCCAGGAAGACGGCGCGCGAATTGCGCATATGCCGCTCGATGACCTCGACCGCCTTGTCGGGGTCGCCTTTTTCCACCGCCTCGATCAGTTCCCAGTGCTCGTTGCTGGAGCGGCGCATATGGGCGAGCGTCAGCGGGTTCTTGCGCGACAAAGCGCGTAGCCAGCCATTGTGCTGCTTCATGATCCGCACCGCCTCAACATTGAAATGCCGCTCGATGATGAAATCGTGAAAGACGAGATTGTTCTGGTGGAAGCTCGGATAGTCGGCCGCCTCGACGGCCGTCTGACAGCCCTCCTGGCAGCGACGCAGCACCGCCACATCTTCAGGCGTGGCATATTCCACGAAGGTCCTGACGAAATATGGTTCCAGCAGGCCGCGTATGTCGAAGATGTTCTGGACCAGATCTTCGTTGATCAGCCGCACGCGGGCACCGCGATTGTGCGTTATGACGACCAGCCCCTCGCCTTCCAGTGCCTGCAGCGCCTCGCGCGCCGGGTTGGTGCTCGTCTGGTAGCGTTCGGCGATTTCGGAGACCTTCAGCCGCGCTCCGGCGGGGATGCGTCCCTCGAGAATGTCGTCGCGCAGCATCTGCTGCAGGCGTCCGTAACCGGGTTCGCGCACCTCCCGGCTCTCAGTGGCCTTGCCGCGCACCGCGGATGTCTGTCGTTGCCTGACGGCGCGCTGCTCCATGGGTCTCTCTCTTTGCAGTGGGCGCAACTTTTCGCAAACCTAGCACCATTCCACACGTGAAGACCACGATTTTTACAGCTTCTGCGCAAAACACGCTGTCGATCAAATTTGATATTGACAGATCACACATAATTATTGAGTTTTTATGTGTTATTTGCAACGGTTCGTCTACGAGTGCGCCGGCATCGGAACCGTGCCTGCGAAGCCGAAAATCGGGAGGAAATCATGACGGAGTGGTGGCGCAGGACGCAGCGCATTGTCCAGACAAACCTGCGGCTGATCGATGGCACCCTGGATTCCGAGCGGCTGGCCGCCGATGTCGCAGCCTTCGGCGCAACGGCGATGCTGTTCAACGTCGGCGGCATCTTCGCCTGGTATCCGACCGAACTCGCACTGCAGGCGAAGAACCCTAAGTTGGAGGGAGACCTGCTCGGCCGCATGATCGATGCGGCACACCGCCACGATATCCGCTTCATCGGCCGCTACGACCTGTCGAAAGCGACGCAGCTTGCCTATGACGCGCATCCCGAATGGTTCTGCCACGCTCGGGACGGGCGGCCCTTCGAATATAACGGCACCTATCAGGCCTGCGTCAACGGCGGCTGGTATCACCATCAGGGTATCCAGGTGCTGAAGGAATCCCTCGGGCGCTACGACATCGACGGCCTGTTCTTCAACATGTTCGGCTATCTCAGCACCGACTACAGCTACAGGCAGTACGGACTTTGCCATTGCGAGAACTGCCGGCGCGAATTTCGTGCCTTCTCGGGCGAGGACCTGCCTGTGCACACCGATGTCTCCGACAGGCTCTACCGCACCTATCTGCGCTTCCAGGAGACCACCAGTCGGACGCTGGCGGACGAGATCTACGACGTCATCAAATCCGTCCGGCCGAACGTTGCCGTCTCGAACATGGGCCGAAAGAGCGACTTCTTCCGTGGCGAGGTGAATCGCCGGCTTGACCGGGCACGTCCCGAATGGGTGCATATCTCCGGCGAGGAGGCCCGCAACTTCCGTTCGCTCGGCGGCGGCCGCACCCGCTATTCCAGTGCATTGACGCATTTTATCGACTTTCCCTGGCGCTACAGCGCCGAGACGGGAGCGGCACAAGCATTGCGTCTCGCCCAGCAACTCGCCAACGGCGCCGACCCCCATTATTATTTCATGGGCACGCTCGAGCAGGCCGACCGCAAGCCCCTGCCGGCGGTGCGGGCGATCTTCGATTATCATCGCGCCAACGAGGCGCTCTATGGCGATCTGGAGTCCGCCGCCCGAGTCGCGCTTTATACCTCCCATAAGTCGCGCCGCTACCATCCGCGCCGCGGTGCCTCCGTTGCGGCCTTCCGCGGCGCCTATCGGGCTCTCGTCGATGCCGGTATCGTCTTTGACACCATCCACGACCTGCGCGCCGGCGAGGCGGATTTTGCCGAAGCGCACAACCGCTACGATACGATCATCCTTTCCGGTGCCGGCTGCATGAGCGAAGCCGAGGCGAAGTCGCTCGACGCGTTTGTCGAGGCCGGCGGCACATTGCTGATGGTCGGCGATGCCGCCAGCTACGACGAAATGGGCGAAGCGCTATCACAGAACCGGCTGAACTCCCGTCCTTTCGACGAGGTCGAAGAGGTTCTTGAGGATATGCGGGGCGCCTATGTCAGGGTGGGTACGGGCGCAGTCGGCGGGCTCGATTCCGATCTCATCCTGCTGGATGGCACCTACCGCCGTGTCAGCGCGAAGGCTGGCGCCAGCACGCTCTATTCGATCCTGCTGCCACAGCGTTTCGGCCCCCCGGAACTCTGCTATCCCGACCCGGAACTCGGGTCCAACTTGCCGGGCGTGCTGCAGGCAAGCTACGGCAAGGGGCAGGCGATCTATGTCCCGTGGAATGTTGACGTGCTCTATCACGAGCACGGGCTGCTTGAGCATCGCGCGCTCCTGGCGCAGCTGGCGCTGAAATTGGCGCCGGCGAAAATATCGCTGTCCGCGCCCCGGCGGCTTGAAATGACGGTCCAGCGCCATCGCGAAAGCGGCGACCTCGTCGTGCATCTGGTGAATTATTCCGGACAGAACGACAATTGCTACGACGAGCCAATTGCTATCCACGACATGGAACTCTTGCTGGACCTGCCGGTCGCCAGTTGCCACGCGCTGGTCGCCGATCAAATTCTTGCCATTGAAGGCAAAAGCGGGGAGCGCAGAACAGTAAAGCTTCCTCCCATCTCCTATTTCGAGGCGATCCGCTTCAGAATGTTAGAACGCGATGCTTGAAATCGCGTGGCAGTGGAGCCTCCGCCCAGCCAGGCGCTCGAGGATGCGGTGAACAGATAACGGGACAATCCGCGTTTGGTACAAGCGGGCCTCCTTCGACGCCAGCGGACCTCGTATAGCTATCTCTCGGTGGCGAGGACGGCACGTCGGAATCGGACCAGGCTTGCGGCGAGAACTCCGTCCCGCCTTGCTGCCTCCAGGATCTCCCGCTGCGCCTCATCCGACCTGCCGGCGAGCGGAAGGCGCAAGAACGCCTCAGGTACAATGCGCAGAGACATTGTGGTTAAAACCTCCGTGAGAAGCTCAAGCACGAGATCGCCGCGATGTGAAGCATGCGCGAACATCACTGGCTTAAACGGCACTTCGTCGCGGGACACCAGCCAATCCAAAGCATTTTTGAAACTGCCCGGAATACCGTGGGCATATTCCGGACATGACACTATCAATCCGTCAGCTGCTCTTATCTTCTCGGCAAAGGCCCTCACCGATAAAGGCGTGCGATCGCCTTCATCGTCCGGATTGAAGATCGGAAGGCCTGCGGCAGGCGTACAAATCTCGATCGACACACCATCCGGCGCGCCATCGCGAAGCGCCTCGAGCAGCCTGCGGCTGGTCGAGACTTGGCGGAGGCTACCGCAGAGCGCATAGAGTGAGAGCTGGTGAACGGACATGCGTTCTTCTTAATTCGCTCCGGCAGTTCGCACCACTGGATTCCGTGACTGTTTGCAGCCGGAATTTCGGCAAGTAATCTGCGGGTTATACAAACCCTGCGAATTTTTCCACCGCGCTCGTTCGGAAGTCTTGCCGGCCCCAGGGGGGGGTCAATGAAGCCGCCGGCCAGGCGAGCCACGAAATCCTGAGCAGCTATTCGCTCGCGAGCGCCGCAAAGGTCGAACGTCTCCACCTATACCGGAACAGCGCTTTCCCCTTTGACAGACTCTCGCTGCAAGTTCAGCTGTCAGGGCCGTCCATGACGCTGTGGGTGCTGGATATTTGCCGATATGCTCTTTCCGGCGCTATGTAATCGACAGGGCGGATCGGATTTTTTACCTCATGGGATTCGACCCGGCGCTTGGTCTTCCGCCGCTCCGGATCGGGGATCGGTACCGCATCCAATAGCTTGCGCGTATAGGCATGCTGCGGGTTGCTGAAGATCTCCTCTCGCGTGCCAATCTCGACGATCTCGCCGAGATAGATGACGGCCACTCGGTGGCTGATCCGCTCGACGACTGCCATGTCGTGCGAGATGAACAGGTAGGAGATGCCGAGGCGTTTCTGCAGGTCCATCATCAGGTTGATGACCTGCGCCTTGATGGAGACGTCGAGCGCTGCAACGGATTCGTCGGCAACGATCATCTTCGGTGAAAGCGCAAGCGCGCGCGCAATGCAGATACGTTGTCGCTGGCCACCGGAAAACTGATGCGGCAGACGTCCGGCCATCGCCGGCTCCAGACCGACCTGTTCGAGTAGTTCGACCACTTTTTTTTCGGCTTCCTCCCTGGTGCCCAACCCATGCGTCAGGAAGGGTTCGGCGATTGCCTGGCCGACGGTGCGCCGCGGACTGAGGCTGGCGAAGGGATCCTGGAAGATCATCTGGATATTGCGCCGTGCCACCCGCAAGCGATCGGCCGGCATCACCAGGACATCTTCGCCGCACAGATGCACCGATCCGCCCTTCGGTTCGATCAGCCGCATGATCGAGCGGCCGATTGTCGACTTGCCGCAGCCGGATTCGCCGACCAGCGAAAGCGTCTCGCCTTGCCTGAGATCGAAGGAGACGTTTTCGACAGCATGGATCCGGTTCGAGACCTTGCCGAACAGGCCAGAGCGGATATCGAAGCGCGTTGTCAAATTCCTGACAACGAGCAGCGGCTTGCCCGTAGCGGCAGCTTCTTCCTTCCGCGCCTTATGCTTTTGCACGTCGCCGGAAACCTTGTCGGCGATCGGAAGCGGCTGCGGCGCCGACTGGCCTTTCATCGACCCAAGTACGGGCACGGCATGCAGTAGTGCACGCGTATAGGGATGATGCGCCCGGCTGAAGATCTCCTCGGTGGTACCGGTCTCGACCGCCTCGCCGCGCAGCATGACGACCGTGCGCTCGGCGATCTCCGCCACCACGCCCATGTCATGGGTGATGAACATCACGGCCATGCTCTCCTCCTCCTGCAGTTCCTTGATCAGGTTGAGGATTTCGGCCTGGATCGTCACGTCCAGCGCCGTCGTCGGCTCGTCGGCGATCAACAGCTGCGGTTTGCAGGCCAGCGCCATGGCGATCATCGCGCGCTGGCGCATGCCACCGGAGAAATTGTGCGGATAATCGTTGTAACGCCTGCGCGCCGCCGGAATCTTCACCCGGTCGAGCAGTTTCAGAGCCTCGGCTTCGGCTTGCGTGCGCGAGAGGGGCCGGTGGACTGTCAGTGCCTCGACGATCTGCTGGCCGATGGTGAACACCGGGTTGAGGCTGGTCATCGCCTCCTGGAAGATCATCGCGATGCCGCTACCACGGACTGCGCGCATCTCGTTTTCGGATAGACCGAGCAATTCTCGGCCCTTCAGCCGTACCGATCCGGTGATCTTCGTCTTCTCATCCGACAGGAGCCGCATGATCGAAAACGCCGTCACGCTCTTGCCGGAACCGGATTCGCCGACGATCGCCAGTGTTTCGCCGGCGCGGATATCGAAGGAGATGCCCTTGACGACCTCGTTCCAGCCGTTGGCGGAACGGAAGGCGGTCTTAAGGTTCTCGACCGAGAGGACAGGGGTCGATTCCGCCTCGGAGAGAACCGAGCCTTGCTGCGGAGCTCCAGTTTTCAACATGGCGGTTACCCCGTCCTTTTCGATTGTGGTGATTCCCGTCATTCGGCGGCGTCCGGATCGAGCGCGTCACGGACGGAATCGCCGATGACATTGAAGGCGAGGACGACGATGGTAATCGACGCGCCGGCGCCAATGATCGGCCAGGGCGAACCGAAGACGTTGCTGAGGCCATCGCGGATGATATTGCCCCAGCTTGCCTGCGGCGGCTGCGTCCCGATGCCGAGAAAGCTGAGTGCCGCCTCCAGGCGGATGGCGGAGGCGACCCAGAGCGTCAGCAGCAGGACGATCGGCGCCGAGATGTTCGGCAGGATGTGCCTCAGGATGATGATCGGCGTGCGTACGCCGATCGCAATCGAAGACTCGATATAGGGCTCCTGCTTGATGGAAAGCGTGGAAGCGCGCGCTACGCGGGCAAAGCCCGGCACGAAGGCGATCGTCAGCACCCCGACGACATTCCAGAAGCCGCCGCCGAGCGCGGCAGAGATGATGATAGCGAGTAGTAGTTCTGGAAAGGCCATCATCAGATCGATCAGCCGCGTGATGATCCGGTCGGTAATCCCACCGAAATAACCTGCCATGACGCCAAGCGTCGTGCCGATGACGGCGGCAAGGGCCGGCGCCATGAGCCCGAAGATCAGCGAGTTACGCGAGCCGTAGATCAGCCGCGACAGCACGTCTCGTCCGAACTGATCGGTGCCGAGCCAGTATTCGGCGGAGGGATAGGCACCGATCGCAAAATAGCTCTGCTTTAACGGATCGTAGGGCGCGATCCACGGTGCAAAGATCGCGATCACGCAGAACAGAGCGATGACGATCGACGCCAAAATGGTCGACGGCTTCGAGAAGATCGCCCGGCGGATGATGCGAAAATAGTTCGTCTCAAGGACGACGACGGGTGCGTTGTCAGCAAGAGCCATCTCTTATCCTCTGATGCGCGGGTCGGCGAGCGTGTAAACGATGTCGACGACGAGATTGACGAGCACGACGGAGAAGGCGAAGACCACGACGCCGCCCTGGATTAGCGGATAATCGCGCACCGAGATCGCGTTGATCAGCGTCTCGCCGATGCCCGGCCTGTTAAAGACAAGCTCGATCGCAACCGAGCCCGACAGGGTCGCCAGCAGGCTGAGCCCGAGGCCGGTAACCACGGGCAGGAGTGCGTTGCGCAGGCCATGCTTGAAAATGATCTTGCTCTTCGGCACGCCCTTGGCTCTGGCCGTGCGCATATAGTCCTTGGTGAGGACTTCGAGCAGCGACGTCCTCGTCAGGCGGCCGAGGAAGGCGATCTTGACCATGGCAAGCGTGATAGCGGGCAGGACGAGGTGGTGGAGCCGATCGACGAATCCCTCGCCGCCGCCGTTGATCGGAAACCAACCGAGATTAAGCGCGAAGGCGATCAGCAGCAGGGCACCGAGATAGAAGTCAGGGATGGCATAACCGATCAGAGAGAAGATGCGCATGCCCGTATCCGGCAGCCGGTTGCGCCTGACGGCCGCAAGCACGCCGAAGGGGATGCCGAAGACGACGCCGAGCACGGTTGCGAAGATGGTGAGCTCAATCGTGTAGGGAAGATTTTCGGCCAGGATATCAGCAACCGGCCGATGCTGCATCAGCGACTGGCCGAAATCGAGCCGGATCATGTCCCACAGGAAGGACAGATACTGCTGCCACAACGGGGCATCGAGACCCGTCTGCGCCCGGAACAGCGCGAGCTGCTCCGGGGTCGCGTAATCTCCAAGGGCTACCAGCGCGGGATCACCCGGCAATATCCTCAGCGCCACGAAGACGAGGGTGAGGACCAGAAAGATGGTCGGAATAGCGTCGAGAAGCTTGACGGAGATCATACCGGGCATGACGACCTCGCCTCAAGCGACGCGCTTGGCTTTGGAAAGCGACCAGTAGGCCGGCCCCGACTCGACTTTGTAGCCGATATCGACACGCGGATTGCGGGCGATCACATAGGAGAGCGCGATGATGCCGAGAAGCGGCAGATCGGTCAGGACCTTCTTTTCCGCCTCCTGGATGATCGCGATGCGCTTGTCGAAATCGGGCTCGTTCTGCGCCTTGGCCAGGAGATCGTCGATGCCGGGAATGGCAACGCCGTAATGGCTGTAGTTGCCCTGCCCCTTGCCATCGGCCTTGACCTCGGCGGAGGCGGCCAGCTGCGAGGCGAGCGTCAGCGTCGGTACCGGCGGGAAGCTCGAGGAATAGAGCGCAAGCGCGTTCTTGTCCTGGCGGTTGTCGGAATGGAAGGTCGTATGGTCGATGATCTTCAGGTCGAGATTGATGCTCGAGGCGCGCAGCTGTTCCTGGATCATCAGCATGATCGAGGCATAGTCCTCACGCTGGCTGACATAGCAGGGAATGGTCACGCCATCCGGGAAGCCCGCTTCGGCAAGCAGCGCCTTCGCCTTGGCCGGATCAGGCTTGTACTGCAGTTCCGGCGGCAGGTCCTCGACCCTGACAGAACCGGCAAATTGCGAGGCGATGGCGCCGACCATCGGGCTGGCAATACCTTGGAAGGCGGCGGCAATCGCCGCATTGTCGATGCCGTAGCGGATCGCCTGGCGAACTTTCAGGTTGTCGAGCGGCTTGCGCGTCAGGTTGATGTTGAGTGCATTGTGGGATCCGGGCGCGGTCGCGTCGAAGATCGTATTGGGCGAGCGCTGTTTCATCGAGTTGACCCAGCCCGGCGCCCGCACGCCTTCGATCATGTCCACCTGGCCTGCGGCAAAGGCAAGCGTACGCGCCGTCGTATCGGCGATGAAGGTGATGCGCAGGTTCGGCGTTGCAGGCGGGCCGTCGAAATGCTCCGGGAAGGCTGTCAGCAGCAGGCCGTCCGTCGGACTGAAGGACTGGAGCTGGAACGGGCCGGTGCCGATCGGATCCGTATTGAATCCGTCGCCCTTCTCCTCGAAGGCCTTCTTCGACATGATCGAGACGCTGAGCGTCGAAGCACAGCTGCCGTTGAAGAGCGGATCGGCACTCTTCAGCGTGAAGCGCACCGTCATCGGATCGACCGCCTCGCAGGTGGCGATATTCGAATAGAAGACCTTGTTGGCAGTCACCTGCTTGGGATCGAGCTGCCGCTGGAAGGTGAAGACCACGTCATCGGCGGCGACTTCGCCATAATTCTTGTGAAACTTGACGCCCTTGCGGATCTTGTAGGTCCAGGTCTTGGCATCCTGGGACGATTCCCAGCTCTCGGCGATGCAGGGCAGAAACTCGTCCGGCTTGACGGCCCAGCGGCCTTCCGGCTGGGTCACCAGCGTGTCGAACAACTGGTTGATGGCCCAGTTGTCGCCGCCATTGAGGCCCGACTGCTGCGGATTGAGGCCGACCGGCGCTCGCGACGCCAGTGCGATCGAAATGGTATCTCCCTCCGCCGCCAAGGCCGAGCCGTGCCCGACCCTTGATGCGACGACCGCCGTGGTGACGGCAAGTCCGGACCGGATGAGAAACTCTCTGCGTGATGTGGTCATTTTCCTTCCTCCCAAGGATACTGTTGGTGTGGTTCAGTGCTGGATGGCGATCTTGCGACGCTCCAGTTCAGCCGCATCGAATTCCATTCCGAGACCCGGCGACTGCGGCAGCTCGAACCGGCCATTCTTCGGCTCGGACGGATTGACGAATACGGAAGCTCCCCTCTCCCAGTTATCCGCCAGTTCCACCGGCTTGGCCAAATGCATGATCGTGCTCAGCACATGGATGTTGGCGAGATGGCCAACAGTCGGCTGCGTCTGATGCGGCACGAGCTCGACGCCCGCCGCATGCGCGACGGCTGCGCATTTCATCAGGCCGGTGATCCCGCCCATCTTGATGATGTCAGGTTGGACCATGCGGACGCCTGCGTCGATGAGATCGCGAAGCGCCTGCAGCGTGTAGGTCTGCTCTCCCGCCGAAACGGTAATGTCGAGACGCTGCGCCACCTCTCCCATGGCGCGCACATTGTAGTGCTGCACCGGCTCTTCGAACCATGTGTAGCCGAGATCCTCCAGCACTCGGCCGACGCGCATGGCGCCGCCCACGGAATAGCCATTGTTGGCATCGAAACCGAGAACGAAATCATCGCCGAGCAGCTTGCGGACAGCCTTTGCCTTGGCGATATCGCCGGGGATATCGACATCCTGCCGACTGCGGTCGCCATCCCAGCGGATCTTGACGGCGGCGGGGTTTTCCTTGGCGACGCGCCGTTCGACTACGCGCACCACCTCGTCGACGGTTCGAGCCGCGTTTCCGCCGACCGAGGCATAGCAAGTAAGGCTGGTCTTCCAGGCACCGCCGAGCAGCTTGTAGACCGGCTGCTCGAAGTACTTTCCCTTCAGATCCCAAAGTGCGATATCGAGCGCTGCAAGAGCAGCTGTCGCGATGCCTTCAGGTCCGAGCTTCACGCAGCGATGAAAGAGCTCATCCAGCAGGACAGCATGATCGAGAGCGTCCTTGCCGATCAGGAACGGCGCCATGTCTCGCGCAATGACGACGAGCGAAGCATAGCCTCCCTGCATCGGCGACGCTTCACCGAGACCAAACAGGCCGTCTTCGGTTTCAATGCGGACAAAAGCGCTTTTCGACGCGTTCGGGCCATCTCCCAGCACCAGCTGGAATGGCTCTATCTTGGTTATCTTCAACGTATTTCCTCCCAATGCTGCTGATCACCATGTGACGGCGATGTATTTCGTCTCCGAAAATTCCAGGATGCCGTGATGGGCGCCCTCCCGCCCAAGACCGCTCTGTTTGACACCTCCGAAAGGAGCGGCCGGATCGGAGACCAGGCCGCGATTCAGCCCGACCATCCCGGCCTCCAACCTCTCAGAGACCCTGAGCCCGCGGGCGAGATCCCGGGTATAGACGTACGAAATCAGACCATATTCGGTATCATTTGCCGCCGAGATCACCTCCTCCTCCGAGGTGAAAGTCGTCAGCGCTGCGATCGGTCCGAAGATTTCCTCGCGGGCTATCTTGGCCCCGGCCAGAACGTCGCGAATGACGGTCGGCGGATAGTAGAATCCATCTCGCTCAAGCGGCTTGCCGCCGGTCAGAACCTTTGCGCCGCGTCCAGCCGCATCGGCAACGAGACCGTCGATTCGATCCAGCGCCTTGCGATTGATGACCGGCCCGCATTGCGTGGCCTTGTCATATCCGGGACCGACGGCCATGGCGCCCATCCGGGTCGCAAGCTTGGAGGAAAACTCGTCTACGACATCGGCATGGACGTAAAAGCGATTGGCGGCTGTGCAGGCTTCGCCGCCATTGCGCATCTTGGCGACCATCGCGCCTTCGATCGCAGCATCGATGTCGGCATCGTCGAAGACGATGAATGGCGCGTTGCCGCCAAGTTCCATCGAGCATGAGATCACCGAATCGGCGGCCTCATGAAGCAGCTTGCGGCCCACCTCTGTCGAACCGGTGAACGACAGTTTGCGGACGCGTGGATCATGGAGCATCTTGCTGACGACAGGCCCAGATTGCTCCGTGGTGATGACATTGACCACACCTTCAGGTACTCCGGCCTCCGCATAGAGGGCGGCAAGCGCATAGGCGGTGAGAGGCGTCTCCGTTGCCGGTTTCAGCACGCAGGTGCAGCCGGCAGCGAGAGCCGGAGCGATCTTGCGCGTCGCCATCGCCGCCGGGAAGTTCCAGGGAGTGACGAGAACGGCGACGCCGATTGGCTGATGCTGCACGATGATCTTGTTCGCGCCGGAAGGCGCCGTCGAGATTTCGCCATTGAGGCGCACCGCCTCTTCCGAAAACCAGCGGAAGAACTCCGCGGCATAGGCAACTTCGCCCTGCGCGTCGCTAAGGGCCTTACCGTTTTCAAGACTGATAAGCTCAGCAAGCATCTGCTTGCGCTCGATCATCAGTTCGAAGCAGCGCCGTGAAATTTCCGAGCGCTTGCGCGGCGCCGTTGCCGCCCAGGACGGGCCGGCTGCGTAGGCAGCGGCTACCGCGTCCATGGCGTCATCGACCGAGGCATCGGCAACCGCAGCAATGACGGCACCCGTCGAGGGATCGATCACGTCGAGCCGCTTGCCCGTGGCACCATTGCGCCACTTGCCGTCGATGAACAGATCGGTCGGGATCGAGCCGATGTCGAAGCCGATCTGCGGGGTGATTTTTTCCATGATCGTCATGATCAGCTTGCCTTCCTTAAGCGAGAGTCGGCCCGCAACGCATCGCGATTGCCGTGGAACGAAGCCTCCACCAGAACGGCCATCGAGGCCGGATCGAGCGGACGGGGATTGTTCTTGATCAGCCGGGCACTGCCCATGGCCTGTTCGGCCACCTGGGAGAGCTGGTCTTTTGCGACGCCGAGGTCGGCGATGGTCCGGGGGATGCCGATATCGGCAAAGAGCCTCGCCACCGCATCGATGGTCGCGTCGGCCTGCTGCTCGAGCGAATGACCCTTGAGGTCGAGCCCCATGGCCTGGCCGATCTCGGCAAGCTCCTGTTCGCAATAGTTGCGGTTGAATTCCATGACATAGGGCATCATCACGGCAACGCCGGCACCATGGGCGGTGTGGGTCATGGCGCCGACCGGATACTGGACGGCATGCGCGGCAGCCGTGCCCGCAACGCCGAAGGCAAGCCCTGCGGCGGTTGCGCCGAACATCAACTGCTGGCGTGCCTCGAGATCCTGGCCATTGTCATAGCTGCGCTTGAGGCTGGCGGAAATATTCGAGATCGCCAGAAGCGCATAATGATCGCTCAGCGCATTCTTGCCGAGGAACACATGTTGGTGGACGAGATCGGCCGAGAGTTCACGCCTGATGGTGGTAAAGGCCTCGATCGCGTGTGTCAGCGCGTCGGCACCGGAGACTGCGGTCAGCCCGGGCGGGCAGGAATAGGTGAGTTCCGGATCGCAGATCGCCGTGTGGCAGATCAGATGCGGGCTGGCGATGCCGACTTTGACGGCCCGGTCGGGATCGGTGATGACGGCAACGGGAGTGACTTCCGATCCGGTCCCGGCGGTCGTCGGCAGGAGGATCAGCGGCAGCACTGGACCGGGGACCTTGAACTCGCCGTAATAGTCCGAGGCCCGTCCGCCATGAGTGAGAAGAAGGGCGGCGACCTTGGCGGCATCGAGGCAACTGCCGCCGCCAATGCCGATCACCATGTCGGCGCCAAAGGAGGAGCCCGCTTCCAGCGCCCTGTTGATGCAGTCGAGCGGCAGCTCCGCGATTGTTTGGTCAAAGACCTTGGTCTCGATACCAGCCTTCTTCAAGCCGTCGACGAGCGCGCGGAAATCGGCTTCCGCGCTCAGCCGTTCATCGGTGACGACGAGCGCCTTTCGGCCAAGCTGGGCAGCATATCCCGGCATGGCGGCTCGCTGGCCCGGGCCGAAGACTAAGTTACGTGTGTTTCGCAAAGTTCCAAACAGCGACAAAATCCATCCTCCCCGATCTTGCTAGGCTGTGGCTTCAATGCAGGCCAGCGCCTGCAGGCGGTTCCAGACCTCGTCGGCGACAGGAACGCCCTCGTTCAATCGCTTCTCGCGACAGGCTCTTCCGCGTTCGCCGGGAATCAGTACTGCGTCATAACCTTCGGCCGGCGGCAGTTTCCGGATTTCCTCGAGATAGGCCTGCAGGTCTCGCCTCGGGCCATCGATGACGATGAAAACGTCACCCTTGTTGCAAATACTGGTATCGTCGAGGGTTCCGCGAACCTCGCGTCCGATGGCTGCTCCAGAAAGACTGCTGACGATCAGCTCGAATGCAAGGCCGAGTGCATATCCCTTGGCCTGGCCGAAGGGGCCGATGGCCCCCTGTTTGGCAGCATTGGCATCCGTGGTCGGGTTGCCAGCACGATCTACTGCCCAGCCCGAGGGGATTGGCTGTCCGCGATTGGCGTGGTCGTGGATCTCCCCCATCGAGACGACGCTGGTCGCCGTATCCATCATGAACGGCGCATCCCCGGTCGGAATGCCGATGGCAATCGGATTCGTACCGAGCATCGCCATCCTGCCGCCCCACGGATGGACGAGCGCTTCGCTGGTAGAGAGAGCGATCAACGTATAGCCCTCCTGCGCCATGCGCTCCGCATACCAGCCGAGCATGCCGATATGGTTGGAATTGGTGATGGCTGCGAGCGCCACGCCATTTTCCCTGGCACGGGGCTTCAAGGCTTCGAGTGCGTGATTGGCGACGACCGGGCCAAGTCCCCGCTCGCCATCGACGGCAAGGAAGCCCGGCGCGCGCCAGACGTGGCTTCCCTTTGCATGTGGATCGGAGACGCCATTGCTGATGCGCTGGACTATGCGCTCGAGCCGCAGGAGACCATGCGAGGAAACGCCCCGCAGATCCGCCTCCATCAATAGATCGATCTGCTGCTGCCGGTGCTCGTCTCTGACGCCGGCGCGCCGCAGCACCTCGTGCGCAACACGCCTCAGAAGATCCGCCTGAACTACCGCCAAAATATAAAATCCGATCGGATATCTGATTGCGATGAGCGCATCATGCTGATAAGAAAGAGGCACGTCAAGGAGCAATTTGAAGAATGACAAAAGACCTAAAGGACATTGCAAGCGGAGAAACAGGACTTCTGCGGCGCCCACCGCGCCTTGGAGAAGAGGTCTATAATGCGATCTACGCGCAGCTGATGTCGCTGAAGATCCCGCCAGGCGGCCGCATTTCGGTCGACAATCTGGTGCGCGAACTCGGCGTTTCCCAGACGCCGATCCGTGAGGCGCTCTCGCGGCTGGAAGCCCAGGGCTTAGTCATCAAGACGCATCTGATCGGTTATAGTGCGGCGGCGCAGTTGGACAGACAGCGCCTCGAGCAACTTTATGAATTGAGGCTTCTGGTCGAGCCGTATGCGGCGGCCCGTGCCGCAGAGGCGATGACCGAGGATGCAATCGCCGCACTGGAAACCGTCGACGTCGAAATGCGCTCAGTCCGCAAGGGCGATGCGAGACTCGCCTATGGACAGTTTGCGCAAAGCGATGGGCTGTTCCATGACATGATTGCCCTTGGTAGCGGCAACGCGCTCATCCATGAAACCCTGGCCCGGCTTCACACGCATGTACATCTCTTCCGGCTCTATTTTCATTCAAGAGCAACGAGTGACGCCAATGACGAGCACGCCCTCATCATTCAATCGATCAAGGCGCGCGATCCAGCTGCAGCTGAGCGGGCAATGCGCCAACATATTGAACGTTCTAGGAGGCGCTTTATGACAATCTTTCAAGCTGAATAAACGAGAGCTGCCTCTAACGCCAATGTCCGTCCAGAGGCCCACATCCACTTATTATT
>NZ_JBFTNV010000014.1:0-155144 GCF_056397645.1 Rhizobium sp. 05L429 | reverse complement strand
ATGCATGGATGCGTTCATCTCGGCGCGCGGGCGTATCCGTCAGCTCCTCGAAACGACCGTGAACGAGGACGCTTTTCCACTTTCTGTCCTGGCCGAGCTCTTCGGCGTGGAAACTGGCCAGGGGGTTTGCCCTGAGACGGTCGATCTTCAGGCCGGGCATGGAAAACATGAACAGCTGGCGTCCTTCATAGGCGTAGTGAATGGGAACGATATAGGGATATTGCTCACCGCTGCACCCGAGATGGCCAAACATGTGGCTCGCCAGAAACTCGATGCAGGCATTATCGGTCATTTCTCGCAGCTGCATGCTAGCCTCCGGTACTTTAAAGGTCTTGCCGTTGCTGACCCGGCGGGCCGAGCATCAATTTCGCCAGAAGCGCGATCTGCTCCTGCTGCTGGGCGACGAGCGATTTCAAATCGGTATTTCTAAGCTCGTCGAGCTTGTCATGCAGCGCCATGATTTCGATCTCAGCCTTCAAATTGACCTCGTAGTCGTGCGCGGCATCGACCCGGTCTTTGGCGGCATGCCTATTCTGGCTCATCATGATGACCGGCKCCTGCACGGCTGCCAGCATGGAAAGGATGAGATTGAGGAATATGAAGGGATAGGGATCGAAAGAGCGCGTTGCGGCCAGCAGGTTACCGGCGACCCATACTGCAAGGGCGATCCCGAAGAGGATGATGAAGGTCCACGAACCGCCGAATTCCGCCACCTTGTCGGCCAGCCGCTGCGACGGTGTCAGCTTTGCATCGAAGGACTGATTGGAATCATGGGCAATCGCGTGCCGGGAGATCAGTCGCCGGAAGACTGCCCGTTCGCGCTCGGTTAAGAGCTCGAAAGGCTTCCCGAGGTACCTGTTCGCGCCGGAACCGATTGCCTCGTCGGAGATTTCAGCAACAGTGCCGGCCGACATGATATTCTCCCGTCAAATGCACCGGCCGGCACCGGACCACGACATATGGCCGTCAGCCGCCGGCATTGATCCCAGATTACGGTGTCACTTCGGATTGCGATGTCACATCGAGGAAATCTTCGATACGCTTCAAGTGGTAGATAACGCGTCTCTTGCGATCGTAGAGCCTGCCCAACAGCGCATTTTCGACATCCAGCGGCCTCCCCGTCAGCCGCAGCCTTTTAACGACGATTTCCTGGCCGGTGATGCGCTGCTCCGCCTTCACGGCGTGGAGCCTTGCGAACCTCAGATCCTTTTTTCCATATCCTGCCGATTGCATATCTATCTCGCCAATCATTTTCGTTATCCGCGCCTGGCCGAGACGCTGTTCTTTGCGGCCATTGCCCCCTGGGAGCTCGACGGCACGAACGTTATGATCCGCGCTTATGCAGCAGGTTTCCCGCCTGTTCGATGGGTGCCGGCCGAAAGTCAAATTCATACATAGAAAAACAAATCATAGCACGTTTTTCGATTATTCTCACAAAATAAATATTATATATCGAAATTAGAGACTTTTCTAAAATCAGAAAATAAAATAGCGAAGAAAATCGCGTCACATTATACGAACAATCTTCCTTTTGTCTCTGCACGCTCCGGAGACCGCGCAACAATTCTACGTTACAGCGCCTGTTATCTTCGACGAAAAACACAATGAAGCCCGCCACCTGGAATTGGGTTGACGTGTGTTGGACTTTCATGGCCGCTAGAGCTATCGCAGACAGGCAGGCCGCCAATGGCGTCTCTGCATCCCTATTGCTTATGGCATCGGCTGAGCAATATCCGTTGCTGTCGCTACCGGCACGCCGTGCAAACGTTGGCGACAAGATCATCCGCTGCCTGCATTCGTCTCATGCATATCGCACGGCGCGTCTATCCATTCCCCAGACTGAACCAGAAAACTGAACCGGAACATTGCCCCCAGAAACTCACAGGCCAGAAAATCACAGGAAGGAAGAATGTCATGACCATAAAGACAGTCGTTCTCGTGCATGGTGCTTTCGCCGACGGCTCTTGCTGGGTGAAGGTCATCCCTTTGCTTGCAGCGCGCGGGCTGAAGGCAATCGCAGTTCAAAATCCGCTCAGCTCGCTTGCGGATGACGTGAAGGCAGCCCATCGCGTAATTGAAATGCAGGAGGGTCCCGTTCTGCTCGTCGGCCACTCCTGGGGCGGCGCCGTCATTACCGAGGCGGGCAATCATCAGCAGGTCAAGGGTCTCGTCTATATCGCAGCCGGCGCACCCGATACCGGTCAGTCCTTCAATGACTGGTGGAAGGACTATGAACCCGCACCCGGCGCCGCCGAGATCAAACCTTATGGCGAAGGCTATGTGGCGCTGACGCATGATGGCGTGCGCAAGCACTTCGTTCAGGACCTGCCGGTAACCGAAGCCGATATCGTTTATGCCACCCCGAGCCCGCTCGCCGTCGCCTGCTTTGGCGCCAAGATCAGCCGGGCCGCATGGCTTCCAAGCCCTCCTGGTACCTCGTTGCGGCCAAAGACGAAACCATCCCGCCGGCCGTAGAACGCGTTTCCGCCGCGCACATGAAGGGCGAGACGCTTGTCCTGCAAAGCGGCCACGTCCCCATGCTGTCGCAGCCCGAAGCGGTCGCAGACTTTATCGCCAGTGCCGCGGCCGCGATCGACGCCTGACATTTCCCTGCGAGGGCGCGACTTTGGTCGCGCCCTCGCAGGGAAACTTTCTCAATCGAATGTCGCCTGCACGATCCATGCCTCTTCTTCGCTCGGAATATCGAAGCCTTGAACATATTTCGCGAGCAGGTCGTCCGTTATCGGAAACGCGGCATTTGCATCACGTCGTGCTGAGCGTTCTCTCAAACGGCCGCGCAAAATCGCTTCCTCCACCAGAAGATAAATGATGCAGCACCGGTGATCACGGGCTTCGACAAGCCCACGGTAGCGGGTGCGAGCCGCCGCATTCCAGAAGGCAAAATCGATCACTGCCTTCGTGCCGCGCATGAGCTGGTCTTCAAGTCGGAGCTTCAGCCGCGTCTCCGCGGCGGCCTGCAGATCGGCATAGGCGGCCTCCGGATAATCGACGCCAAAACGCCCGTCATGCCGCCAGACCTCTTCGTCGATCGAGAAACGCTCACATCCGAGCGCCTCCAGCCTCTGTGCAAAGGTCGTCTTGCCGGAACCTGCCAACCCGCACATCATGAACACGATCCGCGRCTCGGTTCGTACCAGATCTTCGGCGGCAGCCACTGCCTGCCGATAAGACATCACCATCCGAAACTCGCCTCCTGCGATCCTGATCGGCGACGGAACCTCCGCGTTTGATCTTGTGCCTCACGCCTCGACTGACGAGAGCCGGCCATCGCCTATGTACGCATTTCTATCCCTCTGAACTTGCTCACACAATGCGTCAGTGGCGGACACGTTTTCCGTCAATTGCCAATGAGAAGGCCATCACCAGGGGATAGCGCCCTGCTCGCTCTGGCAAATGCCTTTGAGGTCGTGCCCTTGAAGCAACGCCATTCGCACCGGAAAAGCCGCAGCCTCCGATGGCGTGCGATCGCCGCGATGGCCGCTGAGGTCAGTAGCCACGAGGCCGGGGCAAGCCGATACGGCGGTGATCCCGGTATCGCTGAGCTCGGCATTGAGCTGGACCGTCAGCATGTTCAGCGCCGCCTTCGAGGCATTGTAGCCGATAAGGCGAACGCCATAGAACGGCCAGCTTGGATCGCCGTTCAGCGTCAGGGAGCCGAGGCTGCTGGTCATGTTGACGATGCGCCCTGCCCCGGCCCTGCGCAAGAGCGGCAGCATCGCCTGCGTCACCGCGAGCGCGCCGATGAAATTGGTCTCCAGCTCGCGGCGCACAGCCTCCAGCGAAGCCTTGCCGGGAGCGCCGTCGGTGTAGTCGGCAATGCCGGCATTGTTGACGAGAATATCGAGGCGGCCATGCCCGGCATCGATCTCGGCAGCGGCGGCAGCGATGCTCCCGGTGTCGCAGACATCGATCCGGATGAACGACACATTAAGTCCCTGCGAAGCCAGTTCGTCTGCCGCCGATCGCCCACGCTCCGCGTCACGCGCGCCGAGCAGAACAGTCACGCCGGCCTGGGCGAGCTGTCTGGCGATTTCATATCCGATACCCTTGTTCGCGCCGGTCACGAGCGCGATGCGGCTGGAGCTGTCTGTCATCTAAAGATCCTTGAAAATCCCGTTCGTTGCGAGCAGATTGAAAATAAGAAGGATTCTTCAGGTTTTGAATTCGCATATGGTTTCCGCCCAGACATCAGCTGCAAATGCCCGCAAATCACCGCGTCAGGCGCGGTCGGTGAACACCGTCGAGGCAATTTTCGAAGCGACGATTCAGGTTTTGATGTCGGACGGGCCGGGTGAGCTGACGACGACCCGTGTCGCGGAAAGAGCCGGTGTCTCCGTCGRCTCCCTCTACCAGTATTTTCCGAACAAGCAGGCTCTCTTCCACGCCGTCAACGAGCGCTATCTGACGATGCTGGCCGACCGCGTGGAAGCGKCCTGCCAGGCCCATCGCGGCGCGCTCTATGCGCAGATGGCCGATGCGCTCGTCAGCACCTATATCGAGGTGAAGATCGAGCGCCGCGACGTCACGATCGCCCTTTATCGCGCCGCCGCCGAGGTGGATGTCGCCGAAATTGTCGAAGCAATGTCGCAACGCATCGAAAGATCAAGCGAAGCCATGTTCGCCACCGCCTCGGACGCGAAGTTCGCCAATCTCTCCACCGTCAACGTGATGATGCTGAACGTGCTCTGCGGCACCGTCCGCAACGTCTTCGAGCGGGACATGTCGGAACTGCTGATCGACGGCGGATTGCGGACGCAACTGACGCTGATGTTCTGCACCTATCTGGATGCCGCGAAGATTCCGCCGTCGGAAGCTTAGCCTCGTCAGGCAATCACCCGCCTGCCCTTTTACTCCGCCAGTTCCCGCATGACCTTTATAAGATCCGACTTGCCCTCGAAGCCGATGCCGGGCAGTTCCGGCATGGTGATGTGGCCGTCGACAACCCTTACCCCATCAGGGAATCCGCCATAGGGCTGGAAGAGATCCGGATAGCTCTCATTGCCGCCAAGGCCGAGGCCGGCCGCGATGTTGAGCGACATCTGGTGGCCGCCATGCGGAATACAGCGCGATGGCGACCAGCCGAACTGGCGCAGCACCTCGAGCGTGCGAAGATATTCGACAAGACCGTAGGACAGTGCGCAGTCGAATTGCAGGTAATCGCGGTCGGCGCGCATGCCGCCATAACGCAGCAGGTTGCGGGCATCCTGATGCGAGAAGAGGTTCTCGCCTGTCGCCATCGGCGCATCGTAGAATTCGGAGATCGCCGCCTGCAGCGCATAATCCAAGGGATCGCCGATTTCCTCGTACCAGAAGAGTGGATAGTCGCGCAGCATCTTGGCATAGGCGATACCGGTCTCCAGATCGAAGCGGCCGTTCGCATCGACGGCAAGCCGTGCCTGCGAKCCGATCTCCTCCAGCACGGATTCGATGCGGCCGCGATCTTCATCGATCGAAGCACCGCCGATCTTCATCTTGACCACGKTGTAGCCGCGATCGAGATAGCCGCGCATCTCCCTGCGCAAGGCGCTGTTGTCCTTGCCGGGATAGTAATAGCCGCCGGCGGCATAGACGAAGACTCTCGGATCGGCCTCCCTGCCCTTCATGTCTGCCAGCAGCCGGAACAGCGGCTTGCCTTCGATCTTGGCCACGGCATCCCAGACCGCCATGTCGATCGTGCCGACGGCGACCGAGCGCTCGCCATGACCGCCGGGCTTCTCGTTCTTCATCATCGCCGCCCAGATCCGGTGTGGGTCGAGATTGGTGCCGGCATCGTTCACGAGGCTATCAGGCGCGGCCTCGAGAATACGATCCTTGAAGCGCTCGCGGATGAGACCGCCCTGCCCGTATCGGCCATTGGAATTGAAACCGTAGCCGACCACGCGGCGACCATCCCTGACAACATCGGTAACGACGGCCACCAGGCTCGCCGTCATCTTGCTGAAGTCGATATAGGCGTTGCGGATCGGCGAAGCGATCGGCTTCGTCACTTCGCAGACATCGATGATACGCATTGCAATCTCCATTCCGGATCGAAGGGTTATTGCCCTCACATGTTCATGTCGTATGAAGAATCCGCCCTCCGCGTCCAGTGCCGATCCGGGCTCTTTCAATGCCGGATCGGCACCGTAAATTTTCCGTTCTGCGCAAATAACTATGAATTGACTTGAAATCCCCGCAGCTATCTCGTTCTGTCAATGCTCCGCAAGCATCGCAGAAACGGATGAAGCATCGTGGAAACTGCCTGGCTCGCCGACCTCCGGGCTCTCGCCGAAACGCTGAACTTTTCGAGAGCGGCAGAAAAGCGCCACATCACGCAGCCGGCTTTCGGGCGCCGCATCAAATCCCTCGAGGACTGGTGTGGCTCCGAACTTGTCGATCGCTCGACGCACAGGTTGAAGCTGACCCCTGCCGGCGAGGCTGTGCTCGAGGCGGCAAACGACATCGTGGCGCGGCTGGAGCGCGTCAGCCGTGATCTCGAGCAGATGCGTGCGGCGACATCGACGGTGACCTTCGCCGCGACCCATGCCCTGTCCTTCATCWTCTTCCCCGGCTGGATTCAAGGATTGGGCCACGAAGCATCGACGATGCCCATCCGCCTGCTCTCGGACAATATGAACGAGTGCGAGCGGATCATGACGGAAGGCCGCGCGCAGTTCCTGCTCTGCCACGACCACCAGAACAGCAGGATCCGTCTCGACAGGAACGCCTACAGGCATGTGGAGCTTGCAACGGATCGCCTGATCCCCGTCAGCGGCCGGGACAGGCATGGTCACGCGCTCCACGCCATTTCGCAGCCAACGGATCGCCCGCTCCCGCATCTCGCCTTCGAAGAGACATCAGGCATGGGCCGGATCCTGTCATCGGCCCTCTCGGCCGGCACAGGTCAGCCGCATCTCTCGACAGTCTTCACCTCACATCTCGCAATGGCGCTGAAAGCGCTTGCCGTCGAGGGAAAGGGCGTCGCCTGGATACCGGAGAGCCTGGCGGCGGACGAGATGGGGCCGGCCGGAAGGCTCATATCAGCCGGATCGTCCGATTGGGCCGTCGACGTCAAGATCGTCCTGATAAGACCGCGAGCGCGCATGACCGAGATTGCCGAGAGCTTCTGGAGCCTCGTCCAAAGCGCCGCGGCTGCAATGCCGACTGCGAAGGGCGGCGTTATTTCATGAGCGAAGCCTGCCTCAGCGCGGCGTGAATGTCGCTGACGACAGCGGCTCCTTCGCCGACCGCCGCGGCAACGCGCTTCGTCGAACCGGCCCGGACATCGCCGATCGCAAAGACGTTCGGCAGGCTGGTTTCCAGTTGCAGGGATCGCCTTCCCAGCTCCTCTTCGACATCGGGACCGAATGCCGTGCCGGTCCGGATGAAGCCCTTGTCATCGGTCTTGATGCGGCACTTGATCCAGTCGGTATTCGGATCGGCGCCGATGAACATGAAGACGCGGCGAAGATCGTAGTTCTTGCGGGACTGTTTTTCGAAATTCGTAAGCGTCGCCGCCAGACGGCCATGCGGATCTTCGGCCAGCGACGTCAACTCGCATCCCACATGCATCTCCACGTTCGACAGCGCGGCTATGCGGTCTATGAGGTATGCGGACATCGTCTCCCGCAGGCTTCGGCGTATCACCAGATGCAGACGCCGCACCCGCGGCGCCAGGAAGGCGACCGCCTGGCCAGCCGAGTTGCCGCCGCCCACCAGGGCGATATCGTCGTTTTCGCAGAGCTTCGCTTCGATCGCCGATGCCCAATAGGAGATGCCGGCACCCTCGAAGCGTGAGATGTCGGGAATGTCGGGCCTGCGGTATCGCGCGCCTGAGGCGATGACGACGGTTCGCGCCTTGACCTGCCTGTCTCCCCCGACCCGCAACACCATCGGGTCGGTTCCGCGTTTGCCTGCGGGGGCCGGCACCAGTTCATTGACATCAAGCGGCAGGGCGATCTCCGCGCCGAACTTGAGCGCCTGATTGAAGGCGCGGCCCGCAAGCGCCTGACCAGAAATTCCGGTCGGGAAGCCGAGATAGTTTTCGATGCGGGAAGAACTCCCGGCCTGCCCGCCGATCTCCCGCGCATCGATCACGATGACGCTGAGCCCTTCGGAAGCGGCATAGACGGCTGCAGCCAACCCTGAAGGCCCCGCTCCGACGATCGCCACGTCATAGAGGGTGGCCGGATCGAGTTCCGGCATGATGCCAAGGCAGCAGGCGGCCTCGGCATCCGTCGGATGTTTGAGCACCGTGCCATTGGGGCAGACCATGAGCGGCAGATCGTCAGGCAGAATTCCGAGCCTCTCCACCAGGGCCTGGCCTTCGTGATCCGACGCCGCGTCGAGAACGATATGCGGATAGCCGCTGCGGGACAGAAAGCCCTGAAGGCGAACGAGATCGCGCGCTCCTGGATGACCGATCAGGATAGAGCCGGAGCCCCCGAAGCTGATGAGTTCCACGCGCCGCAGGATGTAGGCGCGCATGATGATCTCACCGATATCGGCCGAGCCGATGATCAGAGCCTTCAGATGCGCCGCGTCGAATGCCAGTGCCACACATCCTTCCGGACCCGCACGCGCACCTGCAAGTGCCGGCCTTCCGGAGAGCTGACTGACCTCTCCCGAAAACTGTCCTTTGCCGTGACCGGTGATCAAGGCTTCCGGCATCGACAGCCCGTCATGCCTGAAGACATCCAGACGACCGGAAAGGATCAGCCGTGCGGGCGAATTCCGGTCACCGATCTCAGACACGACCTCGCCGGGGGCAAAGGTATGTGGGCCACTGCTGGCAAAGCGCGTCGCCAGGCGGATCTGCTCGGCGCTCAGCACCGGAAACATCTGGTATCGGCGGGATTCGAGGTTGTCGGTCATGTCGACGCTCAATAAAAGCGCGGGATCGGGCCGCGCTGCGGTGTCTGATCGGGCAGTTCCACCATCGTCTCGTCGAGATAGCACCAGCCCCAGCCTTCCGGCGGATCGTACCCTTCGATAATGGGATGTCCCGTGGCGTGGAAATGCGCAGTCGCATGCTTTCCGATGGATTGATCGCAGCATCCGACATGGCCGCATTCGCGGCAAAGTCGAAGATGGACCCACTCCTGTCCGTCCTCCAGGCATTCCTCGCAACCAAGCGTCCTCGGCTCGACGGATCGAACGGCCGCAACATGCTTACATTCTGACATCTGAACCTCCGGTGGCAATTGAAGTCTATGTCCCTGGCGGGAAACATAGATCACGAAACGGTTCTCTGTATCCTATACGCAAGGATAAAATCGTCTCCTCGCCGACCGGCTCATTCTGGAGAAAATTCCAAGTGGCAGGTCGGCGGTGGTCGCCAAGGATGGCTTGGTCCGGAAATCCTTGCGCGGCTCAGGCGGCGCGGGATGCCGTTACATCAGGCCGCGCAGCGGCGATCCGGAAGCGCGAAACAATCTCTTCGAGCGCCAGGACCTGCTCGTTCAGTCCCTTGCAGGCCAAGTTGGTTTCCGCCGCCATGGCGGAATTGCGCTGGGTCACCTCGTCCATCGCATGGACCGAGCTGTTGATCTCGCCGATCGCCGAGGACTGCTCGTTCAGGGAAGTGACCACGGCCTGGATCAACTGGCCGACATGCTGCACCCTGGTTTCGATATGGGAGAGCGCTTCGCCAGTGCGGTTGACCAGCGCCACCCCCGAGCCGACCTGGTCCGAAGATGTCGAGACCAGAACCTTGATCTCCTTGGCGGCATTGGCCGAGCGGGAAGCAAGTTCGCGCACTTCCTGTGCCACGACGGCAAACCCCTTGCCGGCTTCGCCCGCGCGGGCTGCTTCGACACCGGCATTGAGCGCCAAAAGGTTGGTCTGGAAGGCGATGTCGTCGATGACGTTGATGATCGAGCCGATCTGGTCCGACGAACCCTCGATCCGCTGCATTGCCGCGATTGCCTMGCGCATCAGGTCGGTGCATTGCAGCGCAGCCTTGCTGGTCTCGCTCGTCATCCGGCTTGCCTCGCCCGATTGCGACGAGGAATTGCCGACGGCGGCGGTGATCTCGGTGAGTGCGGCCGATGTCTCTTCGATGGTTGCTGCCTGCTGCTCGGTGCGCTTCGACAGCGCCTCCATGGCGCCGGCGATATCATGTGAAGAATGGCGCAATGTGCTTGTCGCGCCGGAGACGGCGTCGATCGAACTGGACAGCGTGTCGACACTGGAATTGAAGGCGGCGCGGAGCTGTTCGTAGGCGGATGAGAACCTGGTATCGATGTGGAAGCCGAGATTGCCGCGCGACAGTTCATCGAGCCCGCGGGTGAGTGAATGGATCACCTCGTCACGCGCGGCTTCCTCGGCAACGCGCTCGGAGGCCAACTGGCGTTCGCGGGTGACTTCGGCTTCCTTGGCCCCCGCCTCGCGCAGGTGCGCTTCGCGGCGCTCAAGGGAATTGGTGCGGAAGACGACAACGGCTTGCGCCATCTGGCCGATCTCATCGCTGCGCTCTGCATAGGGCACGTCTTCGGAGAAGTCGCCATTGGCAAGGCCGCTCATATAACGCCTCATGCCATCGATCGGCAGGACGGCGCGGCGGCGGAAGAAATAGAGCCCGGCGAGCAGCAGCAGGAAGGACGCAAGTGAAGCCACTGCAGCCGCCGAGGTCCATGTCATGATCTCATCGGCAGCATTCTTCTCCTGCCCCTTGAGATAGGTATCGGAATTGACCACGAGCTTTTCGACCGCATCCTGATGTTCGTGGAAGGCGGTCCTGAGCTTGACCATCGGCTCGGCTGCGGCGCCGGCCTGCCTGGTCTTGAGTGCCGGGATGACGTCCTCTTCCATCACCTTCCAGAAGAGGTCGCCCTTGGCCAGCACTTCCTTGTTGAGCTCGTCCTTGAGCGGCTGCGGCAGGCGCGTTGTCTGCCAATAGCCGCGGCGATCCTCATAGGCTGCCTTCAAAGTAGCGATCTTGGCGAGATTGGCATCGATCAGATCGGGAAAGTCGTTGGCCTCATGCGACAGCATGTAGGATTCGACGACGAAGAGCGGCGGCGGGAGGATGTCGGCAATCAGGTCTTTGCCATAGACGATCTGCTCGTAGATCGGTCCGTTGACCTTGAGCCGTTCGAGTGCGGTCTGTTGCAGCGCGAAGGAAGCGAACATGCCGACGGAGACGGCGATGCCCACAGCGGCGAGATTTCTTGCAATGGTGAGCTTCATCATCGATCCCTGGAAAAGCGGCACGCCCGCGTTTAGACACTCGGCCTGCCTTCTGACCGAGCACATTCCATGAACTCTAATATTTTATGGTAAAGAAATAGTATCAAAAGAGCCGTTATCTTTGACGCCGACAACGCTACAACTATTCTTCCCTATGGCGGGCACGGATATCGTCGGAGAATTGGCTCTCTTTCTTCAAAGAAGGTCAATCATACTCGATATCCCCCGAAGAGTGGGCCATCCCATAATAAAGCCGCTCGGCAGGCCCCGACGTCTTAAGAAGAACCCCGCCTGGCCGAGGGCCGCTTTCCGCATTCGCGCGCAACCCTGCCGACAGGCTGGGATCGTCTCCCTTGCCTCGGCCCCGCCGGAATGTTCGACCGGCCGTCATTGCCAGGACGGCAAACCATCCTATCCTCCCGCAGCACGAATCGAACAGACAACGGGAGGCACGATGACCGACGACGTGTTACAGAGCGTGGCCGCGCGATGGAATGGCAATGCCGATCAATGGACGCATGACGTACGCAACGGCTACGACGCCTACCGCGAGCTCTTCACCTTCCCCGCCTTCATCGATTTCCTGCCGCCGCTTGCCGGCCTCGATGTGATCGATTTCGGCTGTGGCGAAGGAACGAACACCCGCCGCTTCGCCGAAATGGGCGCACGCATGACCGGCATCGATCTCTCCGAGCGGATGATCGGTCATGCGCGGAACGCCGAAGAGAAGCATCCCCTCGGCATCACCTACAAGGTCTCCTCCTACAGCACCGATACCGGCTTCCCCGACGGCTCTTTCGACGCCGTCATCTCCACCATGGCGCTAATGGATGGCCCGGATTTCGATGCCGCCATGCGGGAGGCCTATCGCCTCGTCCGCCCCGGCGGCTTCCTCGCCTTCAGCGTGCTGCATCCCTGCTTCATCACGCCGGGCCTCGCCTGGCAAAAGAACGAGGCCGGCATTGCGACAGCGCTCTGCGTCTCGCGCTATTTCGACCGCAGCACTTTCACCGAAGAATGGCGGTTCGGCAGCCGCCCGGCGGACGAGATCGTTCAGCCCTTCGCCGTCCCCCGCTTCCCGCGCATAATGAGCGAATATCTGAATGGCATTGTCGCGGCCGGATTCCGCATCGGCAGGATCGGTGAGCCACAACCGAGCGCGCAAGCTTGCGAAGACAAGCGTTTTGCCCGCTGGCGCGACCTCGCCGCATTCCTCCTGCTCGTCATGGCAGAGCGCCCCTAGGGGGGATGCCCTGTCATCTGGTGGCGGACCAGCATCCCTCAGCTTCCGCGAGAATAAATTGTCGCATTGTGACCGCGGTCACTATCGGAAACATCCACCGCTTGTATTTTGCCCTCGCTGGATGCTGCACCTACCAGCAGGAGAAGGGTCGCCAGGCCCCACTTGGTGGCCCTTCTTATATCTCCCGCTGATGATGGCGGGTTACGCAATCACCGAAACGTCTCGCTCTGGCTGCCGATCCTGCCGCCCTTTCGCACGCCGGTCGCTGCATTCGTTCTTGGGTCGGACTGCGCATCACTGAACCACGACACGATGAGCAGAAGAGCCGCGGCTGCAAACAGCGGCGGGCCAAGATAGACGATCAGGAGGGAATGCAGCGATTTCACGGTGGTGGTGTTTTCGGGTTTCTACGTTGGGGGGCGATCCAGGTCGCCGCACCTGGGATGGGGTTATCGTGATCGTGTGTTAGTTCGGGTCGCCGCGACCCTCATGTGAAACGAAGGAAATATCAAGCGACTGGGAAGCATTCAGGCTCTGATAGATTTCCCGAACACTATAGTAGGCGCCACCCCACATCAGCACACTGAGTTGAAAAGCGATGAAATAGAAGTAAATCCTCATGACTTCCCTTCGGGACTAGCGTTTAACGGCGCCAAAGATCCAAAACTAATCTTTATGCACACCCAGAACTTAATCTCGGGATCTTAGCTTTATCGCAAAATTAACCGTGTTATTACTGAAGCTATCACAACATAAAAAGTGACATAATAACCCGAATGGGTGAAATCATGAGGTATAAAAAGAATTATACTTCTGCCTACCTCTGGCGACGTCACCTTCCCGTCAGAACCAGCGATCGCGCATGCACCGGCACTTGGAAGAAGGATCGTCATCGTATCCAGCCCGTCGAAATGGCGGGTCGAAAACCGGATCCGGCGGCGCCTGCCGCAAATCGGCCGCCCTGTGCCGGCGCCCATCTTTTCTGTCATGTCCGGCCGACAGGCTTTGGCTGGCCGCGGCGGCTWCTCCTATCGGATGAGGGAGAAATAGCCGTAAAGATCTGATCGTTAACCACTCCGGACTAAAGCCCTGGCGTCATATCTCTTTTAGTATGCATATTAGAATGCTCTAAGGTGGTCGCGGCTCGGGAGGGGTATGATGACACGTTGGGATGAAGATGAAGTCTTTTCCAGATTCGTGGAGGAGCGCCGCGAGCTCGGCTTTCGGGGCGACCGGCCGCCGCAGCGACGGCGGTCGATAAACTGGCAGTTTCTTGCGGTTGTCGCGGTTGTTTTGGGCGCCGGGCTCATAACGGTTACATCAACCAGGATCGACACCGAGGTCACCGTCGTTCTTCCTCAGTAATGGTGCCAGGGACTGTCAAGAATGCAGGCGGACGTGTATCCGCCGCCGACCGAACCTGTCGGCCGGCAGCGGCCGTTTGCCCATCGGATGATGATAGGGTCATCGGGTTACAACTATTGAATGAATTGCCATCGCCGGTTCACGAGGTAGCATTCCGGTGACCTTGTGGCGCGGGCTTGCACATCACGCAACGCTTCGGCTCGCCACATCGGTCGGGAGGGTTTGATGGCACATGTAGAAGACGACGATGTCTTTTCCAGATTCGTGGAAGATCGTCGCGAGTTTGGCTTTCAGGGCAAGCGGCCGCAGCAACGGCGGCCGATGGGTTGGCCCTGGGTTGCGCTGATCACGGTTGTCCTGGGTGCCGGGCTCATCACGCTGACATAAGCGACGAACGACAACGAGATCACCCCGCCCTTCCTGAGATGGGGAAAACGGCTGCGGCGCTCAAGCATGTCGCTCAACTGTGCGGCAGATCTGCGATCAATCTGAAAGATTGCGACAGGCTTTCGTAAGTGCGACTGGTTGTGACCTTCGTCATGGTAAGTCGTGGCTTCCCGCATTTGCGGACTATCCCGTCAGAACCAGAGGTCGCGCACGCACCGCCCCTTGGAAGGAAGGTCCTCGAACGTCTCCAGCCCGTCGAAATGATCGATCGGCAGGTCGGAAACGCGGTCCGGCGGCGCGAGCCGCAAGTTGACCGCCATGCGCCGGCGCCCATCCTTGTTGAGCCTCAGGCCACGCCAGCTCAAAACACAGGCGCAGGTCGGGCAGAACAATATTTCCAGCGACGACGTCTCCGGGCCGGTCCGCGTATAGGAGCCGGTCTCGCCCTTCATGGAGATACGCCCGCGCTCGTAATCATAGGCCCAGAGCGCCCCATAACGCCGGCAGAGCGTGCAGTTGCATGCGGTGATCGAGCCCGGATCGCCTTCCAGCGTCCAGCCCGCCTTGCCGCAATGACATGAGCCGATCAGCATCAGCGCACCGTTCCATCCTGCTTGTTCAGATAGCGTATCCTGCCCCAATCCCGTGATATCCGCAAACGGCGCCCGAGCCGATGCTCCTCCCCGCGCTCAGGGCTCGATCGCCGCCCTTGACTCCCACCGAAATGAGAACATAATAAGAACATCCTTGGCGTCTCGGCCGCCATCCCGACAATATGAAACTGAAATGCTCTGCAAGGAGAATGAGAAGATGCGTCCGCAATTGGCTCCCAAAACTGATAGTGATGTGACTGAAAACGAAGACCTGAGCTGGGAGGTCGAGGCCGTTCTCTCCTGGCACGACGAGGATGCCAAGGCGGCCATCGCCACGCTTCTGCAGGACTGCCGCCACCTGCGCAGCCAGCTTGCTCTGGCCGAGGGCGCGATAAGCAGGGGCATGGTGCGCGGCTGGCGGCCATCTTTCGACCGCCCTCTTTTTGAACGCAGATGAAACACCGCCGCAGCGTCGATCTCGTCGCCGGCCACGAGGTGGTCGAGATCGACAGGGAGACGCTCTCCACCCTGCCGCAATGGTATGTCATCCACGCGCGATGCCCGGCCTGCCAGCACGAAACGATGATCGACCGGCGCGAGCTCGCCTACCGTTCCGGCAAGGATATAACCCTTGCCAGGATCGGTCCTCGCCTGAAATGCAACGGCTGCGGCAATCGCTCGGGAAACCAGCTGCTGCTCGGCAGGCTGCCGCGCGATTGACTGCGATCCCCGCTCTACGTGCCGGCCTCCGCAAGCAACAGCCGCGCCGCCACCATTGCCCCGTCGGTGCGAATCTCAGGGGCAAGGGCCGAGGCGCGCTGGCGCATTTCCGGCTGCAGCGCTGCTGAAAGTGCACTGGAAAAACTCTGAAGCGTCGGCGTTGCCCCCTCATGCGCCACGCCGATGCCGAGCGCTGCAACGCGGGATGCCCAGTAGGGCTGATCGGCTATCTGCGCCACGACGACCTGCGGCACGCCGGCTCGGGCCGCCGCTGCCGTCGTGCCTGCCCCGCCATGATGGACGATGGCCGCAACCCGCGGAAAGAGCGCCTGATGATTGGCCTCGTCGACGACGAAACAATCGCTTCCGCCATCATCGGACACCAGGCCGGCCCAGCCTTGCGACAGCACCGCCCGCCGCCCCTGCTGACGGATAGCAGCAACGATCAGGCTGGCGGCATCCCTTAACGCATGCATCGGCATGCTGCCGAAACCGACATAGACGGGTGGCTCGCCGGCATCGAGAAAGGCTTCCAGTGCCGATGGCAGCGGCCGGTCGTCATCAAGCATCCACGCGCCCGTCTGCACCGCATCGACCAGATCCGTCTTGAGCAAAGGCCCGAGCACCGGGTCGGCGGCAAGCAAGGGCCGTCTGGTCAGGACGGGATCGCGGACATTCTTAACCGGATAAAGGCCCATCGAGGCGCGCAGACGATTGAAGGCCCCACCGAACATCACATTCTTGGTTTCGATATCGTAATCCCAGAGCGCCCTGACATCCGTCACCCCAGGCGGATGCGGCCGGCCCGGAAAAGCATGCGGCTTATGATGCTCCGATGGCAGGAAAATCGGGCAGAAGGCGGCGCCGAAATAGCGGATGCCAGCCCGGTCAGCCACCAGCCGCGCCGCCGCCATCGAAGGAAACAGGCCTGCAGCGACAATCAGATCGCAGCCTTCCGCCGCCGCCGAGAGGGCTTCGACCTGTGCTGCCATGATCGCGGCCGCCCGTTCGGAAATGCCTTCGGCGGAACGCTCCCGCGTGTTGCCCGCCGCGCTCCTCTTCATCACCTCGCTGACCCACTGTCGCACCGGCGCATTGGCCGGCGCCAGCGGCACGCCGAAGCGCTCCAGCAAGGCTGCAAATTCCGCATCCKGCGGCGCACACACGATCGCGTCTGCGCCTGTTGTCCTCAAAGCCACTGCCAGCGCCGCCAGCGGCTGCACATCGCCCCGCGACCCGTATGTGGAAAGCAATACACGCATGCTCTTCTCCCGATGCTGTTGATCAGGATACGCGTTCTACGCCTCGACCTGGGTCTTGCCGCAAGTCCCCCCTGCGCCATATCTAAAGGCATAGCAGGGAGTGTGATCGCACCCTGCCGGCTTCTTCCCCCTCATTTCGCGCGATAAACGGCAAAGGCAGCCCTGCGATCCTACGTCAGGAACCGGCTGAGATAGGCATAGCTGCGCGCCGCAAATTCGAAGGGCAGTCGCGGATTGTCGTGCTCGACGACGAAAAGCCGGGCGCCGCTCGCCATCGCCGCCCGCCAGAGAGATGGCCAGAGCAGCACGCCGGAGCCGACATTTGCCCAGCCGTCCTCGTCCGGATCCATGTCATCGGGCGCCTGATCCTTCACATGCACCGAGACCAGCACGCCGGCATAACGCCTGATCCATTCGATGGCATTGGGCTGGGCGCGCGCGAGCCACGCAATATCCGCCTGCCAGGTAAGCGGGCTACCTCTGGCTGCCTCAAACATCAGCTCGAAGCCGTAGCGCCCGCCGATGGTGCGCTCGAAGCCCGCCGTCTTGTTGTGATAGCCGAGCGCGATGCCATCGGCCTTCATCTGTTCCGAGAGCGCGCCGAGCTCATGGCCGATCCGCTGCCATGCGGCTTTCGTTTCCTTCGCCACCAATGGCGCCGGATGCGGCACGAAGAGCTGCCCGATGCCGCACTGCTGGCAGGCCTCGACAAACCGCCGCCGCTCGCTGCGCAGCGCCTCCAGCCCGACATGGGCCGATGGTGCCACCAGCCCGTTCCTGACAAGCCCGGCCTGCAGGCTATCGACATCGCGCAGATGCCCCTCGAGCGGCTCGACCGCGCCATAACCGGCAGAAGCCGCCTTTTCGAGCTGCGTGCCGAGATCTCCAAGGCCGCGCATCGAAAAGAGCTGCAGCGAAAGCATCGGTTTCGTCATCGCCGCTCTCCAGACCATTGTCGCCCTCGCCGGCAAGGCATCCCGACCGTTCCTCCGTATCGAATCCGAGGACAGTTTCGCCTGTGTCGGCGCAGATTGCGAGGGCAAAAGCGGCCGATATCACCCCACTGCGGACAAGGCTGGCTTCGGCAGCAGCTTGCGTTTGAGATTGACGATATGGCGGCCGACGGATCTGTCGATACGCTTCACATCGATCAGCGTCAGGTCTCCGCAGGCGGAAAATGTGTGGAGGCCATCGGGGTAATCGGCAGTGGCGAGATCGCCCGTCAACTGCGCCGGCAGGTGCGTGCAGGTCACATGCGTTTCGCTGAGCAGGCTGAAGCGCAGGAAGCGCAGGCCGCCGCCATAGCTGACACTGCAATCCTGAACCGGCAGGATGATCTGGCCGTCAGCACCGATAAAGGGCGTGCCGCCCGGCCGGGCGCCGGAGCGATCCACCAGAACCGGATTTTGCGGATGGGTTTTCCACGGGCCGGTCAGCCGATCGGCAAAAGCGATATGCAGCTCGCGCTGGTCTCGCGCGCCGGCCCCGACAAGCGTGTAGAACATCCACCACTTGCCCTGATGCTCGATGAGACAGGCCTCGGCAGCCGGCACACCGGCCAGCAGCACCGTTTCCCGCACCCAGCCATCGGGAAACGAGCGGGCACGGTACAGTGCGACCTCCCCCGCCTTATGGCTTTCCGGCATCATCAGCACCTCGCCATCCTGCTCGATCAGGAAGGGATAGGAGAGATGAAAAGGCCTGGTGAGCGCCACCGCCTTGCCGCGCCATTGCAGGTTCGGCCCCACCAGTTCATGGCGCTCGATGAAGCCATGCTTGGTGTGGTAGTCATAGGCCTCCACGAAGACGTGCAGGCTGTCGCCGCGCTTCACGGCAAAAGGGTCTGCGAGATATCGCCAGGGGCCGGGATCGGGCAGCCATGTGATACGATCAGAACAATCCGCCAAAGTCTCGGCATCGAGCAGCGCCTCGGCAGGTGCCGGGACGATGCCGACCTGCCAGAAATCACTCTTGGGCTTCAGACGCATAGATCAACCGCGGCTGATCGATGTCGGGTGCAGTCTGGACTGCCGCTCCGCGGGCAACCCGGGAATAGAAATCGAGAACATTGGCGATACCTGCCGAACGAGAGAAGGGAGCCAAGTCGTAGCCTACGCGCGACAGGCGGACAACGGATTCTTCCCGCATCACATCGCCGAGCGCCTCGGAAAGCTGCTCGATCGAGCCGGGTGCGACCAGCGTCACCGGATGCTCGCGCAGATATTCCGACGGCCCTTCGGCGGCTGTCGCGATGATCGGCAACCCCTCATGCATGGCTTCGAGAATGGCAAGCCCCGCCGATTCTTCGCGGGACGGCGAGACGAAGAGATCGAGATTGCGCAGGAACCCCGGAACATTGTTGCAATGGCCGAGCAGATGGATACGGCTGTCGCCCTTGGCAAGCTTTTCCAGTGCGGCGCGATGCGGCCCCTCGCCGACGATGACAAGAGCGGCATTGGCGGGTGCCGCCTTCCGGAAGGCCGACACCAGCACGTCATATCCCTTGCTGAGATGCAGGCGTCCGACGCTGCCGACAAGCCGTGTTTCGCGCGGCAAATTCAACTGCGCACGCAGGTCGATGCTCTCGGCGGACTTGACGTCGGGCAGCCAGTTGGAAATCAGCGCCGACTGGCCGTCATATTTGCCAAGCCGCGTCGACTGGGCGGCATTGACGCAGATCACCCCGTCGAGACGGGCATGCTGTTTGGCTTTGTAGCCGACATGCAGGGTCGCGATCCGGGCGACGCTGTCGGGCGCTGCGGCAAGCGCCTTGCAGCCATGGCTGAGATGCCCATGGGCGATCTCGATCCCTGTTCGCCCAGCCAGCCACCTGATCCTGAGACCGCGCAGGAACGGCATCGAAAATCCGTGGAAAATAACCTTCTCGGAAAGCAACCCCGCCATCGGCGAGCCGTATCGCCCGGCAACGTGCACCTCGTGCCCAAGAGCAGCCTGCCCATTGGCGAGGTCAACGCAGTATCGTTCCGATCCCGCAACTCTGGAGGAGAACAAGACATGCAGAATTTTCAACTTGGGAGATGCTACCGGATCGGCAGCCGTATAGGTACGCGGGTGCAACTCACCCACGAAATCATTTCGAGCGCTCAAGATACACCTCAKACCGATGGCCGATCGAGTTGAGATGTTTGCCGAACACTGCTCGATAGCTTCTGGCGATGATCTACATTGCGGAAGCATTACCGACAAGACTGGCTAAGCATACAGAATCGTAAGCTTTTACGCCACAGAACAACCATTTTTGGGGTAACTTGCTGAAGTAGCTCTGAAAAAATTGCGGCAGTATTATGCATGACTGAAACAGCGATGAAACAGCCTGCTAAAGTGCCAAAAAAAGTCTTGAGACAAACTGTGCGGACAATACCAAAGCCGCCGCCTCACACCCGACCTTCGGTCCGGCACTTTATTTTTTCAATGCGTAGTTGATTCTGCGGACCGTCTCGGCGATGCGGATCGCATAGGTCGGCAACCGCCTCCACCAGGGAAATTTGGTTTCCCTGTAGACGGATCGTGTGCCGATATTCGAGCCGCCCTCTTTCACATCGGCCACATTCCGACGGGTCGTATAGATCCGCGCTCGGGATGCCCAGCCCCGCTCCAATTCGATATCCCAGGGAAACCGCATGACGGCGATCTGCTTGAGGAGCTTCAGGGCGCCCATCCGCGTCACCGCATAGCAGGCGGCCGACCCTTGAGGACCATGCGTCGCCCGGCCGATCTCATCGCCCGCCGCCGAGGTGGCGACAGGCCTGAAGCCGACGGTGCGGTGATTCAAGAGCTTAATCACATCGGCGCCGGGAATCGCCGCGAGCGCGGCCTCGGCGCGCGCAACGAGATCGGCAGACAAAATGACATCGTCCTCGACGATGATGCAGGCGGCTTCACCCGTTTCCAGAAAGGCCGAGAGCACCTTCAGGTGGCTTCGGTAGCAGCCATATTCGCCCGGCAGCATGGTCCGGCCATTGTTGCGCTGGAAGGCGCGCTCATCACAGGCCACGCGCTGATCCGCGGCAACCTCTCGCCCATCGACGCCGGCAATGCGAACAAGGTCGAACTGCAAGGATCTGGCCTGATCGGAGAGAGCATTCCACCGATCCGTGGACCGGTCCAGATTGATCACATAAATATTGATGCTCATCGTCCAACCAAGGTTCTGCTGCTCGAGGCCGCCACGGGGCGTCCTGCATCGGGATTACGCTTTCCATCAAAAATGCTCGCCTAGCACTTCCCCCGCCAGTTGTGCAACCTGCCGTTCCGGCATTGCGGCAACGTCAGCGACGAATTTCGCTTATTCGGCCAGGAGGCAACCCGCATCATGGGGTCAGCAAAGCGCGCACGTCGATGACATCGGCTTGAATTGCCGGCCGAGAGTCTCTAGCAATCTCACCTGTCGATCAGCCCTTCAGGACGCCCAGCTTGCTCGCCTTCCCCTTCTCCTTAAACGATCCCATCCAGCATCATGGCCCGCTTCCGAAAACCTCCGACGTCGTCATTATCGGCGGCGGCGTCATCGGTGTGACGACGGCGCTGTTTCTGGCCAAGCGCAACATCTCCGTGACGCTCATCGAGAAGGGACGCATCGCCGCAGAGCAATCCTCGCGCAACTGGGGCTGGATCCGCAAGCAGGGCCGCGATGGCGACGAGCTGCCCATCGTCATCGAGGCCTGCCGCCTGTGGAAGGAGCTCGCGGCAGAATGCGGCGAGGATATCGGCCTTACCGAGACCGGCGTTACCTATCTCGCCAACTCCGACAAGCAGATGGCCGGCTTCGGAACCTTCATGAAGCTCGCGAACACCTACGACCTCGACACCCGCCTGCTCGACAGCGGCCAGACGGCCTCCCTCTTCAAAGGCATGTCCCGCAAATTTGCGGGATCGATGACGACACCCTCGGACCTGCGCGCCGAACCGTGGCTCGCCGTCCCCGCGCTTGCCCGGCTCGCCGCAAGGCTCGGCGTGACGATCATCGAAAACTGCGCGGCGCGAACCCTCGATATATCGGCCGGCAAAGTGAGCGGTGTATGGACCGAGGCCGGCCGCATCGAGACCTCGACAGTACTCGTCGCCGGCGGAGCCTGGTCGTCGCTTTTCCTCAGAAACCACGGCGTCTCCATTCCGCAGCTTGCTGTCCGCGCCACCGTCGCCGCAACCGAACCTCTGGCTGAAATTCACGCCGGTGCCGCAGCCGGAGCCGATGTCGCCTTCCGCCGCAGGCAGGACGGCGGCTACACGCTGGCGCCGGCAAGCCACCGCCTCTATCTCGGCCCGGACGCATTCCGCCACGCCACGAAATATATGCCGGCGCTCATGGCCCACCCCTTCGGCACCCGCTATTCGCCCGCAGCCCCCGAAGGCTTCCCGGACAGCTGGTCGACCCCGCGCAACTGGACAGCGGATGCCGAGAGCCCCTTCGAGCGGATGCGCGTCCTCAACCCCGCTCCCGAACAATCCAGCCTCGATGCGATCAGCCGCAATTTCCAGCGCCTCTTCCCGCAATTCGAAACCGTGCGCCTGAAGACGACCTGGGCCGGCATGATCGACGCCATGCCCGACATCGTGCCGATCGTCGACCGCGTGCAGGCCATTACCGGCCTCTTAGTCGCCACAGGCATGAGCGGCCACGGCTTCGGCATCGGCCCAGGCATCGGCCGCGTGGTCTCCGACCTGATACAGGGCAACGCTCCCGGCCACGATCTCCACCGCTTCCGGCTCTCGCGCTTCAGCGACGGCAGCCGCATCCGGCCGGGGCCGGCGATCTGAGCCGACGCGAAGCCTGCGCGCCATCATGGACTGCGGCGGTGCGCCAGAATTGTCCGGGAGTTTCCATACCCGCTAGTCAGCGCAATGGGTTGAAGACGGACGTACATAAGATTTTAATCACGGCCTTAGATCGTTCTTCAACCCTCACGGGTATATTCCCTCGCATCTTCGCGTTTGCAAGGCTTCAGCGTAATGACGATTTTCGGCCAATCCCGCTTGGGGCGAAYTGCTTATGCCATCCTGCTCATCATGATGTTCGGCTTCGATTTCGCCAAAGATCCGATAGAGCACTTTATGATCTCCCAGCAGGATGAGGCAGCCCGCMAGTTGATGGCTCCACGTCCCGCCAAGGCCGGCTCGTCGCCAGCTGCCAGCCAAGCCGTCAATGCCAGGACCGTCACAGGCCAGAACACCAATGGCCAAGCCATCAACGGCAGGCCCATGCCGTTGATGTTCAAAGGGCAGGAGGAAATGATCAAGAAGATGGCGGCCTCCGGCCGGAGGCCGACGTCAKAGGAGATGGCGAAGCTGCGCGCAACCACGGTGGTAGGCGCCACGCAGATGATGATGGGCGGCGGCTCGACCGACAAGGAAACGGCAAGCCTCGTTGCACGGCGATCCACGTTCGAAATGCTCTACATCCTCGCGGCAATCGCGATGACTGCGGTCACTATCATCGGACTTCTTTACATTGTGTCGAGCCGCCTGCGCGACATCGGTTGGCCACAATACCTGCTGTGGGCATTTCTCGCGCCGGTATTTCTCCCGAAGTTCATCGCCATCCCGCTTCCGGCGGTCGCGATCCAGGGCATTGCCGTGTTCTTTTACGGTGCGCTCCTCATTCTTGCATTCATCCCGAGCGGCGGTTTCGGCCCTCCCGCCTACCGCGTCGCGACGCCGCCTCGCGTGGCGGTCAAGCGCAAGCCCGGCCAATTCGGCAGGCTCGGCACCGAGTAGCAGCGCGCCTGCCTGTCTTCCCTCGGCCTTGCAGTCGAGGACGCTTCAGCCCTACCTCCGCCTCGCGATGAAAACCGACGTCGTCATATTCCTGGTGACGACACCGCCAAAATCGGCCCTTGCCAGTTCTTCCAACGCATTCAGCAGCTCATCGCGCTTCTCCGCTTCCAATGCCACGACATTCGAATAGGTCGCGTAAAGTCGCCGCACCGCAGGCGGATCGAGCGTCAGCGTCCACTCGAACATGACAGGCGGCTCGCACTGAAACGAGGCCTCCTCAAAATCCTTGAGCCGGGCCTCGCTATCGAGCCCGTGAGGCGTCAGCGTCGTCCCTCCGCCGGACGGGCTTGGGCGATGCCCGGCAAAGAGATGCGCGCTCGCCTCGTGAAAGGGGTCGGGCCTGATATTGTCGCCAAAGACGTTCCAGATCAGCGCCACAGCACCGCCATCGCGAAGCAGCGCATGGATACGCCGCAGCGCCGGAACGGCATCAAGCCAATGAAATGCCGTCGCGCTGACCACCAGATCGTAGGATTGCGGCGCCTCGTTCACCTCTTCGAAGGGTCGCTCGATCACCTCCAGCTCGGAGCGATGCAGCCGGGCGCGAAGGAATTCCGCAAGCCTCCCGTCCGGCTCGACGGCCAGAAGCCGGCGCGGCTCGTGATCCAGAAGATGTTCGGTGGCAAGCCCGGTTCCCGCTCCGATTTCCAGTATCGCGACACCGGATCGCAGTCCGGCCCGCTGCCGCAGGAGATCCCACACCGCCGGCGGATAAGGTGGCCGGGCTAACTGATAGTTTTCGGGGCTAAGTCCAAAGGCTTCCCGGCCAAATGAACGGGCAAGGGTATCACCGGACATGACGATCTCCGCGCTGATCGGCGTAGACCTATCCCATTCGGCAGGAAAGCGCACCCGTTAACCAAGCAGCGACACCGCACCGCTGGCGATATCATAGCGCGCCGCGACGACCTTGAGTTTCCCTTCCCTGGTGGCCCCTCCAATGACGGTCGAGCTTCGGCTGATCAGCGTTGCCTGCATACTGGCATTCGCATCGATGGCCGCGTCGAGATCGTTCCCAGCCGCATTCACCGCCGGCCAGATCGGCGCATAGAGGGCACCGATCTGGCCGGGCACGGCCTTGCCGTCGATGGTCGCCTTCACCGCACCGCAATTGCTGTGGCCGAGCACCATCAGAAGCCGGGCGCCAAGAACGGCAACGCCATATTCGAGGCTGGCGATGATCTCGGGCGTGGCGATATTGCCCGCGACACGCACCACGAAGAGCTGGCCGATGCTCTGATCGAAGACGAACTCCACCGGCACGCGTGAATCGGCGCAGGAGAGCACCGCCGCGAAAGGCTCCTGCTTCTCCGCCGTCTTCGCCTTGAGGATGGAAAGGTCTTCATTGAGAGACTGGAGACGCCCGTCGATGAAGCGCCTGTTTCCATCCATCATCGCCTTCAGCGCATCATCGGGCGCCATTGTGCTCTGTGCCGATGCCGGCTCGGCGGATGAGACGGCAGCCGCCAGCGCAGCACCTCCCAACGCGCTGCACAGGAAGCGGCGCCGTCCCTGGTCCGCTGTTGCATCAGGACAACCACCGCAGCCGCAAGCCACGCCGGGATGCTGCATAAAACCGTGCATTTTCCCCTCCCAAAATCGACAATGCCCAACCCGAGCCCTGTTCCCACATGGCAACGCGAGCGCCCGCCTTGCGCAAGTCGCCCAAACGGGTGAGGTGCGAACCGGTCTTTGCCCGCGCATCGCACGCCCCATTTCCCGGAATATTTCGCGACGCGAACACCTTGAGGCCATCGATGGCTTGTCCTCCCACCGGCACCTGATGCATCGAAAGACACGTCGGGGAGATGGGGCAAGCCAATGACACCAGGCATCATCCTGTTGCTGTTTGTATCAGGCATAGCCGGCGGGGTGATCAATGCGCTCGCCGGCGGCGCCACGCTGCTCACTTTCCCCGCCATGCTTGCCGCCGGCCTGCCGCCGGTGACCGCCAATGCCTCGAATGCGGTGGCGATCGTGCCGGGCCATCTGCTCGCCGTCCTCGCCGATCGCCGCAAGGTGCTGCCGCTTGACGGGAAGCTCGGTGCTTCCGTTGTCGTCTGCCTCATCGGCGGCGCCGTCGGCGCGCTCCTGCTGCTCGCCTTGCCCGAGCGGCTCTTCGTTCTCCCCGTTCCAGCCCTGATCGGCATCGCCACCCTGCTCTTCCTCTTCTCGCCCCGCATCGCCGCCTGGGCGGACGCGAGACGCGGCGATGCCGAGCCGTCGCGCGGTCTCGGCCTTTCCGTGCTGGGCCTCTCGTCGATCTATGGCGGCTTCTTCGGCGCCGGCCTCGGCGTCATCCTGACGGCAGTTCTCTCGATTGCCGATCCCAACGACATCCGCCGCGTCAAGGCGCTGAAAAATCTGCTCGCGACCTCGGTCAGCATGGCCGCCATCGTCATCTTCATCGCTGAAGGCGCCGTCCACTGGCCCGAGACGTTAACGATGCTGTCAGGTGCGCTCGCAGGCGGCTATCTCGGCGGTTATCTTGTGCGCGTGCTGCCGGCAGGCGTGGTCCGCTGGTTCGTCATCGTCACCGGGACAGCCATGACCGTCGTCTATGCTGTCAAATATTGGAGCTGAGCCCCTCTCCTTCATCTCGGCCGCCACAGCCGCTTCAACCCTTGCCACCGTTTGAGAAGACGGATCACGATCGGCGGCGGGATTTTCCTGTGGTCGGCAATCGTCCCCTGCCGCGTCACAGGCGCTCGGGGATCCAGCAGGAAGGCCACCATCACGCAGGCGCTCGTCGCCTCTGCGGCCAATATCTCCTCGGACAGCAGCAGCCCTTGCTCGCCTTCACCAAATGMCTGCCCGCCGGCGCGAACCGCGCCGCTGAACACATAGAAATAGAGGTCGCACCCCTGCTTAAACGGGAAGTCCACCCGCACGCCGGCCTCCAGCCGGATGTCGAAGAAATCGATCCTGTTGCGAACGAAGAAAGGCGCATCGCCCCCTTCCGGCCMGACAAGGTGCCGCCAGCGATTGGGCGCGCTGTCAGGCATCACCCCATGCTGGATGCMGGGTTCGAGATCGACCGCATCGGGTCGCACCAGGATCTGCAGCATGCGCAACGGCGGATCGGAGGCCAGCGTCTCCTCGGAATGCCAGAAGCTGCGCCCGGCATTCATCACCATCAGATGCCCGCTGTCGCAAACCAGCCGGCCGCGCGCCCTGTCTTCATGGCGCATCACGCCATCAGGCACCCAGGAGATGATCTCATCGTTGCGGTGCTCGTGCATGGCAACCAGCCGGCCCGGATGCAGGACGGTTTCGACCACCATCGCCAGCGGCCCATGCCCGTGATCCCCAGGTTTCGGCTTTACCCATCCGGGCATGTTGATATGCACGACGAACCCTCCCATGTCGCGCACGACGAAGGTTCGTTCCGCCTTGAGCAGCATCGCATCCTCCTTGCCTGCAAGCAGTGACGATACCGGCCCATTAGCGCCCCGATCCCATCAGAGGTCAATCAAGCGGCCTGCCATTGACCTGTCCCGCCCCGGCCTTAAATGCCTGCGCCGTACGCGCAACAAGGAAACCCATCGTGAGCAATGACAACACAATCCCGTTCCGGCGCCCTGACGCGCTCGCCAGATTTGCGAAGTCCCCTCTCGTCGCAGCCCGCTATGGCGGCGCGGATGAAGCGCGGCTCGCGGCATTCGAAACGCGCCACGAGATCAGTCTGTCCGAAGGCTATCGCGATTTCCTGATGCGGGAAAACGGCCTCGACTATCACATTCCCCACACCACCATCGCCACGCTGCCCGCAGAGGCGCAGAGCGATGCCTTCGTTCTCTCGGACATCAATACGCTGTTTGGCATCGGCAACGGGCATCCGTATTTCGATCTCGAGGAACTCGCCCCGGACATGGATTTCCACGACTACGGCTTCACCGCCTTCGCACATGTCATCGGCCTCGGCGGCGACTTCTCCACCCTCGTCGAAATCACCGAAGGCAAACATGCAGGCGCGATCATGTACACCGATGGCGAGCTTTTCCATGGCATGCGCAGCGATGGCATCGGCGGAAAATCCGCTGACGAAGCGATCGATGATTTCATCGAGAACGGTTATTACCTCGAAAGCGATCTTCACCGTCGATCTGCGCGATCCCGACGAGGCGAGGCTGAGAGAGGAAGAGGCAGCCCTTGCCCGCTTCCTCGAAATGCTCTCCGCAGAAGAGGACGTGACCGTTACGGTAGAGCGGCTGGCCCGCTTCGAGCCGGTCACATTCGACGAGCGCATTGTCACCGAAATCGAAACGGCAGCCAAGGCGCGTGCGCTTCCCTGCCGGCGCATGACATCAGGCGCCGGCCATGATGCGCAGATGATCGCCCGCATTGCGCCTGCAGCGATGATCTTCGCGCCGAGCCGGGGTGGCATCAGCCACAACCCCAGGGAATTCACTGCCGATGATGATATCATCGCCGGCGCCGACATCCTGCTCGATGTGACGAGCAAGTTGACGCTAGAGGAATAGCCGATGGATCTCGATCGACTGGTCTCCGACATGCGGCAATGGCGCCGCCATCTCCACGCCCACCCGGAATTCGGCTTCGAGGAAAGGCGGACCTCCGCCTTCGTCGCCGGGAAGCTGCGCGAATTCGGGCTCGACGATGTCGCGGAAGGTGTCGGCGGCACCGGCGTCGTCGGCACGCTGAAGCGCGGCAGCGGCAACCGCTCGATTGCGCTCAGAGCCGACATGGACGCCCTGCGCATTCCGGAACAATCAAGCCTGCCCTATGCCTCAGGCAACCCCGGCGTCATGCACGCCTGCGGCCATGACGGCCACACCGCCATGCTGCTCGGCGCCGCCAGGATGCTTGCCGAAGACAACGGCTTTGACGGCACGGTGCGCTTCATCTTTCAGCCCGCCGAAGAATGGGGCAAGGGCGCGCTGGCGATGATCGAGGACGGCATTTTCGAGCGCTTTCCTTTCGATGAGATCTATGGGCTTCACAATATGCCGGGCCTCCCCGTCGGTCATTTCCAGACCCGCTCCGGCGCCTTCATGTCGGCGGAAGATAATTTCGAGATCGTCCTGCGCGGCACCGGCGGCCACGCCGCCCGCCCGCACGCGACAAACGAAGTGCTGGTCGCCGCCTGCGCACTTGTCCTGAACCTGCAGACCATCGTATCCCGCCGCCTCGACCCGACAGATGTCGGCGTCGTCTCCGTCACCGAACTGCTGACCGACGGCACCCGCAATGCCCTGCCCGGCCTCGCCCGTATCCTCGGCGACGCAAGGAGCTTCCACCCCGAAGTCAGCGCCGAAATCGAAAAGCAGATGCGGGTGATCGCAGCAGGCACGGCGCTCACTTACAACCTCTCCGTAGAAGTCACCTACACCAGGGAATTCGTTCCCCTGCTCAACGACCCCGCCCTTACTGAAGAGGCCTTCGCAGCCGCCCGCGACGTCTTCGAGCCCGACAGCATCGAAATCCGAAAAGAGCCGATGACGGCATCGGAGGATTTCGCCCGCTTCCTCGATACCATCCCCGGCTGCTTCGTCTTTCTCGGCAATGGCAGAGACTCCGCGCCCCTGCACAACCCGACCTTCGATTTCAACGACGATGGCCTTCTCTACGGTGCGAAGTTCCATACGAGCATCGTCCGCCGTCGCCTTCCACACGCTGACCGGAAATAACGAATTGTGGGCATCGGATTAAAAGTGGATTGCCGAACTCCTCTTTAACGCCTAAAGCGACTTCGCCTAGTCTGTGGAGGATACGCAATGGTGCCCAACGTCCGTAAATTTGCAACTCTCATCAGCCTCTTGTCCGTGATGGTGAGCGCCCCCGTGTTCGCCGAGGATGGTAAGACCTTCTCGGTAACCGACGACCGCGGCGTCACGGTCGAGGTTCCCGTCCAGCCCAAGCGGATCGCAGCGATTTCCTATTTCGCAGATGATGTCGCCCTTGCTCTCGGCATCAAGCCCGTGGCCAGCACATACATGACAAAAGGGCGCGAGCCGGACTTCCTCCTCGGCCTGACTGCCGGCATGAAGCAGATCGGCCAGCGGGCAAAACCCAATCTCGAACTTCTGTCCGAAGCAAAGCCCGACCTGATCGTCGCTATCCGTCGCTACACAGTGGGCAACGCGCCGCAGCTTGAAAAGATCGCCCCCTATGTCGCCTACAATATGGAACTGCTTGACGGGAGCGACCGCGAGATCGCCGAGCTTTCGAAAATCCTCGGCAATCCGGCGCGCGGCGTTCAATTGAACAAGGAATTCCGGGAACATCTCGCGGACTATGCCGCCAAGGCCCCGAAGGATGTCCATCCGCGTTTCGCGATCATGTGGGGTGGTGAAACACCGTTTGCATTCCACACCGAAAATACCTCCGCCTCGATCCTGGCAGCCATCGGAGGCGACAATATCGCCGGCAACATGACGCCGGGCGGTGAGTTCGGCATCGATCTCAGCCTGGAAACCATGCTGGAGAAGGACCCGGAAGTGCTCTTCATCTACGATTCAGGTCCCGACCGGCCGCATGAAAACAACCCGATCTGGCAGGAATTGACTGCCGTGAAGAACAACCGGGTTTTCTATGTCGGCGACCAGTGGGTCGAAACGAACGGCCCCATCGCCCGCGAGGTCGTGCTGCGCGAAGCGGCTCACTACCTCTATCCGGAGGTATTCCCGGCAGTGGACGTGCGAGCGGAAGCCGCCAAGATCATTCCGGCCGAAGCACAGAAATAACGAATTGATCGCGACGACGATGAACGCTCGCAAATCCTCTGTTGCCATTGGGTTCGTCGTCGCCGCGACACTGTCGATTGTCCTGCTGGGCTTGCTGCCGGGCGCTAAGATGCTCTCCTTCGATACCGTGCTGCGCGTGCTCTTTGCCCCTGACGCAAAGATCGAGTCGATCCTCGTCTGGACCTTGAGATTGCCGCGCAGCCTTGCGGCGGCCGTCGCGGGCGCAGGTCTTGCCGTGTCGGGCTATCTTCTGCAGTCGTTGACGCGCAATCCGCTCGCCGATCCCGGCATCACCGGCGTCACTGCCGGCGCTGTCGCGCCGATCGTCGGAAGCTTCGTTCTCCTGCCCTGGGTCTCGTCCGCTTACTACCCCTTCATTGGCCTCGCCGGCGGGCTCACTGCTGCTTCGGTCACCTTCTGGGTAGCCAGAGGCGGCAACGGACGCCCCCTGCACCTGGCGCTTGGCGGCGTCAGCGTTTCGCTCTTCCTTGGCGCCATCACGATCTATGTCCTGCTGCTCGCGGGCCCGCAGTCGACCGCCCTTCTCTTCTGGTTATCAGGAGGCTTCCAGGGCCGCACATGGTCGCACCTCATCCATATGCTCCCATGGATCGGCATCGGCGTCATCGGAGCACTGTTGCTGCACCGGGTCATCGCAATGTTTGCGCTGAGCGAGCACGCGGCCGCGGCCATGGGCCTGCAGCTCGATGTCTGGAAGCCCGTTCTGCTGATCCTCGCCATTTGTCCCGTGGCCGGCGTCGCCCCGGTGGCCGGCCCGGTCGCCTTCGTCGGACTTGCCGCGCCGCACATCGCTCGTCTTCTCAAGCCCCAGGGCGCGGTCTGGGAGATCGCTCTCACGGCGGCAACAGGAGCATTCATCGTCACCTGTGCGGATCTGGTTGCCCGAACGATCGCCATTCCCAAGGAATTGCCGGTCGGCATCATTACCGCGCTCCTTGGCGGGCCGGTCTTCGTCTACCTGATCCAGCGCGGCCGCCTCGACTTCCAGCGGGACAGCGCATGACGATGGCGTCCCCGACACAGACGCGATCGACCGCCTGGCTGCTGCCGTCAGGCCTTGCGCTCGTCGTCCTGTCTCTTGCCGCCGCGGTCTTTCTGGGCGTGGTGGATATTCCTGCCGCAGATATCGTCGCCGCCCTGACCGGGCACGGATCCCCGGAAGCCCGTTCGATCATCATCGATATCCGCCTGCCGAGGATCGTCACCGGCATATTGGCGGGCATTCAGTTCGCCGTCGCAGGCCTCCTGCTGCAAACCATCACCCGGAACCCTCTTGCCGACCCTTCCCTGATGGGTGTCTCGCAAGGTGCGACGCTGACGGTGACGATATTCCTGCTGTTTACCGTCTATATCTTCAACCCGGGCTCGAACACGCTCGCCGAACTGCCGATCGCATGGCTGCCGACGGCAGGCCTGGCAGGCGGTCTGGCGGCAGGCGGGATCATTTATCTGCTGGCCTTCCGGCTCGATCTCAGCCCTCTCCGGATCACCCTCTGCGGCATTGCGATCGGAGCGGTTCTGCATGCACTCGCCATTGGATTGATCGCGGGCTGGGGCTCGGCGCGGATAGAAATCATCCTCGAATGGCTCTCAGGCAGTCTCTATGCCCGCACCTGGGATCACGCGGTCTTTCTCCTGCCGTTCACGATAGCAGGCCTTGCCGTCCTGCCCTTCATCTATCGCCCATTGGTCCTGCTGCAGCTGGATGCCTCGGTCGCCGCCTCCTTCGGTCTTTCTTACCGCAGGCAATTCTCCCTGGTGCTTCTGGTGTCCTGCATCCTTGCGGCAAGCGCGGTCGGCGCAGTCGGCCCGATCATCTTCATCGGGCTTGTCGTGCCCCACCTCGCCCGCTTCCTGGCCGGACGCCACTTCCCGCTGGTCATTCCCCTGACGATCGTTCTCGGCGCGGTTCTCGTCACGCTCGGCGATCTCGTTGGCCGCCTCGTCGGGCACGCCGAAGAGATCCCGATCGGCGTGGTCACTGCACTCCTCGGGGTGCCCGTTCTTCTTGCCCTTCTCCGCAAAGTTCCTTGAGATCGCCCATGCCGCTGAGCTGTTCGCAACTATCCGTTCTCTATGGTCGCCGAAAGGCGCTCAGCGGGTTTCGGCTATCCATGGAAAAAGGCGAAATCCGTGCGCTGATCGGCCCCAATGGCTCAGGCAAGAGCACGGCGCTGCAGGCGCTCGCCGGGCTGATCAAACCGGCGGAAGGATCTGCTGCGATCGAGGATGTGTCCGTCGCTTCGATGTCACGGCGCGCCATCGCCAGGAAGCTTGCCTTCCTGCCGCAGCAACCCTCGGCCCCTGACGAAATGACCATTGCACAGCTCGTGCGTCAGGGCCGGTTTTCCCATGTCGGCCTGTTTCGCTCTTATGACGGCAAGGACGAAAAAGCCATCGAATGGGCGCTGGACAGTACCGGCCTTACGAGCCTGGCGGACAGGGCGCTGCGGGAATTGTCCGGAGGCGAGCGCCAGCGGGCATGGATATCGGCGGCCCTTGCGCAGGAAGCCGGCATCCTGCTCCTCGATGAACCGACCTCCTTCCTCGACATCGGCTATCAGGTCGAGATCCTCGATCTCATCCACCGCCTCAGCCGGGAAAAGGGCGTCACGATCGTCATGGCAATCCACGACATCAACCAGGCCATCGCCGTCAGCGACCGCATTTCACTTCTCGAGCGGGGAGAATTGCGTTTCGATGGTGAGCCAAGAGCGCTCGCAGAAAGCGGCCTGATCGAAAAAACGTTCCGGGTCAAAGGGCGGTTCGTCGAGGTCGATCCCGACAAGCCGCCGCATTTCGACGTCGAGCTTACGCGGTTTGCCCGTCCGGGCGCTTGACGAGCCGGAAGACGATCTTGGTCTGGGTGTAATAATCCAGCGCATCGGCAAAATCGGGTGTCCAGCCATCCTCGACGAAGGGGATGAAACCGTCATATTCCAGCTTCCTGCCGGAAACCTGGAAGCCTGCCTTCGTAAATGCGCGTCCGTAGTCGGTGATCGAGCGATCCTGCACCACCGTGTTCGTCCGCTTGGCGACAAGCTCACGCCATTTCGGCCAAAGTGGATTGTCGGTATGGCATCCGGTCACCGCATAATAGACGCCGCCCGGCTTCAGCGACTTCCAGATATCGGCAGCGTGTGCATCGATGTCCTCGACGAGATAGATGACCTCGTGGCTGATCGCCAGATCGAACTCCTCCACCCATCCGTCGAGTGTTCCGCCGACCGCATGCTGCACAGGCAGGTTGCCCTTGAGCGTTTCGGCCTTGGCGACTGATTGCTCGGCGATATCAATGCCCAGCGCCTTGCGAAACGGCCGGATGGCATAGAGGTGCCGTAGCAGACCGCCCTGATTGCAGCCGAAATCCAGGACGCTTTTTTCCGAAAGGTCGCGCTCGGTGATGATGTCGATGAGGTGTCGCCAGATCGGCGCATGCCCATCCGCCATCCGGTCTTMTGCGTCGGGATCGACATACCAGGTGGTTATGGTTTTGCGGGCATCATTGCTCATTGTTTCTCCGACGCGTTCATTCGAATGGGAAGTTCATAAAGCGGCGAAGACGGTGTGAAAAGGTCAGTTGCTTCCCACTCCGGCTCGAATGACGTTTCGCACTAACGTCATCAGCAGTCTTGTTCCTCAAACCTCCTGCCCTAATTCCTTGACTGATTTAGGAGACAGTATGGACCAAGTTTTGAACAAGAAGGCACAGACCGGAGTCGAAGGACTGGACGATGTATTGTTCGGCGGTTTTACACGTCGTCATGTATTCCTGTTGGAAGGTTCGCCCGGCACCGGAAAAACCACGATTGCCCTGCAATTTTTGCTTGAAGGCGCCGATCTCGGTGAGCGCTGCCTTTATATAAGTCTTTCCGAAAGCGAAGAAGAGTTGCGCGACAGTGCCGCCTCGCACGGAATGGAACTCGGCGACGCTATAGAAATCTTCGAGCTCGTGCCGCCCGAAAGCCTGCTCGATGCCGATCAGCAGCAGAGCCTGCTCTATTCATCGGATCTCGAACTGGGCGAGACGACCAAGCTGATCTTCGAGGCCTTCGAACGGGTAAAACCGCAGAGAGTAGTGATCGACAGCCTTTCGGAAATCCGGCTGCTGGCGCAAAGCTCGCTGCGTTATCGTCGACAGATCCTTGCGCTGAAGCATTTCTTCTCACGCTCGGATGCGACCGTCCTGCTGCTCGATGATATGACGTCAGACAATCTCGACAAGACCGTTCACAGCGTCGTGCATGGCGTGATCCATCTGGAACAGCTTGCGCCCGATTACGGTTCGGAACGACGGCGGCTCYGGGTCCTCAAATATCGCGGCCAGACGTTCCGCGGCGGATACCACGACTTCCTTATCAAGACCGGCGGAGTCGCGGTGTTTCCTCGATTGCGCGCGATCGAGCACAAGACCGAATTTGATCGCACGACCCTCTCGAGCGGCATCAAGGCGTTGGATGATCTGCTTGGCGGCGGGATCGAGCGAGGTTCCAATACGCTGCTGATTGGCCCTGCGGGCACAGGCAAGAGCCTGTTTACGCTGCAATTCGTCGTCGCGGCGGTCGAGCGCGGCGAAAAGGCGGCCATTTTTATCTTCGATGAAGAGCTTGGGCTGCTGTTTTCGCGCACGAAATCGATGGGCATCGATCTCGAGAAGATGCACGACGACGGGCTGATCCATATCGAGCAACTGGATGCGGCCGAGCTGTCGCCTGGAGAGTTTGCGCAACGCGTCAGGGACCGGGTCGCCGGCTACGATGCCAAAACCGTCGTCATCGACAGCATCAACGGCTATCAGGCATCGATGCCGGAGGAAAACGCGCTCATCCTGCATATGCATGAGCTTCTCCAATACCTGAACCGCCAGGGCGCCAATACTTTCCTCACGGTTGCCCAGCATGGCCTCGTCGGCGACATGAAATCACCCGTCGATGTCACCTATCTCGCCGATAGCGTGATCCTGCTGCGCTATTTCGAGGCCCTTGGCAAAGTGCGCCGCGCCGTTTCCGTCATCAAGAAGCGTACCGGCATGCATGAAGACACGATCAGAGAATTCCGCATCACCCATGAAGGGTTGAAGCTTGGCGGCCCGCTTTCCGGTTTCCAGGGCGTGCTTCGCGGCGTTCCGACATTCGTCGGCGAAAGACAGCCGCTCCTTCATACCTCAGACGAGGACGGCGACAATTCCTAAAAGCAATGCCATCGGCCTGATCCTCGCTCCCATCGGGCGTGATGCGCAGATTGCAGCGTCACTCCTGCAGGAAGCAGGCGTACAACCAAAAGCGACGACCGATCTATCCTCCTTCGTCGAAACCCTTGATGACGACGTCGCTTTTGCCGTCGTCACTGAGGAAGCGTTGCGTTCCGCCGATCTGCGCGCCATCTCCGCCTGGATCGAACAGYAGCCAAGCTGGTCCGACCTGCCCTTCATCATCCTGACAAACAGAGGCGGCGGTCCCGAGCGCAATCCCGCAGCCGCCAGGCTGTCCGAGGTCCTTGGCAATGTCAGCTTCGTCGAACGTCCGTTCCACGCAACCACCTTCATCAGCGTTGCCCGCTCGGCCATGCGCGGACGCCGGCGGCAGTACGATGCGCGCACGCGCATCGAGGCCCTCGATGAAGGCGAGCGCCGGCTGCAGACGGCGCTCGAAGCCGGGCGGCTCGGCGCCTGGGAGCTCGATCTCGCGTCGGACGCGTTGACGACCTCGTCCACCTGCAAGGCTATTTTCGGCCGCCGTCCCGAAGACCCATTTACCTACAGGGATCTGCTGAGCGCGGTTCATCCCGAAGACCGGAAGCGCATGCAGGCCGCCGTGAGCAGGACCATCGAAACCGGCGCGGACTATTCCATCGAATACCGGACTATCTGGAGCGATGGTTCCGTTCACTGGGCTGAAATCCACGCGCAGCTCTACAAGGATCGCTCCGGCAAGGCGATGAAGATGGTGGGTGTCTCCGCCGACATCACGGCGCGGCTGAAGGCAGAGGAGCACCAGCGGCAGCTCAATGAAATACTGGAGGAAAAGGTCGCCGAGCGCACGCGCGAGCTGGAGCAGGCCCATGCCAACGTGATGGCGGAAGTCACCCAGCGCGAGCGCGCCGAAGAGCAGCTTCGCCAGGCCCAGAAAATGGAGGCGATCGGCCAGCTCACAGGCGGCGTGGCGCACGACTTCAACAATCTCCTGATGGCCGTCCTCGGCAATCTCGAACTGTTGCGCAAATATGTCGGAAACGATATCAGGGCCACTCGCCTGATCGACGGCGCCCTGCAGGGGGCAAAGCGCGGCGCTTCCCTCACCCAGAGACTGCTTGCCTTTGCGCGGCGACAGGACCTGCACATCGACCCGGTCGATATGCGCTCCCTCGTACTCGGCATGACGGACCTCCTGAAGCGCTCCGTCGGCTCCACCATCCTGATCGAAACCACGGTTCCCGATAATCTTCCTCTCGTGTCGGCCGACGCCAACCAGATCGAACTGGCCCTGCTCAATCTCGCCGTCAATGCCCGCGACGCAATGCCCGACGGAGGCGCGATCCACATCGCGCTGAAGCAGGCGGAGCAGATTGCGCCGACCGACGAACTCGCCGCCGGAAGCTACGTCGTCCTGACCGTCGCCGACGAGGGTTCCGGCATGGACAAGGAGACGCTTCAAAAGGCGATCGAGCCGTTCTTTTCGACAAAGGAGCTCGGAAAGGGAACGGGCCTCGGGCTCTCCATGATCCATGGTCTGGCCCTGCAATTGAAGGGCGACCTGAAACTGGAAAGTACGCCCGGCAAGGGCACTACGGCCGAACTCTGGATCCCCGTCTCCACGTCGGCCAGCGTCCATATCGAACCTGAGGACGCCATGCCGGTGGACGCAGACAGGGTCTCGGGGCCGAAGCGCATATTGCTTGTCGACGACGACGTGTTGATCGCCATGAGCTCGGCCGATATGCTCACCGATCTCGGTCATGAAGTGGTCGAGGCCCATTCGGGGAAAGAAGCTCTCGAGTGCCTCGGCAACGGCGCGGGCTTCGATCTGATGATCACCGATTATTCCATGCCCGGCATGACCGGCGGAGACCTCGCCAAAGCCGCCCGCACGATAGCCCCCGGCTTGCCGATCCTCATTGCATCAGGATATGCCGAACTCCCGGCCGGACTGGACCTTGACGTCGCCAAGCTCGGAAAGCCCTACACCCAGGATCAACTGGCACAGGAGATCGGCAAGCTGATGGTCGCTCACTGACACATTCACGCCTGCTGCGTCATAACAGGCGGCCGCGATTTTGCAGAAGACGGCCCCTCTCTTTCGCGCTATGAAGATTATCGATAATCCTGCCTCATCCGACACGGAGATCCCCTCATGGCTTTGAAGATCCTTTTCATCGGCGGCACCGGCCAGATTTCCTATCCCTGCGTCGAGCGCGCCGTGGCTCAAGGCCATGAAGTCAGCGTGTTTAACCGCGGCCTGAGGGGCGATCCGCTGCCCGCGGGCGTGACCTCCATCGTTGGCGAGCTCGGATCATCGGCCTATGCGGATCTTGCCAAGGCCAATTACGATGTCGTCACCCAGTTCATTGCCTTCACACCGGATCAGATCGCCCGCGATATCGATATCTTCTCGGGCCATTGCGGCCAGTACATCTTCATCTCGTCGGCCTCGGTCTATGAAAAGCCGGCACGCCACTATGTGATATCAGAAGAGAAGACACCGGCGATAAATCCCTACTGGCCCTACAGCCAGGCAAAGATCGCCTGCGAGGAGCTGCTGAAGAAGTCCGACAATCTCGCCTGGACGATCGTCCGCCCCAGCCACACCGTTCGCACCGGCCTGCCGATCATGATGGGCGACAGCGATGTCATGGCGCGGCGCATGCTGGACGGCGAGCCGACCATTGTCGCCGGTGATGGTCATACGCCCTGGACGCTGACCCGCTCGGTCGATTTCGCCGTGCCCTTCGTCGGCCTGTTCGGCAAGCAGAAGGCGCTACGCGATATCTTCCACATCACCAACGACCACGCCCACATCTGGGACGATATCCAGAAGGCGATCGCAAGGTTGCTGGGCGTCGAGGCAAAGATCGTCCATGTGCCGACAGACACGCTMGTCAGGTACAATCCGGAATGGATCGGCCCGCTGACCGGCGACAAGGCCTGGACGGCGATTTTCGATAATTCCAAGGTCAAGAGCGTCGCCGGCGACTTCAMCTGCGCCGAAAGCCTGGATGAAATCCTGGCCGAGCCGATCATGCACCTCAAGCAGCGTTTCGCCAAAGCCCGTCCTCCGAAAGGCGAGTTCGATGCTCTGGTCGATCGCATCTGTGCCGAACAAAGCGCCCTCGGCGCCGCCGCATGACAGCTTAGGCAACAGCCCGTTACGCCTCAGCCGCACGCAGGCACTTCATGACCTCGCGCAGTCCCCGCGTCAGATGTTTGTCGCGCCGGATGACCATGCCGAGCTGGCGCACCAGCGGCGGCCGAACGGGTGACGTCACGAACCGGGCCCGGTCGCGCTTCAAGGCAAGCCCCGGCAGTACCGACCATCCGAGCCCTGCGGCGATCAGTTCCTTGATCGCCTCGACGCTGCCGAACTCCATTGTCGGCTGGCTCCTGATGCCGGCGGCCTCGAACCATCCGTCGGTCGCCAGCCGCGTATTGCCGCCGTCATAGAGCATCATGATCTTGTCCTTGAAGAAATCAGGCGTCGGCCCGCCCTCCGGCATGACACTGCCTTTGGGCGCCACCGCGACAAGCTCGTCCTCGTAGAAGGGCTCGATCTCGATGGAGCGGCCGGACACCGGCAGCGTGACGACGGCGATATCGAGGGCGTTGGTTTCGAGATCGCGCACCATCTCATCGGTATTACCGACACGCACCAGGATTTCCAGGCCCGGCATGCGCTTCTTCGCAGCAGCGATCGCCCGCGGCAACAGATGGATCGAGGCCGTGCCGCCGCTGCCGATCCGCACGCGGCCCACGGCCCCTTCCCTATAGGGCGCCATCGCTTCCTCGGCCGCCGCGCATTCACCGAGAATCCGGCGCGCATGGGCCAGCAGTTCGACACMCGCAGCCGATGGCTGCGCCCGGCGGCCGACGCGCTCGATCAGCCGCACCCCCATCCTTTGCTCAAGAAGCTTGACCTGCAGGCTGACGGCAGGCTGCGTCAGCCCAGCCTTCTCGGCGGCGGCGGTAAAGCTGCCGAGATCGACGACGCTGACGAAGGCGGCAAGCTGGTCCAGATTCAGCATCAAAAGAATTCCTTATGGATTGCATTAAAACCATAAGCTTCCTCACGGGAACGCGCCAGTGCATTTTGAGGCATCCAAGACGAATGCTGGAGATGCTCGATGACGACCGATGTGGAATTGCCAACGACAATGGATCGCGCCCCAAGCGGCAGCATTGCGCGGCGCTGCCTGAAGCACCTCAATCTCTATTTCAGCAAGCGCCGCGAGCGGCTGGTACTTTCATGCCTGTCCGACGATCAGCTTCGCGATATCGGCGTCAGCCCTTCCGAGGCGAGAACCGAGGTCAACAAATCATGGTTTTGGGGATAGCCGCCGCTGGCTTTAAATAACGTGCCTGGGCTGGAGAAAACCCGTTTGCCTCTTATGTCACTGCCATCAGGGAGAAAACAGCAAAGGACCGCGCAATGAACAAGAACACCATCTGCGTCTGGTATGACAGGCACGCCGAGGAAGCCGCCCGCTTCTATGCCGAGACCTTTCCGGACACCACGGTCGACGCTATCCACCGCGCGCCCGGAGATTATCCGGCCGGCCAACAGGGAGACGTGCTGGTCGTCCACTTCACGGTTGCCGGCATCCCCTGCATCGGCCTGAATGGCGGCCCGTCGATCAAGCACAGCGAGGCTTTCTCCTTCCAGATCTCGACGGAAAATCAGGAAGAGACCGACCGCTACTGGAACGCCATCGTCGGCAATGGCGGCCAGGAAAGCGAGTGCGGCTGGTGCAAGGACAAATGGGGCGTCTCCTGGCAGATCACCCCGCGCGTACTGATGGAAGCGATGCAGGCAGGCGGAGCCGAGGCAAAGCGCGCTTTCGACGCGATGATGACCATGCGCAAGATCGACGTCGCCGCCATCGAAGCGGCCCGCCGCGGCTGAGGCAACTGCAACAGATCGCGACGCCAGGGCAGTTGACCGGTCCGATCCCTCGAACAACAGCCGGGCCTGTTCCACAGGCATCGGCTTTGCGAGCGTAACGCGCTTCGAATACAGTCTGCCTATTCCAGCTTGATCCTTCCGCTCACGGATGGCGCCTGCCGCCTTTTCATGCTGACCGAATTCAGCCCGGCGCATACCCGGCATCTTCCCAAAAATCCCGACTTTCAATCCCCTCAGGAAACAGGAGTATCCCGATGGTCAACGCCCGATGCAGCTGCGGCGCGCTCACCTTGACGCTGCCGGATAAACCAGGTGCGGTGATCGCCTGTCACTGCATCGAATGCCAGAGACGAACAGGCGCCCCCTTCGGCACCGGTGCCTTCTACCCGGTCGAAGCCGTCACTATCTCCGGAACGGACAAGCAATACACGCGCGATGCGGCAAGCGGAGGAAAGGTGCATTCCCATTTCTGCCCGAACTGCGGCTCGTCGGTCTATTGGAAGGCCGAGAACCTGCCCTCCATGATCGGCGTGGCGCTGGGAGCGCTAACCGACGCCAGCCAGTTCCCGGCGCCCGCCAAATCGATCTTCGAGCGGTCGAAACATTGTTGGGTCGAGATCGACGCTGCCGGCGAGCACTTCCAGCAAGGYAGCGTTGCGCAGTCGCGTTGAGGCGTGGCTTCCGRAGGTAACACACTTCCCTCCGCCCACACTTTTCCAAAATTTCTAATTGAGATTGCAGCCGGAAGATGATTCCATGCGGCCTGCGTCGCGTGATACGCCCGCCCTTCTCCGATGTCAGACCCAAGAGGCTTCACGTCGATTATGTCGATTTCAGATGCGATCTACCGCCCCTTCGAACGCCTGATCCAACCGCTCGATATCCCTTACCGGCCTCTGCCGTCCAAGGGACCTGTGACTGTGCTTCTGCACTTCATCTCGATGTTTCGCGGCGTGCTGATTGCGGTGGCCCTTTCCACCATGGCGATCGAGGCCATGAATCTGACGATCGTCTGGGGGTTGTCGGTCATCGTCGACGGCGTGACGCAACAGGGCGCCCGCGCTTTCCTGCAAAACGACTGGCGGCTGCTGACCCTTCTCGGTCTGATGCTCTTCCCCGCCATTCCGGTCGCCTCCTTCCTCGTCAACACGCTGACCTCGCACACGCTCGGCATCGGCATGCCTGCCGCCATCCAGTGGCAGGGCCACAGGGCCGTGGAGCGCCAGGACCTCGCCTTTTTCCACGATCTCTATGCCGGCCAGGTCGCCTCGCGCCTGCAGCAGGTGGCTTCCGCCGTCCAGCAGCAGGTCATCTCGGCTTTCCAGTCCATCCCGCGCTTCGTGATGCAGATGGTGGGCTCCGTCATCCTTCTGAGCGCGTTATCCTGGCAACTCGCCCTGCCGACCATCATCTGGATCACGCTCWACGTCCTGTTCGCCGTCAGGCTGGCTCCTGTTTTCACCGAGCGCGCACGCCTCTCCGCCAAGCGCCGCAGCCTGATTTCCGGGGCCATCACCGATCTCTACGCCAATATGCAGATGGTGAAGCAATTCGCTGCCGAAGACAGCGAGGCTGGCGCCATCCGCGGCATCATCGGCAAGGCGATCAAGGCGCAGCAAAGCGAACAGCGCATCTACCGGACCGCGGAGCTCATCGTTGTCGTCCTCAACATGATGCACTGGTTGGCCATTCTGTCGATCGGCTTTACAGGGCTCGTCGACGGCTTCGTCACGATCGGCGAATTCACCGGTGCCGTTTATGTTCTGACCCGCCTGTCCGGTCACACGTTTACATTCCTGCAGATGGGTTCGCAGATCTTCCAGGCGATCGGCACGATCAAGGATGCCATGCCCGTCATGACGACGCCGCCCACCATCACCGACCGGCCGGATGCGAAAGAGCTTGCGGTGACATCAGGCGAAATCCGTTTCGAACATGTCCGCTTCGCCTACAAATCCGGCAGGTCCGTCATCGACGATCTGTCGCTGACGGTCCGGCCCGGCGAAAAGGTCGGCCTCGTCGGCCTGTCGGGTGCCGGCAAGACGACACTCGCCAACCTGATTCTGCGCTTCTACGACATCGAGAATGGCGCGATCCTTATCGACGGCCAGGATATCCGCACGGTGACCCAATCCAGCCTGCGCCGCGCCATCGGCGTCATCGCCCAGGATGTCGCGCTGCTGCATCGCTCGGTCGGCGACAACATCCGCTACGGCCGGCCGGAAGCCGCGAGGGAGGAGATCGAGGCCGTCGCGAAAATGGCGAGCGCCGATGTCTTCATCGCCGATCTTGCCGATAGCGAAGGCCGCAAGGGCTACGAAGCCTTTGTCGGCGACCGCGGCATCAAGCTCTCGGGCGGCCAGCGCCAGCGCGTGGCGATCGCCCGCGTGCTCTTGAAGAACGCGCCGATACTGGTGCTCGACGAGGCAACCTCGGCGCTGGACAGCGAATCCGAAGCCGCCATCCAGGAACGGCTCGATCTCGTGATGGAAGGCAAAACCGTCATCGCCATCGCCCACCGCCTGTCGACCATATCGAGCATGGACCGCATCGTCGTGCTCGATCACGGCCGCATCATCGAGGAAGGCCGGCCGGAGGAGTTGATCGAAGGCGACGGACTGTTCGCGCGGCTCTGGAGGCGGCAGACGGGTGGGTTTATTCCGGAGGAGATCGAGGCCGAATAACTGCCTCCTTCCAGCAGAAAAGCTGGAGCGTGTGGCCCCCTCACCCTAGCCCTCTCCCCGCTGGGTAGAGGGGACTTGCCGCACGACGCCTTCGAGAGCGTGGAAACGGTACGGCATATCCCTTCTCCCCTTGGGGAGAAGGCGCCTGAAGGGCGGATGAGCGGGCCACACGCGCCAGCGGATACTCGCCTTGGCAAGAACGACCGAGACCAAGACCGTTATGAAGCCGCCTCCCGCTCCAGCAGCCACGTCCCAAACTCCTGCATCACCTTCACCACCGGAACGAGCCGCTTCCCATCCTCGGTCAGCTGATACTCGACCGTCACCGGCACCGTCGCAAACACCGTGCGCCTGATCAGCCCCGCCTGTTCCAACGCCCGCAGATCCAGCGTCAGCATGCGCTGCGAAATACCCGGCACGCAGCGGCGCAGCTMGTTGAAGCGCCTGGGACCATCGAGCAAGAAATAGACGATCAGCAACCGCCATMGGCCGCCGAGCAGCCGCATCGCCTCCTCGACGGTGCAGTTGGTGATGCTTTCCTTCATGCGGAATTCTCCCGGTATAAAATATGTACCTACACCACAATATACTGCCTTCTTCAAAAAATATCCCACCCTTTCTAGATTGGCAACGAACCAGAATCCTGGTGGCAATCGAAAAGGAAAACTCGTGAAATTATATTATATGCCAGCCGCTTGCTCGCTCTCGCCGCACATCGTGCTCAACGAGCTCGGCATCGATGTCGAGCTCGTGCCTGTCGACAACAAGACGCACAGGTTCAGCGACGGTGAGGATTTCGAGGCGGTCAACCCGCTTGGTTATGTTCCCGCCCTAGAACTCGATGGCGGCGCGGTTCTCACCGAGGGTCCGGCGATCGTCCAGTACCTTGCCGACCTGAAACCTGAACTCGGCCTGGCGCCGGCCAATGGCACGATGGAGCGCTACAGGCTGCAGCAATGGCTGAACTTCCTGTCCTCGGAAATCCACAAGGGCTTCATTCCGCTGCTCTATGCGCGGCTTGCCGGCCCCTATGTCGAAACGGCCAGACCGAAGCTCGAGAAGCGTTACGCCCATATCGACGCCGAACTCGCCACCCGCCCCTATATATCGGGCGATACCTTCACCGTTGCCGACGCCTATCTTTTCGCACTCACCGGCTGGGGACAAGCGCCCTGGCTCGCCTCCTACTACAGGGCCGACATCCATTTTGACGGCCTGTCGAACCTGCAGGCCTGGTACGAGCGGGTGCAATCTCGCCCGTCGGTTCAAAAGGCGCTTCGGGCAGAAGGGCTCGTGAAGGTTTAAGCGAGCGGCTTGGTGGCACAGATCGCCGGCATCTGCTCGGAGAACTGAGCGCGCGAGCGGATGGCCTGATGGCGGGCCATCATCTCGGGCTTCATGTGGCTGGGCGGCGCCTCGGCGGTCAGCTTCATCCAGACATTCTGCAGACCTTTACCCCAGCTATCCTTGCCCATGTTGCCGCCGACGATCAGCACCTTGCCGCCGCGAATTGCGACCACGCCACGAGCTCAATCTGCTCGTTGCCGGCCAGTCGGCTCGGGCACCTGATAACAGGCCCACTCGAACGCCTCGTCGATCGCGGCAAACTTGACCGCCTGCCAATGTCGATAGTCAAGGATCAGCTCGGCTGAAAGCCAGAAATCACCGCTGTCACCGGAGAGGTGCCATCCACCAGCCTCAAGCACATGGGCACGCTCGAAAAGGCGCCGCGCGTGGGTTCGCGAGATGGCGTAGCGCTTGAAGAATTCTCCGATGCGCAAAGGACCGATAGGCATGCGCGTTTCCAGCTCCTTTTCCGGCGCCAATCGAGACATCAGGTCGTGCAGGATGTTGCTGCCCGAACCAGTTCGAACGAAAGTTTCCACCGTCTGCGGAGGGCTGGTCCAGTCTGGATCGTGAAAGAGGCTCTGGGCCATTCTCGGCTGCGCATACCAGAGCAAGCGCCGATCGGCCGATGATCGTGAGAGCCGCGTGCCTTGATCGAGCATGTCGAGTGATTTCAGATGTTCGTTGAACCATTCGCGTATCAAGGTTTCGGCAGTCTCGGAAATTCTAAGCTGGCGAATGCGCCTGTCCCCGCTTTCACCGGTATCGACTAGGAGACCGTAATTGCGCATCTCTGCAAGATGCGCGAACGCCGTGTTCTTGCTGGCAACCTTTCTGTTAGCGATGAAGGCGTTCAGGTTGGCGGCCGTAAGGCCCGGATGAGACGGCGACGTGACACGCTGAAAATGGAAAGCCAGAATTGACTGCGTCAGCAGCCATCGTTTCATATCTGCGGTATAGCGGACGATACGCGGCGCGGCATCGTGCATGGCAAGAAGCTTCAGCGCAGCATCCTTCAAGGCGAGCGGGTAGAGGCGATTTTCCACAATGGCTTCGACGGTCAAAACCTTCGCTGCGTCAGTGGCGGAGCGCATTGCGGTTGATATCGAAGTCAACGGATCTCTCCAGGCAGGTTTGAATTGGGCAAGCTACGGCTGAGCGACCTACGCTTGCCCTCACGGCATTGGTTATGCCGTCGCGCTCGCAAGTTTCCACTGCACCTTTCCTGCACGCGGGGCATATCGACATCGCCAGCTTCTTGCGCCAGCAGTCGGCCATCTCCTGCTGCACTATGTCCCTTAAAATAGAATTGCAAAATATAGCCATCCATCCGATCGGGAGCGATTTTGTAGCATGGCTGATCGAAATGCCGCACCGTCGCCTTGCCTCTTCCGAGGCAAGCCCGCAGAGCCCGTCGAACCGGCAGGCCAGGTAGGAGCGGGTGCAATCCCGCCCGTCGGTTCAAAAGGCGCTTCGGGCCGAAGGGCTCGTGAAGGCTTAAGCCACCGGCTTCGTCGCACAGATCGCAAAACGATCCTGCACCATGCGCTCCAGCCCGCGCAGGAAGGGCATCTTGCGCGCCTGCGCCCAGTGAATGTCGGAGAGCTTGCGGTCGACGACGATATTGTCGAAGCCGGCCTGCCGCAGCAGCTCGACGATCGCCTCAGCCGGCATCTGCTCGGAGAAATGGACGCGCGCGCGGATGGCCTGATGGCGGGCCATCATTTCGGGCTTCATGTGGCTCGCCGGCGCCTTGCCGGTCAGCTTCGTCCAGAATTTCTGCAGACCCTTCACCCAGGTTTCCTTGCCCATGTTGCCGTCGACGATCAGCACCTTGCCGCCGGGCTTCAGCACGGAGAACCATTCACGGAAGGCCGAGGGCGGATCGACCAGCGTCCAGACGAGATGCCGGTTGGTGATCACGTCGTAGCTCGCCTTTGCCTCCATGGTGTTTTCCGCGTCGCCAGAGACGAAGCGGATATCGGTGCCGCGCTTCTTCGCCTTGGCGCGCGCCTGCGCCAGCATCGCATCCGACCAGTCGAGCCCGGTCACCTTGAAGCCTGCTCCATGCATGAGATGGGAAATCACCGCCGTGCCGCAGGCCAGATCGAGCGCCGCACGCCCCTGCCCCTCGCCGAGATGCTTGCGGATCAGCCGTTGCCAGCCTTTTCTTTCAGCTTCGGAAAAGATTTCGTGACCGACACTCTCGTCGAACGTCGCTGCGCGTTCCGACCAGAAGTCCCGGATTTCATCGCGAATGGAGTAATTTGTGTTCATCGTATTCATCATCTGCACCCCGGCGCCGAACTTACTTTGGAAATGCTCTAAAACATAAAACTTGATTCCAAAAGTCAGTTTTTCTATGCCTCAGGACATTACCAAGGACCGGGGGAGTTTCCAGTTGAATATTACGAATTTTCTTAGACTATCCGCAGTTGCAGTTGTAGCCCTGCTGCCGCTCCAGGCTTTGGCCGATTCCTTCACCATCAAGGATGTGGCCGGCCGCGAAGTCACCTTCGACAAGCCGGTCGAACGCGTGATTCTCGGCGAAGGCCGCATGCTCTATGCCGTCGCCCCGATCGAGAAGGACGATCCCTTCGCCAAGATCGTCGGCTGGCGCAACGACCTGTGGACAACAGACAAGGATGGCTTCAACGCCTATGTCGAGAAATTCCCGAGGGGTAAGGACCTGCCCTTCCTCGGCAACCTGACGGATGGCACGCTGCAGACCGAGACGGTCGTGGCGCTCCACCCCGACCTCTTGCTGCTGCCGATCGGCAACAAGAAGGCCGCAGACGAGGTCAAGCTCGAGGACATGCTGAACAAGATCGGCGTGAAGATCGTCTATATCGATTTCCGTGAGCACATCCTTGCCAATACCGAGCCGAGCCTGGAGATCCTCGGCAAGCTCTTCGGCCATGAAGACCGTGCGCAAGCCGTCGCCGCCTACTGGAAGCAGCAGATGGCACGCGTCACCGACAAGCTGAAGGAAGCCAACCCCAAGAAGCCCAACGTCTTCATGTATCGCGCCGCCGGCCTCGTGGAGTGCTGCGGCACCTTCGGCCCGGACAATTTCGGCCTGATGGTGGATTGGGCCGGTGGCCACAATCTCGGCTCTGATTTCCTGCCGGGCTATACCGGCTCGATCAATGCCGAACAGGTCGTCGCCTCCAATCCAGACGTCGTCGTCGTCACCGGCTCGAACTGGAGCCAGACCAAGGACGCCAAGGATTTCGTCAATGTCGGCCCGGCCGCTGCCGCCACCATCGACGACAGCCGCAAGGCGCTGGATGCCCTGGTCCAGAACCCGGCCTTCACCGGTTCCAAGGCGGTTGCCGATGGCAATGTTCACGCGATCTGGCACCAGTTCTACACGAGCCCCTACCAGTTCGTCGCCGTGCAGCAGATGGCCAAGTGGTTCCACCCGGATCTCTTTGCCGATCTCGACCCGGATGCGACCTTCAAGGAATTCCACGAGAAGTTTCTGCCGGTCGCCTATCAGCCGGGTTACTGGGTCGACGCCAAGGCCGGAAAGTAAGCACCATGGCAGAGATCGCCGCCATGCCGATCGAAGCTGAGGAAGGCAGGGCGCGTTATCGCGCCCTCGCCCGCCGCAAGCTGATGATCCTCTTTGCCATGACGGCAGCGCTCTGCCTGTCCTTCGCCATCGATCTCGCCTGGGGGCCGGCGCGTTACGGCCTCGACGAGGTGGTGGCCGCCCTCCTCGACCCCGACTCCGTCTCGGCGCAGATCCGCGCCGTCGTCTGGGATATCCGCATGCCCGTCGCCGTCATGGCGATCGTCGTCGGCGCCTCGCTCTCGGTTGCCGGTGCGCAGATGCAGACGATCCTTGCCAATCCGCTGGCCAGCCCCTTCACGCTTGGCATTTCAGCCGCCGCAAGCTTCGGCGCCGCGCTCGCCATCGTCACCAGCGTGCCGATCCTGCCGGTTGCCGCCGGCCTGCTGGTCCCGGTCAATGCCTTCATCATGGCGCTGGTCGCGACACTCTTCATCCATTTCATCTCGCAGGCGCGCGGCGTTTCGGTGCAGACCGTCGTGCTGCTCGGCATCGCGCTGGTCTTCACCTTCAATGCGGCCCTCGCCTTCCTGCAATATCTCGCCTCCGAACAGGCGCTGTCGGCCGTCGTCTTCTGGACCATGGGCAGCCTTACCAAGGCCACCTGGCCGAAGATCTGGATCACGCTTGCGGTGCTGCTCTTCGCCCTGCCCCTCTTTGCCCGCCATGCCTGGGCGCTGACGGCGATCCGCCTCGGCGAGGACAAGGCGGCAAGCTTCGGCGTCAATGTGCGTCGCATCCGGCTGGAAACGATGCTGATCATCTCGCTGCTGGCCGCCGTTCCCGTCAGCTTCGTCGGCACGATCGGCTTCGTCGGCCTCGTCGGCCCGCATATCGCCCGCATGATCCTCGGCGAAGACCAGCGCTTCTTCCTGCCGGGCTCGATTCTGTCAGGCGCATTGCTGCTGTCGGTCACCTCGATCGTCTCGAAGTCTATCATTCCGGGCGTCGTCTTCCCGATCGGCATCATCACGGCGCTGGTCGGCGTACCCTTCTTCTTCTCGCTCATTCTCTCGAACAGGAGCCGCTCATGGTAGCGCTTCAGCTGCAATCGGTCGGCGCCTATCACGGCCGCAAGCTCTTCGTCGAAGACGTATCGACGCCGAAGCTGAAATCGGGTGAAGTCGTCGCCGTCATCGGCCCGAATGCGGCCGGCAAGTCGACGCTCTTCAAGCGCATCACCGGCCTCTTGAAAGGGCCGGGAAAGGTGCTGGTCGAAGGCGCAAAGAGCAGGAACGCCATCAGCTACATGCCGCAGGATACCTCGGCCAATGCGGTGCTGACGGTCTATGAATCAATCCTGCTGGCCCGCAAGCAGGGCCAGTCCTGGGGCGTCAGCGACCAGGATCTCAGGCTGATCGACGACATCATGAGGGCGCTGAACATCGAGGCGATTGCCTTCCGTGATCTCGGTGCACTCTCCGGCGGCCAGCGCCAGCTCGTCTCCATCGCCCAGGCGCTGGTGCGCGAGCCCGAGATCATGCTGATGGACGAACCGACCAGCGCGCTCGATCTTCACCGGCAGGTGGAAGTGCTCGATTTCATGCAGCGCCAGGCCCGCAAGCGCGGCATGCTCGTGCTGATCGCCATCCACGATCTCAATCAGGCGCTGCGCTTTGCCGACAAGGTCCTGGTCATCCAGAACGGCCGCATGCGTGCCTGCGGCGAGCCACGCGATGTGGTCACCGTCGACATGCTGCGCGAGGTCTACAAGATCCACGCCCGCATCGAGAAATGCTCGAGGGATCACGACCACGTCATCGTCGACGGCACGGCGCATTGACAGCATCAAAAAGGGCGCGCCGTAAAGCGACGCGCCTTTCCGTTTCAAAATGCCATCGGCACCAAACTCTTATCGCCCGCGCGGCAAGGTCTGGTCCTGCCGCATCCCGTCGACGTCCTGCGCCTGCCGAAGCTCGCGCTCCGCACGCTCCTTTGATTCTTCGACGGTGCGGTGGTGTCCGGTCGGCAGGATGTCGTCGCGCAGTTCCTGATCGAGCGGGGCCCCTTCATCGAGATCCTCGGCACGAGCTCCGGGCGAGGCTGGATCGCCTCGACGCCCGATCGGCTGCGCTACGCCGGCCACATCGGCTGCAAAGATATCGTCCTGCACAGCACTCGCCTGCCGGGCACGCTCGGCGTCATCGTCACGAGCCCGGCTTGCATCATATCGCGATGCTGCGAGGGCCTCGTTCGACTTGCTGATATCCCAGCCCTCCGCCCGCCAGAGGTCCGCGCGCTCGTCCATGTCGATGCAGCCTTCGTCGTCGAGAATGTCGTGGGCGATACCGTAGGTCGCATCGTCAACTCCGACGGAGACCAGAAAGCCGCCGCGGCGCAGGCCTTCGGCATAGACCGAGCGGTCCTCATCGGGAAACAGCCAGTCCTCCAGCTTCGACCAGAACCCACCACGGTCGTCGCCGGCAACGCCGGCCTTGTCGCCATCGGCTTCGTATCCCGGCATCATTCTGATATCGGTGACACCCAAATTCTTCAGCCGGTCGATCGCGCTCTCGGCATCGTTACGGCTGTCGAAGAAAGCGGTCAGCGTGCTGTGGCCGTCGCCCCCTGAGAATTCGGGGGCGCCGTCGTTATAGAGATTGCTCATTGGGATTCCTCCTCGAGGTCTTTCCTCTCCGCAAACGGACGAACAAGCTCGATGTTCCGCTCTTATCTCCGGAAGTCGGATCTCCTTATGAGCGCAACGTCCTGAACGCGGCCCGGACCTCCTCGGCGAAGAGATCAGGCTCCTCCCAGGCGGCGAAATGACCGCCTTTTGCAGCCACATTGTAGTAGACGAGCTGCGGATAGGCTTTCGTGAGCCATTGCCGCGGCGGCCTGTAGACCTCGCCTGGAAAGACCGTGACGGCGACCGGAACCTTGACGGGTTCCAGCTTCGCGCCGGCGGCGACATTCTCCCAATAGATGCGCCCGCTCGAAGGCCCGGTATTGGTCAGCCAGTAGAGCGTGATATTGTCGAGAATGGCATCCTTGCCGAGCGCCTGTTCGGGATCGCCGCGGGCAAACACCCAGTCGGCGATCTTGTCATAGAGCCAGGCCGCCAGCCCCACGGGAGAATCCGCAAGCGCGTAGCCGATCGTTTCCGGACGGGTTCCCATGATCGCCGCATAGCCGAAACCATTGTTGAGGAAATCCCGTGCCTCTTGGAAGACGACCTTCTCTTCCGGCGACAGGCTGCCGGGCGCCGGCGCCCCGCTCATCAGCGCCTGTGCTGCATCCGGCGGAAAGGTCGTGGCGCGCTCGACCCTATTCACATGGATACCGAGCAGCCCCTCGGGCGCCTGCCGCCCCAGCGCATCGCTGATGATCGCGCCCCAATCGCCGCCCTGCGAGACATAGCTGGTATAACCAAGGCGTTTCATCAGCACATCCCAGGCAGCCGCAATGCGCCGCGGGTTCCAGCCCGTTTCCGCAGGCTTGCCGGAAAAGCCGAATCCGGGGATCGAGGGGATCACCAGATGGAATGCATCGTCAGCCGCACCGCCATGCGCGGTCGGGTCGGTCAGCGGGCCGATCACGTCAAGCAGCTCGAACACCGATCCCGGCCAGCCATGCGTCATGATCAGCGGCAGGGCATTCTCGTGGCGCGATCGCACATGGATGAAATGGATATCCACTCCGTCGATCCCGGTCACGAATTGCGGAAAAGCGTTCAGCTTCGCCTCAGCCTTGCGCCAGTCGTAGGAAGACTGCCACTCGTCCACCAGCGCCTTCAGCCTCTCGGGCTGCACACCCTGGGATCGGTCGCGCACGGTCTCTCCATCAGGCCAGCGCGTGGTCGCAAGCCGCCGCCGGAGATCGGCAAGTGCGGCCTCTGGAACCTCGGACCGAAATGGGCGGATCTCGCCGCCGAGCGCGCCTGCATCGACGGGATCGGCCGCAGCCGCAGGCGACGAAAGCATCGCCGTCAGCCCCGCTGCCGTGCCCGCAAACAACAGCGAACGCCGTGACATCCTTAGTCTCTCGATTGTTTGTCCTGATATCATGACATGCATCCTTTCCATCGGAAGATTCGCAGGCGCATTTCAGACGCGGAACACTATGCGCCTGAAATCCACCCGATGCGATTGTCAGACCTCGTCCGGCCCGGCGCGATAGACCAGGAACTTGTTACCCTCGGGGTCGCGGAAATAGGCGCAGTAGGGGCCGTCGCCATTCTCCCCCCGCGGCCCCGGCGCGCCCTCATCCGAGCCGCCGGCCCGCAGCGCCGTTGCATAGGCCTCGCGCACCTTTGCGCGGGAACGTGCCTCGAAGGCCACCATGCCGCCATTGCCGACACTCGCCGGCCTGCCGTCGAAGGGCTTCACCACGCCGAATTCCAGCGTGCGTTCGCCGTAGTAGACCGCCCGGCCGGGCTGCACCAGAAAACGGCCGATGCCGAAGACGGCCATGAGCTTGTCGTAGAATTCGCCCGCAGCCTCGAGATTGCCGGTACCGACGGTCGAATGCCCCGGCAGGCCGCGCACCCTTTCGGGCTGGGCGATTTTCAGATTTACGGTCATATCGTTCATGTTTCATCGTCCTTTCATGGGGCAGCACGGTCTCGGCCTGCTGCCTGCGTTGAACGCGGGCCATTCCCCGGCACCGCGGATGGAGATGATGTACGGCGCGTGCCGATCGCCCGGTACTGAGGGAAAGTGAGAGGCAGACTCTCATGACTGCCCTCTACCGACGGCAGGCGCGATGCACGATTCTATCGTCGAGAATTCACCCCGATCGCGGCCATCAGGCTCCACAGCAGACACGGCCGTCAGAGAGGAAGGACAACAGACATGCTGACATCCTCACTTGGAACACTGCTCGTCGCCGCCGCAATCACGGGCACCACGCTTACACCGGTAAGCGCCGGCACGACTGAAGCCGCAAAGCCTGAAACCGGCACCATCACCATCGGCGGGGATATCACCCTGCGGCGGCTCGTCGTGCACAATCCAGCACCGAAAGGCACCGTGCTCTTCCTGCACGGCTTTCCCGAAACCTCCGCCGTCTGGAGCAATATCGCAGCCGCGCTCGGCGACGAATTCGAGGTGCATGCCTTTGACTGGCCGGGTTACGGCAAGTCCTCAAGGCCATCAGCCGAAAACTTCTCCTATTCACCGCGTGATTATGCCGATGTGCTGAAGGCCTATATCGACACGGCCGGCATCGACCGATCGAAGCTGACGATCTATGCCGCCGATATAGGCGCCCTGCCCGCGCTGCTTCTCGCCCTCGATGAACCCGATATCGCACGGCGCATCATCGTCAGCGATTTCGCCCCCTTCAACCGGCCTGATTACATGTATGAGAGCCTGCAGAACCTGAAGAMGGAGCCCGCGGCTTCCAGAACCCGCGCCTATATGAACCAGACGAGCGACGAGATCCTCGAAAACACCTACAGGCGCGGCCTGCCTGACGATAAGCAGTTCGATCTTGCCGCGGACGTGAAGGAAGACATGATCCGCGGCTGGAGCCACGGCACCCTCACCCCCGCCGATGCCTTCTACCACTACTATTCGAAATTCACGCGGGATCAGGATTTCCTCGAGGCTAACCTCGGCAGGCTCACGACGCCGGTGAAGATCGTCTGGGGCGAAAAGGACATCTATATCGACAAGCGGATGGGCCTGGAATTGTCAGGCAGGATCGGCGCCACGCTCGATATACTGCCCGGCATCGGTCACTATCCGCATCTGCAGGCGCCGGAACGCGTCGTCGCGGAGGTCCGCGCTTCACTCGATTGAGCAGTAACTGCGACAGGCCTCCCGCAGCCGGGGCAGCGTCCAGTCAATGAAGGAGCGCACCTTGAGCGCCAGAAAGCCCTGCCGCGGATAGACGATATGGATCGGCTGCGGCGCTCCCGCATAGTCACCGAGAACAGGCACCAGAGCACCCGATACAAGCTCGTCGGGGATCTGGTAGTCGAAGAGCCGCGCGATGCCCGCCCCACCAACGGCGGCGGCAACGCAGTTCGCCGCCGTATTGACCTCGATGCGACGGCGCGGGACCACTTCGAACGGCCGGCCATCGATATCGAAGGTCCAGAAGAAAGTCCTGCTGTTGAAGATGATCCCGTCATGATCGGCCAGTTCGCCCGGATGCTGCGGAGATCCGCAGCGCTTGAGATAATCGGGGCTCGCGCAGGTCAGAATCCGGAATTCGGCAACCTTCACCGCATAGAGAGAGCTGTCCGCCAGCGCGCCCAGCCGGATGGCGATATCCACCTGCTCGCTGACGAGATGCACGGTGCGATCGAGCGACAGCATGTTCAGGGAAACYTCGGGATGCTCCGCCAGAAAGCCAAGCGCGATCGGCAGCACATAGCGATTGCCGAACTCCACCGGCATGGTGATCGTCAGCATTCCCCTCGGCCGCTGGTATTCGCCGGAAGCTCGCCGCTCCGCCTCCTCCATGTCAGCAATGATCTTGCGGGCAGCCTCGACATAGTCGCGCCCGGCATCGGTCAGCTGCAGGTTCCGGCTGGTGCGGATGATGAGGCTGGCGCCAAGCAGCCGCTCCAGCTCCGCGACCTTGCGGCTGACGCTCGGCAACGGCGCATTCAGCCGCTTGCTGCCCGCCGACAAACTGCCGGCATCGACAACGGCAAGCAACACGCGCATGGCATCCAGCCGATCCATCCCTGCCGCCTTCATCCCGCTTTTCCGCGGAGAATCTTAAACCTTCGAAACTCTGACCGATAGATGATCCATGTCCATCGCGGCCAAGTCATCAGCTTCACCCGTTCCCCGGAAACGATCCCCCTCGGCCTGGCCGGCTCTGTGGCGGGGCCGGTGTTTATTTCGACGAGGCGATCATGGATGATCGTGGTGGACGAATGTTCATCTGCTCGGCTACGGATAATAGCGAGAGCAACCGGAACCCTGAATGAAAACCGTCCGCATCGCCGCCGCCCAAACCCTGGAATATCGCGAAAATGTCGAGGCCGCCCTGACATGCGCGCTCCACATGATCCGTAAGGCCGAAGCGGAAGGCGCCCGCCTCCTCTGCTTTCCGGAAGGTTTTCTGCAGGGCTACCTGACGGAATACGAAGCGGCACGACGAGCTGCGATGGATCTCGGATCTCAGGCATTCGCAACCGTCATGAGCAGGCTCGCAGATGCCGGCCCCATGATCGTCATGGGCATGATCGAGGTGCAAGGCGAAGCGTTGTTCAACACTGCGGTCGTCATTGAAAAGGGCAAGCTGATCGGCCGATATCGCAAGGCGCATCTGCTCAAGGGAGAAAGGTTCTTCCAGCCTGGCTCCGAGACGCCTGTCTTCACGATCGATGRCCTGCGGTTCGGCATCAACATCTGCTACGACACTGGTTTTTCCKAGGCCGCCCGCAAGGTCGCACTCACAGGCGCATCCCTCCTCGTCTGCTGCGCCAACAATATGATGCCGCGCGCCAATGCCGAGAAATTCCGGGACATGCACAATGCCGCCAGAGGCGAGCGCTGCCGGGAAACCGGACTTTGGCTCATATCCGCCGACGTGACAGGAGAACGCGATGGGCGCATTTCGTGGGGGCCGACGGCGGTATTGAACCCGGCGGGCGAAGTGGAAGCCCAACTCCCCCTCGAATCTCCCGGCCTGCTGATCTTCGATATCGCCGGCGAACTGTAGTCGCCACAGCAGAATTGGTGCCGACCTCAAGCGGAATATACTTCACACCAATGCGCCTTGCCGGCGCAACGCGTTCACAAATACCTCGGAACCTTGCGCTCCAGAAGGCTGACCAGCATCGGATCCATGAACTCGTAATCATCGGGAATGTCGAGGCAGATAATGCGCTTGCCATTCAGCGACTTGCGGAATTTGCGGGTGAGTTTGGCGCGATGCGCCTTCTCCATCACGAAGATGATGTCGGCCCACTCCACCTGTTCCGCATCGAGCGGATTGCAGGCATCATTATTCGTTCCTGCCGACGATACCTCGATGTCCTCGCGCACGGAAAACACCTGCTCGGCGGTCGGGCTTCTCAGCTTGTTCTGGCTGCACACGAACAGCACGTTTCGAGGTTTGATCGACATATCGAAGCCTGTCCGCAAAGTAGGATCGAACGCATGATTGCACCAGCATAAGCACCATCATCGCGCCCGGCAAAGCAGATTCCGTTGCCGGAATAGCGCGGGAAAGGCCGCCTCCGCKCGCCCAAACGCCATCACGCGTTCGTTACCTCCCCGCCTGTAACAACCAGCCCTCTCCTTGCGAATACCCCGACGTGCCCCGCTGAAACAGGGGCATTACGAGCAACGGAGACTATCAATGTTGAAGACTTCCATCAGCACCGCCCTTCTTGCCGGCGCAATCACCTCAGCACTCGCCACGATGGCAAGTGCTGCCCCGCTGACAAAGGCCGAGGCCGCGGCTGCGACCGCTGCCCACAAGGAGAAGTGCTACGGCGTCGCCCTGAAGGGCCAGAACGATTGCGCTGGCGGCCCGGGCACGACATGCCAGGGCACTTCGGTGAAGGACTTCCAGGGCAACTCGTGGAAATTCGTCCAGGGCGGCACCTGCGCCTCGCTTGATCTGCCGGGCGATCGTCATGGTTCGCTGAAGCCGCTGACGCGCGACATCTAAGCACCCGAAACCAGAGCATAAAACCAAATCAGGAAAGCGGAGGCAAACATGGCCAACGTCACCGTGACAACCAACCTTCCCATGGCGACGGAAAGCCCCCTCCGCTTTCCGACACTTCCCGTAGCCGGCCAGGCCGGCACCAGCTTCAAGCCGGAGCATCTTGCAGCCATTGCCGCGGAGACCGGCCCGCAGGGCTTCTTCGAAATCCACGCCGAGAATTACATGGGCGCCGGCGGCCCGCCGCATCGCATACTGGAACGCGTGCGCCGCGACCACCCGGTCTCGCTGCATGGCGTCTGCATGTCGCTCGGCGGCCCGCAGCCGCTCGACCAGGAGCATTTGCAGCGCTTCAAGGCCCTCGTCGACCGTTACGAGCCGGCGCTGGTCTCCGAACATCTTGCCTGGTCGACGCATGTCGATACCTACCTGAACGACCTGCTGCCGCTGCCCTATACGGCTCGGACGCTTGCCCATGTCTGCGATCACGTCGATGAGATGCAGAATGCCATCGGCCGGCCGATCCTGCTGGAAAACCCCTCCACCTACGTGCTCTTTGCGGAATCGGCGATGAGCGAGACGGATTTCATTCGCGAGATATCGCGGCGCACCGGCTGCGGCCTGCTGCTCGACATCAACAATGTCTTCGTCTCCGCCACCAATCACGGCTTTTCGGCGCTGGAATATCTGCGCGACTTTCCGCTCGCCAAAGTCGGCGAGATCCACCTCGCCGGCCATGCCGAACAGGAGGATGACGAGGGCGAGCTTCTCTTGATCGACAGTCATGGCGGACCGGTCGCCGATGCCGTCTGGCAGCTCTATGAGATCGTCATTGCCAGATGCGGGCCGATCCCGACGCTCATCGAATGGGACAGCAGGATCCCCGACTGGCCGGTACTGCGCGCCGAAGCGCTGGCCGCGCAGGCAATCCTCGATCGGCACGCTCACGACCGGGAGACCTCCCATGCGCTCGGCTGACATAGTGCCCATGCGCCGGTGCACACCCGATTTCGCCGGCCAGTTCTCGGCCGCCCTGCTTTCCCCTGATGCCCCGGCGCCTGATCTGGTCACCGGCCCGCGCGGCAAGCGGGCGGAGAAACGCTACGATGTCTACCGCAACAATGTCGCCGTCAGCCTGATTGCGGCGCTGTCATCAATCTTTCCAGCGGTCGAGCGCATCACCGGGACGGATTTCTTCCGCGCCATGGCTCGCTTTCATGTGCGCGAAACACCGCCCGCCTCGCGGCTGCTCTTCGAATATGGCCGGGACTTCCCTGATTTCATCGACCACTACGAATATGCGGCCGACATGCCCTGGCTGTCGGATGTGGCGCGCATCGAGCGCGCCTGGCTGGATGCCTATCACGCCGCCGATGCACCGGCGCTGAGCGCCGCCGCGCTCGCGGCCGTGCCGCAGGAGGATCTGGGCGCGGTGACATTCCGGCCGCATCCGGCAACGCGGATGCTTTCATCGGTTCATCCCGCCGTCACCATTTTCGCCATGAACCGCGGCTCAGAACCGGTCGGCCGCGTCGAGGATCGCCCGGAAGACGGGCTGATCACGCGCATCGACGACGAGGTGACCGTGCGTCTTCTGCCGCCAGGCGGAGCCGCCTTTTTCAACGCGCTCCTATCGGGCGAATGCCTTGCGGCCGCCGTCGCGGCAGGCCTCGATGCCTGGCCTGCTTTCGATCTCTCTGCCGCCATCGGCGAGATGATTGAGGCCCATGCCTTTTCCAATATCAGAGCCTTTTCCGCTATCGAACTGGAGATTTCCGATGTCTGATATGCTTGACTCGCTTTCTCGCAATGGGCCTCATAACGGGCCTCGCAACGGCGCTCTCTCCCCGCTGGCGAGGCTTGTGGCGACGGCTGACGGACTTGTCCGAGCCGTCGCCCAGCCCGATCTTGTCCAGGCCGTCATCCGTCTGGCGCTCGCTGTTCCCTTCTGGCGCTCCGGCATTCTGAAATGGGATKGCTTCCTGCAGCTGAACGATACGGCGATCGATCTCTTCAGCCAGGAATTCATGCTGCACCTGCCGGGCGGGCCTTACCCCTTCCCGGCACCTGCCGTCATGGCCTTTCTCTCCGGCTGCGGCGAGATCATCTTCCCGACCCTGCTCGTGCTCGGCCTCGCCACCCGCTTTGCCGGTCTCGGCCTGCTCTTCATGACCTGCATCGTCGAACTGACAGTGCCCGATGGCTGGCCGATCCACATCACCTGGGCGGCGATGGCACTTGCCATAATGCGCTACGGGCCAGGCCGCCTGTCGCTCGACCATCTGATCGCGCGCATCGCAGGCGCTGCCCATCGCTGACCTGTCGATACGACCCTCCGCTCCAGCCAACCGCCCAGCTCTTCGAGCCGGGCGGCTTTTGCGCTTTGTTGCCGCACTGCTCTTGCCGATTGCCCGCCGATGCGCTCAATAGGCGCCGACGCCGGCTCTGCCTCACGTGCCGMGTCATCAAAATTTTCAGGATGACGGTAACAAACACGTGGCCCCGTGCGTAGAGGTGAGTAGCGGATGAAATATTCGGCCCGCGAAGAGGAATGGGCGGCCTGGATGCGCGCGGCAATGGCCGGCGACGCAACGGCCTATGACCGTTTCCTGAAGGCCGTCACACCCTACCTCCGGTCTATCGCGCGCAGGCGCTGCGACCAGTTCGGTGCCCCGCCGAGCGAGGTGGAGGACGTGGTGCAGGAAGTGCTGCTGGCAGTTCACCTGAAGCGCGCGACCTGGGATACATCCCGGCCGATCGGCCCGTGGCTGTCGACCATCGTGCGCAATAAGCTGATCGACAGCCTGCGCCGGCGTGGCCGCCATGTCAGCGTGCCGATCGAGGATGTGATGGAAACGCTGGAGGCCGACCATCAGGAAGACGGAGCCGATCGCATCGATGTCGACCGCATGCTGGACGGTCTGCGCGACCCGCAGCGCGAAATCGTCCGGTCGATCTCGCTCGGCGGCGCCGGTATCAGGGAAACGGCCGAGAGACTACAGATGACGGAAGGCGCCGTGCGAGTGGCGCTGCACAGGGCGCTCAAAGGATTGGCGGCCCTCTATCGGAGCAACACGCGTGAAAACGGATGACCTGATCAACATGCTGGCAAAGGATGCGCGCGTCCGCCTCCGCTTCGGCCGCGTCTTCCTGATCGCGCTCGTGATCGGCGTTGTGATCTCCGCCGTCCTGCTCATCTCGACCATCGGCATCCGCAGAAACATGGCCGACATGATCGAGACCCCGCGCGTTCTCTTCAAACTCGGCATCACCCTTCTGCTCGCCGTCACCGCCACACGCCTCGCCTTCCGGATCGGTAAACCGGGGCTCTCGCTACGCTCCGCGGCGATGGCGCTTGTGCTGCCACTGGCGGTCCTCGTCATCGGCATCGTCACCGAATTCTTCGTCGTGCCGCAGGCGGACTGGGGGAGCCGTATGGAGGGCCATTTCTCGGCCTTCTGCCTGTTCTTCGTGCCGACCCTTTCAATCGCCCCGCTTGCCGCCATCCTCTATTCGATCCGCCAGGGTGCTCCGGAAAATCCGGGCACGGCCGGCGCGGTGGCAGGCCTTGCCGCCGGCGGCATTGCAGCCGCCATCTATGCCTGGCACTGCCCCGACGACAGCCCGCTGTTTCTGGCGACATGGTATTCGATCGGCATCCTGGTCGCGACGGCAGCCGGCTTCCTGCTGGGCCGAAAGATCCTTCGCTGGTGACGGCGCGACTTCGACATCAGCCGAGCCAGCGAGACAGCCGCAGAAATAGTCATCAGCGCCGGGAACTTTTGGCGTCGACCTCAGTCTGGCATGCGGACTGTACTGCGCGCTTCATCTGATAGAACCATGCACCACAAGGCGCGTCGTGCGATCCGGCCTGTTATTTCCCAATAATTTGGCCCGCTTCGGCGGGCCTTTTTGTGCCTCGGCCGCCGGTAGCGATTGCGACACGCTTTAACGCGTCCGCTTTCCCGTCAGCGCCTGCCAGGCGAGCCGCAGCGTATCGAGGCGGGAGCGAATGCGCTCCTGTTGCGGGATGGCCAGCCGGTTGCGGAAATCGGCAAGCGCCTGGGCTTCAAGTCTGCTTCCCACTTTTTGCGGCAGATGCGGCACGGGTGCACCCGTCAGTCGGTCGATCACAGTCCAGTCGTCGTCGGTCCGACGCTCGATATCGTAGCGGTTCATAGCGGTCAGGATATCTCTGAATTAGAGGTGCGGAGGTCAAGAAAAGCGGCTTTCCCGTACACATGCAATCAGCAAAATGTGAGTGAACGTCAGAAAGTCCGTTCATGGTCAAAATTGCGTTGCCAAAGCCGTCGTCACGCGTTCGGTTTCGTGGTTCTCGTCTTGCCGAGACGCTTGCGAACCTTCGGGGGCCTGGCTTTCAGTTGAGCCTGCGCATACTTCAAATCCAGGAGCGGCAGGGGACGGGCATTGATCGCGGCAATCTCGGCCTCAAGCGCGGCCAGTCCCACCATGATCTCATCGAACATTCTTGCTTCCATATGCCCATCCTCCGCTGCGGCTCATTTCCAGCCGCTACGGTAGCATCCGATAAAATGGCAGGCCAATGCCACATTGGAGCTAGCCCGAATGAACCTCGATTGCCGTCTTTTCGCCATCGCCGCGACATGCATTCATAGCAATAGGGATTTAAGATGCCGCAAGCGTCGGAAAACCAGTCACTGGAGGATAACCATGCACGAGATGACCCCATCGGAAATGCTGAAAGATCCGCTGATCCGCCAGATGCTTCGCGCCGACAAGATCAGCCTGGCAGCCTTTGCCGCCCTGCTCGACGCTGCCGTCCGTCAGCACGCCCGTCCCTCAAACGACGGCACCTTTGCGACGTCGAGGATGTCGGACGCCTGGACCGTCGATGCCGCGGCCTTTATCTGATCGACCGTTTTTTTGCCGATGCCCGTCCGACTCCGGGCACCCCTGAGGCCCGCTCCAAGTGAGCGGGTCCTTTTTATTTGCGACGACGTGAGCCCCGGCTTACCTTCGCATTCCCCCTGGACCCCCGATTTGCTGGAATAGGTCGATGAAGGCGGCAGGCCCTCATGCACGCCTGCCGCCTCCCACCTCCGAGCGTCCGCCGCCCAGCGCTCAAGGAGGGAGGGCCACAATAGCCGGGCATTGTGGCCTTTAGGGGCAGTTGCCCGGAAGATATTCCCGGTGTCATCGGGCGGTAACATCACCCATCTGGAGCAGCCCGATCGCTTTCAGACATATGTCGTTGAAAGCGTTGGGGGAGATCGGACCGCGCCTGTGGATAAGCTGTGGAAACACTGTGGATCAGAGGCCGCATGCGGGCGCAGGTCCGGTGCCGGGCGTTGCCATTTCGTTCCAAATGCAGTCTTCTGATCAGGCCTGCCGTCGGCCTCCGCCGCACCTGAAGCCGACGCAGCCACAGGGCGCTCCGACATGAGTCGTGGAGCGCCCTTTCTTTTGCCGCGGCAAATAAGTCACGTGATCAACATTCACGCATTCCGCAATTCCGAATTTCATAATTCACGCGTATAGTGTGTTCGAGGGTCTCAATCTCCGTGCCTTGAGGGGTCGAGGACAATGAGCTGGAACACGTCATCGGCATTCGCGCCGGTCGGCTTGGTTTTGCGCGGTCGGGAGACGCACACTGTCGTGCGTACGCTCGGCGATGCCGCATACCTGCTGATCCGGGACTGGCCTTTCGATGATGGCGAGGAATATATGATCGCCGTCAAAGCCTGCATCGACGCCATCTGTGGAGACGTTGCCCCGGAACAATTCCGGGAGGCGTTTTTGCGCGCCGCAGACGAGGCTGGTATCGCCGCGTTGACCATCGTTCATTGATGGGCGTCCATTGATGGGCGTCCATTGAGGCAAAAGGCACAGACCGCATTGATTTTCTCGGAAAAACCGTCATCTGCTGCCGGCGGCGCGATGATGCGCGCAGGCTGAAACATCCGAGAAGCAATGAAGACAGCAGCAATCATCGGCGCAATCGCCTGCATGGCCCTCGCGGAGGTCGCAGTCGCGCAGTCGGATCTCAATGCCGCCCCGATCCAGCCGGATTACGTCGCCGTCATGCAGGCGCTCGACAAGGACGGCAAGCCGGTTGATCCGACTGTCACCATTATCCATCACGACGGCATGTTTCTGAGCGAGACGCTGCGCGACGACCGGGCCAGCATCGGCTTCGGACCGGACAGGGACAGCCCCGTCCTGCGCTGGAGCAGGCAGGCGGATGGCGAGGTGACCTTCCTGGAGCTTCTTCTTCTCTACCGCAAACCGGACACCGCGAAAGCCGAAACGCCTCAGGCGCTCGCCGAGGTTTCAAACGTCGCCGGCGAAAACTGCATGTGGCGCGAAACGGCGAGCAACCCGCCCTCATCAGGAACGTTCATTGCGCGCGAGCAGAACTGCATCACCGACGACGGCATTGTTATCGAAACAAAGCTGCTGACGCCGAACGACGCGCCGATCTATCACACCCGCCTCGCCAGACTGGACCGCCGCACCGTCGCTCCCGAAGAGATCTACCCGCCATCGGAGATCCTGACCCCGGAATTCTGGCTGAGACCGATCCGCAGCCACAGTACCGATCCTTCCCAGCCCGATTTCGACATCGCGCTGGAAAGCGTCGGCGGCTCGACGATCCGCTTGCTGCGGCATTATCCCTGGCACTTTTGGGAAAAGCGGGACCGTGGAGGCTCTGTTCGCATCAAGATCTGGAACATACTCGACGAGGCTCAGGGCATTTCCTATCAGCAGTCTGGCAGCTATCGCAGGCTCACGGCCGGACGTCCGGCAGCCGATGGCTCTGCCTCTCTCAAATTCGATGAGACAACCGGAAAGGTCTCGCTCGGCAAGAGCGAAACCATCCTCGGCGAGACCTGCGAATGGTTTGATCTGATGCCGGGAGTTGACGATGCCGGAAACAGCGAGTGCCTCACAGGCGACGGGCTGCCGCTCAAGCTTGATATCAGCGGGATGAATCTGGCTTTCCCTTACACGGCCACATCATTCCGCCGCCGCCCTGTCGCTCTCTCGGAGATGCGCTTGCCAGCCGAAGCATTTTCGCTGGAAGAATGGGGATTGCCCGCGGCGCAGTGATGCCGATGCGGGATGTCGTCTTTTACGTCGTGCCGCGGGATATCCCCTATTGCTGCGTTGTAAAAAGCCAACAAAGCAGCCTCTTCCCTCATAAACACACCCAATTTCCATGCGCCCGCTACAAATCGCCTTGCATCCCAGCGACAGCATAAAGACATAGGAAATACGCATACCCGGTGTCGCAATTAGCCCGGCACTTTCGTCTTAAGGCAGAACTCCTTCTTTCAGATATGGATATAGGAACGCCATGACCAGTGAACCCTTGCTTTCAGAGATCGAAGAACAGGCCGAATTGCCGGTCGAGGACCATAGCGCCCGCAACAGGCTGGTGATCGGCCTGCTGCTCGTCTCCGCCTTCGTGGTCATCCTCAACGAAACCATCATGGGTGTGGCGATCCCGCATCTGATGACGGATCTGAAGATTCCGGCGAGCTCCGCCCAGTGGCTGACCTCGGCCTTCATGCTGACCATGGCCGTCGTCATCCCCGTTACCGGCTATCTGCTGCAGCGGCTGAACACGCGGCCGGTCTTCATTCTCGCCATGTCGCTCTTTTCCGCCGGCACGCTGGTTTCCGCTCTCGCGCCCGGTTTCCAGGTACTGCTCATCGGCCGCATCGTCCAGGCATCCGGCACGGCGATCATGATGCCGCTCCTGATGACCACGATCATGAACCTCGTGCCACCGCATTCGCGCGGCAAGACGATGGGCAATATCTCGATCGTCATTTCAGTGGCGCCGGCGATCGGCCCGACGATATCAGGCCTCATCCTCTCCTCGCTCGACTGGCGCTGGCTCTTCCTGCTGGTGCTGCCGATCGCGCTGGCCGCCCTTGCCCTCGGCGCCTCGAAAATCGAGAACGTTACCGTCCCATCAAAGGCGCCGCTCGATATCCTTTCTGTCGTGCTCTCGGCGATCGGCTTCGGCAGTTTCGTCTTCGGCGTCAGCGAACTCGGTGCCCCCGAAGCCGGCGTGACACCTCTCGATCCCCGCGTGATGCTCGTCGCTGGCGCCGCCGTCATCGCCATCTTCATCTGGCGGCAGATCCATCTTCAGAAATACGAAAAGGCGCTGCTCGACCTGCGCACCCTGCAGACGACGACCTTCACCATTGCCGCGGGCATGATGGCGATCCTGATGATGTCGATGTTCGGCGTCTTTATCCTGCTGCCGATCTATCTGCTCTCGGTGCTCGGCCAGACGACACTCACGACCGGTCTGCTGCTTCTGCCCGGCGGGCTGATCATGGGCCTCTGTGCCCCCTTCGTCGGCCGCCTTTTCGACCGCTATGGGCCTGCCCGCCTCGTCATCCCCGGCGCCATACTGTTTAGCGGCGTGATGTGGAGCCTGACCTTCATCTCCACGACGACCCCGGTCTGGGTGGTGCTCGCCATCCACATCGTCCTCAGCATCGGCCTTGCCCTGATGTTCACGCCGCTCTTCACCGTCAGCCTCGGCTCCCTGCCGCCGAAACTCTATTCCCACGGCAGCGCCATCATCGGCACCACCCAGCAGGTCGCCGGTGCCGCCGGCACCACGCTCTACGTCGCCATCATGACCTGGCGCGCCGGCATCCTGACTCAAGGTGAGACAGATGCCGCTACGGCAACCGTCGGCGGCATGCAATCCGCCTTCTTCGTCGGCGCGCTGATTTCGCTGGCGGCCGTGGTGGCATCCTTTTACGTCCGCCGCCCGCCCGGCCAGCCTGAGGGGCAGCCGATGGGCGGCCACTGAAATCATTCACCGAAGCTGGAGCAATTCCGGCAAAATTGTCCGGCGGATTTGTGCCGGAAATTATGTGAAAACAAACAGATAGAGGGTTTCCTTAGTTCGGAGAAAACGGAAATCCTCTAGCGCGCGTAATAGCCGGGCTGATCGAGATCATCGATCAGGCCTCGGCACGTCGGCTGCCAGCCGAGCAACCAGCGTGTATGGGCGCTGGAGGCCGCCATGTTCGTCGCCGCCATATTGGCAAACCAGCCGAAATGTTCGCGGGGGCGAGACTCCACCGGCAGGCCGAGCTGGCGTCCGATCACCTCGGCGATCTCTCGGAACGGCACTGCCTCGTCGGCGACGGCATGATAGGCGGCTTCGGTCACCCCGCTTTCGAGCGCCAGCCGATAGAGGCGTGCGGCATCCAGCCGGTGCACGCCCGACCAGCAATTCCTTCCGTCATCCGGATAGGCGGATACGCCGGTCTCTCGGGCGATGCGCACGAGGATCGGGACGAAACCATAGTCACCGATACCGTGTACGCTCGGGGCAAGACGCACCGTGGCCGCGCGTATCCCCTGCCCGGCAAGTGTGCGGGCGGCAACTTCCGATTTGCGAGGAGATGCCGGGTTTGGCAGATCCGCTTCCGTTGCACCGAGCGGAAAGCCCAGCAGGCCTGATGTGACGATGAGCGGACGATCCGATCCGGCAAGCGCGCTTCCGAGCGCATGGATCGCGCGCTCGTCCTGTGCGGCATTGTCGAGAAACTTCGAGAAGTCATGGTTGAAGGCGGTATGGATCACTGCATCAGCCTTGGCGGCCGTCTCGCCGAGAAGGTCGAGATCATCCAGCGATCCCGGAACGAGTCTTGCGCCGATGACCGCAATGGCCTTGGCTTTTTCGATCGAACGGACAAGCCCGCTGACCTTGTGACCGGCGCGGACCAGTTCCTCGACGATGGCGGTGCCGACCCAGCCGGTCGCGCCCGTTACKAATATGTGCATTGCTGCGATCTCCATTGCGGGCACCCCATCGGGCAGCCCGTGTTGACGTTAGGGTGTTGTGCGGGAAGTAGTCGAAGTCAGGCCACGCGCATCGACAGCTCGATGTCGTCGGCAAACGGCGTGGACATGTATCCACCTGCGGGCGAACGGACATGATCCAGATATTGGGGGCAGTAATCGGCATCGTCGGCGATCACGAGCGCACCGGGCCGAAGCCGGCCTTCGACCAATGCCAGAACCTCAGGATAAAGCGACTTCGCTCCGTCAAGCAGAAGCAGGTCGATATTGTCAGGAAGATCGGTGCTCAATGTCTTGAGCGCATCGCCTTCCCGGATTTCGACGAGATCGGCAAGGCCGCCTTCGACGAGGTTCTGGCGAGCCCGCGCAACCTTCGAAACCTCGAATTCGCTGCTGATCAGCCGCCCGCCGCCATTGTCGCGGAGGGCCGCTGCAAGATAAAGCGTCGAAAGGCCGAAGGACGTACCGAACTCCACGATGGTCCTGGCATCGGTGCTGCGCGCCAGCATGTAGAGCAGCTCTCCCGTCTGGCGGGAAACCGGCAGCCACAGGTCCTTCATGCGTCCGTAGAAATCGAGATATTCGGTCTTGCTGTGCATGAGCCGTTCCCGCTCGTCGCGGGAGAGCGCAGCCATGGCCGGGCTGGTGGCTTTGTCGGCCTCGGCAAACAGTTGATCGAGAAGCGGCGCGAGCGGTGCGCTTGCGAGGGTGTTCATCAGAGAAATCCTTCATGTCGAGATGGCTTGCTTTCGAAATGAAAATACGAATAATCCGTCGCATTCGCTAATCGCATTTGCGGAACACCTCGATGGCCGATCGCCCAAGTCACGGAATTTCTTCGAGAAAATCGCCCAGACAGGCGCGCTCTAATGAGCTCGTAAACACCATTCTGCAAGCTGCTGTTCAGGTTTTGGCGCAGGAAGGCGCACAGCGTTTCACGACCGCCAGGGTGGCTGAAAGAGCCGGCGTCAGCGTCGGCTCGCTCTATCAATATTTCCCCAACAAGGCGGCCATCCTGTTCCGGCTCCAGAGCGACGAATGGCGGCAGACCTCCCATTTGCTGGGCGAAGTCTTGAACGACACCGCCCGCCCGCCCCTCGACCGGCTACGATCGCTCGTCCACACCTTCATTCGCTCAGAATGCGAGGAAGCCGCCGTCCGTGTGGCGCTGAACGACGCGGCACCTCTCTATCGCGACGCCCCCGAAGCCCAGGAGGCACGGCAGGCCGGCGACCCCATTGTCGAGCAGTTCATGCGGGAAGCGCTGCCCGATGCATCGGACGCAATCCGCACCATGGCCGGAGACCTGGTCACGACGACGATGAGCACGGTCGGAAAGGAATTTTCGGAAACAGCGCACAACGAGAGCGAGATCTCGGCCTTCGCAGACGCCATGGCCGACATGTTCTGCGCCTACCTCCGCAGCCTGKGCTGAGCGAGCCGCTCACCGGCTTAATGATATGTCACAACCGGATCGAACATCCTTTGCAGAAAGGAGCGCTGCGCCGCCTGCGCATATTCCCGGGGAATGTGGTGCCCGCATTCGAAGACGTGGAGCATGACCGGCACTCCGGCATCCGACAGCGCATCCGAGAACCGTTCGGCCTGGACAACGGGAGCACGCTCATCGAGCCTTCCGTGCAGCAGCAAGGTTTCCGCCCGGATTTTCGGTGCGTGATGCAGGGCCGAGCGGGCCAGGAAGGCTTCGCTCGACAGGCCCGCTTCCTGCTCGATCGCCCGCCGCAAACCTTCCCAACTGGCCTCATAGGCAGCTTTGAGATCGTAGATACCGCTGCGCAGAATGACGGCTCTGAGATCGGGAACCTGGGCTGCGACCATGGCCGAGGCGACCGCTCCCCGGCTGTTGCCATAGAGAAGGATGCGGCCAGGGTCGACGCAAGGCTGCTCCCGCAGGAAGGAGAGTGCGGCCATGATCGCCCGCTGGGTGTTCGGACCACAGAAATCCGCCGGTCCATCAGAAGCCCCGAAGCCCGGCTGCGAGACTGCCGCCGCGGTGATATTCAAACCGGCACAGAACCGGAGCAGCGTACCGGTATCGACGGCCTCTTTCGCGCCAATGAGACGGCCGCCCTGATTGCCGTGGACGAACAGGATGGCTCCTGCAGGCGTTTTGCTGTCAGGCTGAGCTTGAAAAAGCTCCACACTTGCCCCGTCGCCTCTGTCGATGAGATGTCGTGTCACATCAGGCATTTTCACCCTCGAGTTCCAGCAATAACGCGCAATGAAACTCGCATGTGCGGACAGGCAAGTCTCCTATAAATTTCTGCGGAATTTGTCGGTGCGATGTTCCCTTCTTCGTCCTTAGGCCGAGATCCGGCCCTACTAGCAGGATCACCAAGAGGAGAAGCATCCATGAGAAAGATCATCGCCTCGACATTCGTCAGCCTCGACGGTGTCATGCAGGCACCCGGCGGCCCTGAAGAGGATCCCGTCAACGGTTTCAGGTTCGGCGGCTGGGTATTCCACTGCTGGGACGACGCGCTGGGCGGCGTGATCGGCGTGCTCTTCGCAAAGCCCTTTGCGCTGCTGCTCGGCCGCAAGACCTACGACATCTTCGCCGCCTACTGGCCCTATCAGAAAGATTCGATCGCCGACGCCTTCAATCCCGCAACCAAATATGTCGCGACGCACCGGCCTGAAGCCCTCACCTGGCAGAATTCGCAGGCGCTCGGACCTGACGTCATCGCGGCACTACAAAAAATCAAGCAGGAGAACGGGCCGGACCTGCTGATCCAGGGATCGGGCAATCTCATCCAGACCCTGCTTGCCAACGACCTGATCGACGAAATGACGGTGCTGACCTTCCCGCTGCTTCTCGGCAAGGGCAAACGGCTGTTCGAGGGCGGCGGCGCGGCACCTGGCGCCCTCAAGCTCACGAGATCGGCGGTGTCGAGCACCGGCGTCATCGTCGCGACCTATGAGCGGAACGGCGAAGTCCAGGCAGGCTCGTTCGTGTCTGATCAACCGTCCGAGGCCGAGCTCGAACGCCGCCGGAACTGGCAATAGCCGTGCTGTCATGGTCGCCGCGGCCTCCGGCGGCGGGACCCAAGCTTATGCCGATTCCGCCGCCATCATAATGATGCCGCTGCCTGCCCGGTATCCAGGCCGCTCGGTGCTGCCGAAAAAGTGATTTCCTTCCAACGGCTTCTGTTCTCTATGGGCTTGCCAGAAACGCTCTACGCCCATCTTCTGCCCGAATGTTGGCGTTCTAGTCAGGCTTCACCCTGGACGGGCTGCCCATGCGGACTGAATACGCGCCGCGACAGTATTTTTTATCAGGTTTCGAGGACATCAGAATGCCACTGAGAACATCTTCCCGCTGGATCGCACCGCTTGCCGGCCTGCTGGTGCTCTCGGGAAGTGCAATTGCCGTGCGCGCCGAGCCGCAGCCGGCACCGCCGGTCACACAGGCCAGCCCAAGAATCGGCTACACGGTCCCCGCCCGCCGGCCGGCCCATATTTCCAGGCAGGATACGAGCTCCTCGCTGTCTGCGCTCTTTGATTCCGCCAGCGGCAATCAGGCCAAGGTGTTGAACGAAATGGGCGGACTGTCGGTCTCGATGAACAATGACATCGCCGATGCGATCGAAGCCTATTACGCCCAGCCGAAGGCAAAGCTCATCTGGATCGATGGCAGGGGGCCTACCCCCAAGGCAGCACAGGCGCTCAGCCTTCTGAAACAGGCCGACGACTGGGGATTGAATGCCGGCGACTATGCCGTTGCCCCTCCTCAGAGATCGGATGCGAAGTCGCTGTCCGAGTTCGAAGTCTCCCTCTCGGCCAAGATGCTGATGTTCCTTCAGGACAATTTCCGGGGCCGCATCGATCCCAACAAGCTGTCGAACTATTATGATTTCAAGCGCAAGCCGGTCGATCTGAAGGGCACGATCGCCCAGCTCTCGGCCACGCCTGATCTGATGGTGGTCTTCGACCGCCTGCTGCCGAGCAACCCGAAATTCGCCCAGCTCGCCGCCGAGCTGCACTACCTGCGCACCTCAGGCCAGGGCGGCGATAGCGCCGCCAACATCAACAAGGTGATCGTGGCAATGGAGGAAATGCGCTGGCTGCCGCAGGAATTCCCGGAGCGATATGTTTTCATCAACCAGCCGGCCTACATGGCCTACTATTATGAAAACAGCACGCTGACGCTGTCGATGAAGGCCGTGATCGGCCAGCAGGACCACCAGACGAATTTCTTCGACGCCTCGATCAAGACGGTCCAATTCAACCCCGACTGGGGCGTGCCGCAATCGATCATCCGCAACGAGATGCTGCCGCACCTGAAGCGCGACCCCGCTTATCTGGACAAGGAAGGCTATGTGGTCTCGGTCAAGGGCAAGACGATGCCGTCCGCCAAGGTCGACTGGTCGCAGCCGCTCGAAAATATCGGCGTCGTCCAGCCGCCCGGAGCGGACAATGCGCTCGGCCAGTTGAAGATCCTCTTCCCGAATTCGCACGACATCTACATGCACGACACCCCCGCCCGCGGTAAATTCGCCTCGCAGGACCGCATGTTCAGCCATGGCTGTGTGCGCCTGGAAAACCCGAAGGCGATGGCAGCCGCAGTCCTGAAAACCTCGGTCGAGTTCGTCGATCAGCAGATCGCGGACGGCGCCAAGAAGGATATGCCGGTTCCGGAACAGGTTCCGGTCTATGTCTCCTATTTCACCGCATGGCCGACCGACGATGGCGTCATCCACTATTTCGACGACATCTATGGCCGCGATGCGGAAACGCTGACGGCGATTTCGGCGACGACCGCAAGCCGCGCTCGATCGTAAATCGGCCGGGGCTATGCAGCCCCGCATCCTCCATCGCCCTGTCTATCGGTCTTCCGCAGCCACCAGATATGTGCGCTTTACACATATTTGTTGACGGCGTTTTCCGCTCCTGATATATGTGCATTATACACACAATGGAGCGGATATGGCACAGGAAATCTCAACCGGCGCACGGATGTGCGGTGCCGGCGCGGCAGAACCGCGCCTGGCGATCAGGCCGGTCGACACGATCATCCGGAGTGGCTCCGATGGCCGCTAGGCTCACGACACGCAGTTGGGCGACACCGCTGACGATCGGCTCCTTCCTGCTAATGGCAGGTACGGGCGTCATGATGTTCTTCGAGTGGGAACGAGGCCTGATGACCGTCGTTCACCAATGGTTTTCCTGGTTCTTCGTGGCAGGCGCCATCGGTCACATCGTCGCGAACATCAAGCCCTTCAAGTCGCATCTGAAGGCACGATGGGGCCGCTACAGCATTGCCGTTTTCATGATCGTGCTTATCGCCTCCGTCTTCAGCTGGGGGCAGATCACCGGGCCGCAGCTGGAGCGGCCGATCGAACAGGCGCTGATCTATGCCCCGCTCTCGGCTCTTGCTGATGTCACCGGGCAGTCATATGCAGAGCTCATCGCAAAGCTCCGGGAAAAGGGCATAGAGGCCGAGGCACATCAATCCGTCGCAGACCTCGCCCGCCTGCACGACATCGATGAGAACCGCGCGCTCGCAATCATCTTCGGCGTCGATGGATAGGCCTTGATCTTACCGCTTATTGCGACGGTAACCTCACCTGTGCGGCGCCCGGAAACTGTGGCATAACTAGCCGATGGCGATACATGTCTTGGCAGTCCATCGTGATACTGTCGGGACGGAACAGGCGGCAGGCGGTTCGCTTGCAGGGGCCTATTCCGTGGGCGTGCTCTGCTGGCTCCTGTCGGCCGGCATCTATATCGCCGCCAAATGGGTCTCGACGGAAATGCCGCCCTGGGCGCTCTGCTTCTGGCGCGTGCTCATCGCCTTCGCGATCCTGCTGCCGATCGTGCGCCACCATTTTTCCGAGATGCTAGCGCTGGTCCGGGCGCGCGGCCTGGAACTGCTTTTCATCGGCGGCATGGGACTGGCCGTCTGTCAGGGCCTGATCTTTGTCGGCCTCGAACATGCCGATGCCACCACGGCCGGCATCATCATCGCGCTGATCCCGATCATCACCATGATCCTCGCCCGCCTGATGCTGGCAGAGCCGATGGGAAGCTGGCAGGTGGCCGGCTCGATCCTCGCCTTCCTCGGTATCGTCGTCATCATCGTCAAGGGCAGTCCGGCAGCACTTCTGCGCCTCGACCTCAATCCCGGCGAACTCTGGATCGTCGCCGGCGCCTTCTGCTTCAGCCTCTACACCGTGCTGCTGCGCCGGGCGAAATTCGATCTGAACCGCCTTGCCCTGCTCGTCCTGCTGCTCGGCGCCGCTGCGCTGACCGCACTGCCCTTCTATCTCTACGAACTCGCCTCCGACGAACGCACGACGCTGAATACGAGCGGCCTCATAGCGCTCGCCTATGTCGCGATCCCTGGCGGCGCGCTCATGTATTATCTCTTCAATCGCAGCATCGAGGCTCTTGGAGCCGCCCGCGCCGGCGTGCTCCTCTACGTCCAGACGATCTTCATCGCCGTACTCGCCTACCTGATCCTCGGCGAGAAGCTGCAGACCTATCACCTCGAAGGTGCGGCCCTCATCATCGCCGGGCTGTTGCTGATCATCCTGCTGAAACCGAAGGCGAAGACCGCAGCCGCCTAACGCGGCGGGCAAAGAAACCTCAGCCCTTCACGTCAGCCCCATAACGCAGCCCATCCACCAGCAGCGCAATCATCCGCCGGGTCTTGGCCGGATCATCCCCCTGCCCGAGATTGGAAAGCTGTGCGCCGGCGCGGATGAGTTCGCTCGCCTCGACATCGCCGCGCGCTGCTCCCGCTGCAACGGCTCTATCCAGCAGGCCCTGCAATGCCGGGATCATGCGCTGATCGAAATAGACCGGCAGCGCCTGATAGGCCGGGTCGCCGGAATGCAGTGCTGCAGCAAGGCCGCGCTTGGCCATGATGAAATCAGCAAAACGCTGCATCCACAGCGAGAGCGCCTCGCCGGGCTCATGCTCGGCGGCAAGCGTCACTGCCGCATCGGCGCAGGCATCCACCTCGTTGCGCATGACCGCCTTGATGAGATCCGAGCGCTGCGGAAAATGGCGATAGACAGTGCCGACGCCCACGCCCGCCTTTTCCGCAATCTCACGCACCGGCGCATCCACGCCCGAGGTCGCAAACACCGCCAGGGCAGCTTTCAGCAGCAGATCGAGGTTGCGCCGCGCATCCGCGCGCACCGGCCTTTCATGGCCGCTATCAGCCTCGCGCGCCTCGCCCGGGCTGTCCGTCCCGTCAGTCACATCAACACCTCTTGCAAAACGGAACATTGTTCCGTATAAACGGAACCGCGTTCCGGATGCGCCCTTATACCCTGTTTGCCAGGACTTTGCCAACAGCAAAGCCTGTCCGTCAGGGCTTTTGACAGATTCAAAACCTGCCCTCGCGGGCAGCGCAGGTTCAAGCCTGCCCTCACGGGCAGCTCAGATTAAAAGAGGAAACGAAGATGCAATACCGTCCCCTTGGCCGCACCGGCATCAAGGTCAGCCCCTATTGCCTTGGCGCCATGATGTTCGGCGCCATCGGCAATGCCGATCACGACGATTCCATCCGCATCATTCACAAGGCACTCGATACCGGCATCAACTTCATCGATACCGCCGACATGTATAGCCATGGCGAATCCGAGGAGATCGTCGGCAAGGCGCTGAAAGGCCGGCGCGACAACATCGTGCTCGCCACCAAATGCTTCATCCCGATGGGCCAGGATCCGAACCAGCAGGGCAGCTCGCGCCGCTGGATCTACCGCGCCGTCGAAGATTCGCTRCGCCGCCTGCAGACCAATTATATCGACCTCTTCCAGATGCACCGCCCCGCCCCCGATACCGATATAGAGGAAACGCTTTCGGCCCTGACCGACCTGATGCGCGAAGGCAAGATCCGCGCCATCGGCTCCTCCACCTTCCCCGCCTCCGATATCGTCGAGGCACAATGGGTGGCCGAAAAGCGTGGCCTCGCCCGCTTCCGCACCGAGCAACCGCCCTACTCCATCCTGCATCGCGGCATCGAACGTGAGGTCCTGCCGACGCTCKAACGTTACGGCATGGGTGCGCTGGTCTGGAGCCCGCTTGCCATGGGCATGCTCACCGGCCGTTACCGCCGTGGCGCTGCCCAGCCGGACAGCACCCGCGTTGCCTATTTCCCCAAGCAGATGTCGAATGAAAACAGCCTCGATGCCGTCGAGCAGCTCATCCCGCTCGCGGAAGGTGCCGGCATCTCGCTCACCCATATGGCGCTTGCCTTCGTCATCGCCCACCCGGGTGTCACATCGGCGATCCTTGGGCCGCGCACCATGGAACAGCTCGATGATCTCCTGGCCGGCGCGCAAGTCCGTCTGAGCGACGAACTGCTCGATGCCATCGACGCAATCGTACCATCCGGCACCGAAACCGGTCCGCTGGAAGCCAACTACAAGACCCCGGCGATCCAGACCGCGAGCTTGCGCCGCCGTCCGCCCGCCGAACGCGCCGCCGCTTGATCGACAAAGCAGCCTCCGAAGGCTCCGCTATGCCAGCGGAGCCTTCGGCACGACGGCGGATCAACGCTCGTCGGCAGGCAATTGCTGCAGCCTGCGCTGCGCTTCCTCCACCTCGATGGCGAGCTCGTCCAGAAACTCGTCCCACATATCGAGCGCCCTCAAGCCCTCACGCGTGCGAAACAGATAGTCGGCCGAACTGCCGATGCTGCCCGAAGCCGTCGCAAGCCGTTGAATAGTCGCCTCGCGGGAAAGCCCGCCGGCATAGGTATTTGCGAGCGGGTTCATGGTGAAAGTGATGCCGCTTCCAAAGCGGATACCCCCTTCATCGAGAAGGTCGACCCACCGAGGAATATAGGCCTCGGCCACCATCTCCCGCCGCCACAGCAGCTCGAGTTCGTGCAGAAGATCCTCTTCCTGCAGCCGMAGCGCGACGCCATCGCAGGMTCCGCCCGCATCAAGGCCGAGCACGAGACCTGGATTGTCGGGCGAACCCCGCCCGGACGTTGTGGCAAGGCAAAAGGAGCGGCGCCAGCCTTCGATACGGGCTTTCCGGCTTTCGACGCTGAGAATGATCGGATTCCAGATCAGCGAACCATAGGCGAAAATCCAGACATCGCCCGCCGGCCGCTCCGCAAGTATCGATGCGAGAGATGCCTGTCGCTCCTCGTCGCTGAGAAGTTTGAGCGACGGCGCCTCCCCGGCAATCAGGTTTGCGAATGTGCCGCTCAGCAGCAGCTCGCGCGACAGGATTTCCTCGCCACAGCAGGCGATCGCATCTGAGCTTCTATTGTTGATGGTCATGACGCCCCCATTCTCGGCCATGCATATCAGCAATGGCCCTGTTTCGCCGCCATCATCCACGGCTAGCGCGCCGGATAAAGCCTGCCAGCGCAGACACAGTGTCTCCGCAGCCGCAACAATCGACGCATCATCATCCCTCTTTCCGCCACGGAAATGAGCACCACATCGTTTGAAACACACCCTAGGAAATGGGAGCCCGACATGAGCGAAATTGGCCGTCTGCTCGGCGCCGGTAAGGAAGCGGAAGTCTATGAACATGGCAGGCTGGCCCTGAAGCTCTACAGGCCCGGCCGCCCGAAGGCCCCGGCCTTCCGCGAGGCCGCCAATCTGGCGATCGTCGAACGGCTCTCCCTGCCCGCGCCCAGGGTCCACGTCGTCGGCGACTATCATGGGCGCTGGGGCCTGCTGATGGATCGCGCAATCGGCAGAAGCCTTGCCGACGAGATGTTGCCGGAGCCGCCGCTGTCAGCCATCAAGGAGATGGCAGCACTCCACCAGTGCCTGCACCGCGAGCCCGGCACCGGCCTTCCCTCATTGAAATCAAGACTGTCGGCAAATATCGAGCGCGCCGAACCTCTAACACCGGACCTGCGCGACCGGTTGCTTCTGGCGCTTGCCGCCCTGCCAGATGACGACAGGGTCTGCCACGGCGACTTCCATCCCTGGAATATCCTGGGCTCCGGCGACGACGCCATGATCGTCGACTGGCTGGACGCCTGCAGCGGCAATCCGGCCGCCGATGTCTGCCGCACCTATCTCCTGATGCGTCGTGTGCTTCCGGCGATCGCCGAAGCCTATGTCGTCACCTATGCGAAGGCGGCCGAACTGACACCGGACGAAATCTTCACCTGGCTGCCGGTCATCGCCGCCGCCCGACTTGCGGAGGATGTGCCCGAGGAAAACGAGGATCTGCTACATCTTGCAGCACTCGCTCCCTCGGAAGCATAGGCTGGATGCCCCTCACAGACGACTTGGAGTCAGGCCGGTGAGGAATGTCTCGAAATCATCCGCGACGTGGCCGATCTGTTCCCACCCATAGCCCCGATCGCCGAAGGTCTTCGCCTTTATGACGATGTAGAGAATGCGGCCATAGCTGTGCGCATTGAGGTCCAGCAGGCAATGCCCGTAGCCGGCGTCGAAGGTGAGCGGGTAGAGTGCCGCGGGCAGCCGCGGACCGGAATTTCCATAGAGCGGGTCCATGTAGCGCTGCCGCGCTTCGATCATGGTGCGTGGATCGGCAACCACGCCGACATCCACCCTCTTTCGCTTGCCGTTCGGGAACGTGGCTTTCGTCTGGAAGCTGAAGACCGTTTTGCTGTTGAACTGCCGCCCGCCGTAGCGCTGCCAGTATTGTTTGAGCGCATCCGGCAACGCCACACCCTCTGAATGTTCGAAGCCCTCGACCTCCTGCGGTGTTACCGGCTCCTCCGGCCTTCCCCATTCATCCGGCGCTTCGAGAAAACGGTAGATTGCTGCATTGGCGACATCCATTCCGCGTCCGGCCTCCTCATGCCGTTGTAGACGGCATGGGAGATAAGGCGGGAAGGCGTGTTGCAAAGCCCCTGCCCGTTCAGACGCCCGATCTGACAGGACTGCTGATTTCAGTTTCGAAATATTCGTATTCAGTTGCGAATAATTCTCAATTATGCTTTGCTAATGCAAGTGATTAGCAATTGCATTTCAGTCGGCCTCTAGAATCGTTGGTGCGGTCGTGTCCAAGACAAAGGGAATCGATGAAATGACGAGGGACGAGATCGAGCAGCTGCTGCATAAGCTCAGCGACACGCTCCATCTTTCCTCACCGTTCGCCAGCCGGCAAGGTGGCAGCCTCTCGCAGGCGATGGAAAACCTTGCCGACCTGCTGCAGAATTACGAGACCATTTCCGGCGATCCGGACGAAGTCGCAAACCGCATCGCCGAAGCGATCAAGATGGTCGGACAGGCCCGATTTAGCCGCCCCGACGAAGGGACAGTCCACTAAGCAAAGGCCAAATGCCCTGCTGTTGCTGTCGGTTCACGCAGCACAGGCCTCGCAGGTGCCGCGGATTTCGATCGTCGTCTTCGCCGGCTTGAATTTTTGGCTGCGCACCCAGCCCATCAGGCGGTGATCCACCTCATGGTCGTGGAACTCGATCACCTGGCCGCAGCTTTCGCAGATCGCGAAAGCGACGATGCCATGGCTGTGGCAGTCCTCGCCGGGATGGGCGCAGGCGACGAAGGAGTTGATGCTCTCGAGCCGATGCACCACGCCGAATTCGAGCAGCTTTTCCAGCGCCCGGTAAACCTGCAGAGGCGCGCGGAAACCCTGGTCGCGCAGCTTGTCGAGGATCGTATAGGCGCTGAGCGGTCCCTCGGCCTTTTCGAGCACATCGAAAACGAGTGACTGGTTGCGGGTGAGTTGAGGTGCGTTCATGAGCCTTGTCCTTGCAGGTCCCTGCGCCCGCGCCAGGCGGGAAGCAGGCTCAGAATGAAGAGAATGAGAGCGGCGACGACAATCGACGGCCCGGATGGCGTGTCATAAGTCAGCGAGCCAAAGAGCCCGCCGACGACTGCGACTGCGCCGATCAGCGAGGCGAGAACCGCCATCCGTTCTGGCGTCGAGGAGAAGCGCCGCGCCGCTGCCGCCGGAATGATCAGCAGCGAGGTGATCAGCATGATGCCGACGATCTTCATGGCAATGGCGATGACGACGGCCATCAGTAGCATGAAGAACAGCCGCGCCCGCTCCGGCTGCAGGCCCTCGGCCTCCGCCAGTTCCGGATTGACGGTGGCTGCAAGCAACGGCCGCCACAGCCAGGCGATCGCCACTAGCACCAGAATGCCGCCGCCCCAGATCATCGCGATATCCGTGGTCGAGACTGCCAGGATATCGCCGAACAGGAAGGCGATGAGATCGATGCGCACCCAGGACATGAAGGCGACCATGACGAGGCCGATCGCCAGCGTCGCATGTGAGAGAATGCCGAGCAGCGCATCGGCCGACAGCGCCTGACGCTTCTGCAGGAGGAGCAGCAGGATCGAGACGGCAGCGGCGACGACGAAGACGGCCAGTGTCAGGTTGAAATCGAAGAGCAGCGACAGTGCGACGCCAAGCAGCGCCGAATGGGCAATCGTATCGCCAAAATAGGCCATGCGCCGCCAGATGATGAAGCAGCCCAGCGGCCCTGTTGTCAGCGCCAGACCGACGCCAGCCAGGATTGCGCGCACGAAGAAATCGTCAAGCATGGCGGCCCTCCCCGCTTTGGGAGTGGGAATGGGCGTGAGCATGGGCCTCGGCATGCGCATGCCCGTCGTGATGGTCGTGAGCATGGTCATGCCCGTGCTCATGATGATGGCCATCGTCAGGGTGGCAATGGTCCGTTACCGAACCGTCCTCATGCAGAACGCGCCCGTCGGGCAGATGCGTATGGTCGTGGTGATGGCTGTAGACTGCAAGCGTCGGCGCCGCGCGGCTGCCGAAGAGGCGCACATATTCCGGGCTCTGGCTCACCGCCTGCGGCGTGCCGCGGCAGCAGACATGGCCGTTGAGGCAGATGACGGTATCCGTCTCCGCCATGACGACATGCAGGTCGTGCGAGATCAGCAGGATACCGCAGCCGGTGGTATTGCGGATCGACTTGATAAGTTCGTAAAGCGCGATCTCGCCGGCGAAATCCACACCCTGCACGGGCTCGTCGAGAACGAGAAGATCGGGCTTGCGGGCAATGGCGCGTGCCATCAGCGCCCGCTGGAATTCGCCGCCCGAGAGATGCTGTACCTGTGCATCCAGCATATGCGCCATGCCTGATGCTTCGAGTGCCACCATGATATCGGCCTCGGGCAGAGGCCCGGTCAGCGTCATCAGCCGGCGCACCGAAAGCGGCAGCGTCCAGTCCACCGCAAGCTTCTGCGGTACATAGCCGACCTTGAGGCCGGTCTTTTTCGTCACCCTGCCCTCATCCGGCTTCAAAACGCCGATCGCAGCCTTGGCGCTGGTCGACTTGCCGGAGCCGTTCGGGCCGATCAGCGTAACGATTTCGCCGCGCGACACGGAGAAATCCACACCGCGCACCAGCCAGCGACCGCCGCGACGAATGCCGACATTGTCGAGCGAAACCAGCGGTTCGGCGCGGATACTTGCGGCGTTACCAACGGGGTTATCTGCGGGAGAGAGCATCAATTTTTCCGAAAGTGCTGTTGCGTCCTGCTATTGCACACGTTATAGCATAACGCAATTGATGTAATAACATTACAACTGCAATTCAAGCGGAGCATGCTGATGAAACTGGCGATGGGCCTTACCCTCGCAATCCCGGCTTTCCTTTTTGCCGGGTCCCTCCAGGCTGCTGAGGCGCCCGTCGTCGTCACCTCGATCAAGCCGATCCATTCGCTGGTTTCGGCCATCATGCAGGGCGTCGGCAAACCGGAACTGATCGTCGATGGCGCCGCCTCTCCGCACACCTATAATCTGAAGCCTTCCAATGCCCGCGCTTTGCAGGCAGCCAAGGTGATCTTCTGGGTCGGCCCCGGCCTCGAAGCCTTCCTCGAAAAGCCGCTGGAATCGCTGGGTTCCGACGCCATCGTCGCCCGGCTCGACAATGCGCCGGGTCTGGTGAAGCTGCCTTTCCGCGAAGGCGGCGCCTTTGAAGCGCATGATGACGGCGACCAGGATAGTGCTTCCGCCGATGAACATGCTGATGCTGGTCACGATMATGCCGAAGCAGATCATGACCACGACCACGGCGCCTTCGACACCCATCTCTGGCTCGATCCGGTCAACGCCAAGGCGATGGCCACCGAKATCACCACCACGCTGGTTGCCGCCGACCCCGCCAATGCGCTGACCTACGAGGCCAATGCCAAGGAGCTGGATGACAAGCTCGACGCGCTCGACAAGGAAATCGCCGCAACCGTGTCGCCGGTGAAGGACAAGCCCTTCATCGTCTTCCACGATGCCTACCAATATTTCGAGCATCGCTACCATATCCGCGTCGCCGGCTCGATCACCGTCAGTCCCGAGACCATACCGGGTGCGGAGCGCGTCTCGGAGATCCACAAGAAGGTCGGCGATCTCGGCGCAACCTGCGTCTTCGCAGAGCCGCAGTTCGAACCGCGCCTCGTCGATGTCGTCATCGAAGGCACCAGGGCGAAATCAGGCGTGCTGGACCCGGAAGCCGCCACCCTGCCCGCCGGCCCCGATCTCTACTTCACCCWCATGCGTGGCATCGCCGACAGCATGAAGAACTGCCTCGCCAGCGCATAAGCGGAGGATCGGCAAGGCGTCGGCACTGCTTGAACAATCACGGGGCGTTACCAGCGCATCCCGTCGGACTTGCAGCCCTCCCGCGAGGTCTGCGGCGAAAGAAGGCGGCGACACCCCCGTTCCGCCTTTTTTTGTGAGTGCATTTGTTACGTTATAACATAATAGGATGATATTATGGACAAGAGACTTCCCGTCACCGTGCTCTCGGGCTTCCTCGGCGCCGGCAAGACCACGCTGCTCAATCATGTGCTCGGGAATCGCGAGGGCATGCGCGTCGCCGTCATCGTCAACGACATGAGCGAGGTGAATATCGACGCGGCACTTGTGCGCGATGGCGGCGCCAATCTCTCTCGCACAGACGAGCAACTGGTGGAAATGACCAACGGCTGCATCTGCTGCACGCTGCGTGACGACCTGCTCAAGGAGGTGCGCCAGCTTGCCGACCAGGGCCGCTTCGATTACCTGCTGATCGAATCCACAGGCATTGCCGAGCCCCTGCCCGTTGCCACCACCTTCGAATTCCGCGACGAAAATGGAAGAAGCCTCTCGGATGTCGCCCGCCTCGACACGATGGTGACCGTGGTMGACGCCGCCAACCTGCTTGCCGATTACGCCTCCGTCGATTTCCTCGCCGATCGCGGCGAAACATCAGGCGATGGTGACAACAGAACCATCGTCGACCTCCTGGTCGAACAGATCGAATTCGCCGATATCGTCGTGTTGAACAAGATCGGCACGGCGAGCGAAGACCAGCGCGATGCGGCCAGAAAGATCATCACCGGCCTCAACCCGGATGCCCGCATCATCGAAACCGACTTCGGCAAGGTGGCGCTGAAGGATGTGCTCGGCACCAACAGCTTCGATATCGACAAGGCCGAGACCCATCCGCTCTGGTACAAGGAACTGCATGGCTTCAAAGACCATGTGCCGGAAACCGAGGAATACGGCATCCGCTCCTTCGTCTACCGCGAAAGGCGCCCCTTCCATCCTGGGAAATTGCAAGCCTTCCTCGACCGCACCTGGCCGGGTGTGGTGCGCGCCAAAGGCTTCTTCTGGCTGGCGACCCGCCCGCACCATGTCGGCGAAATCAGCCAGGCCGGCGCCCTCGTCCGCACCGGCAAGATGGGCCTCTGGTGGTCCGCCGTGCCGCGCGAACAATGGCCGGAGGAGCCGGCCTTCATGCGCGGCATCGGCCCCTATCTCGACCCCATCTGGGGCGACCGCCGCCAGGAAATCGTCTTCATCGGCGCCAACCCGATGGACGAGGCCTGGATCACGCGGGAGCTCGACGCATGTCTGGTGGAAAGCAAAACATTCACGCCTGAGCGCTGGCGCAACCTGCCTGATCCCTTCATCAGCTGGAACCGGCAGGCGGCATGAAGGCGGCGGCAATCAGACCCTATCGATGCCTGTGCATCGAATGCGAGCCCCTGCCCCCAATCCAGGGCTTGCATCCGCTGACCTATGGAGATCAGGCCGACGGTGAGACGCGAAAACCGAGAGGAATTCTTGCTTTCATCACCGAACGCGTGATGCCGTCGCGACGGCGAGACTAGGTGTGTCGCACATAGGCCCTTCGGCATGCCGGAGGGCCACAGCGCTAAAGATGAATTATGATGCAGATCTATCTTCTGATTGTTTTTTCATCACCCTGAATGCAATAAATGGGCACGGAGGCACGAAGCTCGGCCCTTCGCCGCCCAATCCCCGGCAGCCACAGAGCTCCGCGACAATTCCCCAACTGGCACATGGCTTGCACCGGCTTTAGCAGAAACCACCGGGTCCACCATGCCACCTATCCTGACTGACCTTCTGCTCGCAGTCACCCTCTCCCTCAGCCTGCGGCGCTTCATTCTTCCTTATGTTGTGGAAGATGACGTCCTGCGGGCTTCAGCGCCGGTGACGATGGTGGCCAGCGCCGTGTTTCTTGCCGCACTCGCCCTCACCTGCTCGGACAAGACATTCTGGAGCGCGACCATCACGCTTTCAGGCGGAGCGCTAATGGCCTTCTTCTTCGATGACAGATGGCCGAAGCTCGCCATCACCGCTGCGGCGGCCTGCCTGCTTGCCTATCTCGGCATGCGCTGATTGTCTTCAGGCCGCGTCATCGGTCCGCTTGCCCCCTTGGGTAATGCCCGCGCAACAGCGCTCAGCAGATCCGTCTGCGAAATCAGCCCGACAATACGCCTCGCCTCATCGACGATAATGACGGCATGGGCGCGCCCATCCGTCAGATCCGGCAGCAAAGCCATCGCCACATCGCCAGCACGCGCCGTCGTTGCCGGTGAGACCAGCCGCTCCACCGAACCCGAGGCGACCGCAAGCTCCCGAAGGCCCACCGTCCCGATCAGCTTTCCGGCCTCATCGCGCACCGGCAATGTCCGGATATTGTGGTTGAGCAGCAGCCACCGCGCCTGCTCGACCGTAGCATCCGCATCGATCGCAATCACATCGCGCGACATTATATCGGCGCAGCGGATCTCCGCGTTGGAGCGGGCTACCGCCTCGAACTCTACCTGACGCAGGAGCCGGGCCAGATCGGCGCGGTCGATATCGAAAGTCTCGTTGAGCTTGGCGAGTGCCGCATCGATATCCTCTTCCTGGAAACCGGCGCGCTCCGCCGGGGGGCGGTCTGCCGTCAGGTGCGTATTGACGGGTGCGGCCACCACATGCGGGTAATTGTGCCGCGACAGCTTGTGAAAGACGAGGCCGAGCGCCACCAGCAGGCAGGAGTTCAGGGCGACGGGCACGAAGGGAAAGAGCATGCCCCAGCTGGCAACGACAGGACCGCCGAGCACCGCCGTCAGTGCCGCCGCCCCACCCGGCGGATGCAGGCAGCGGGTAAAGGACATGGCGGCGATCGCCAGCGACACGCCGACACCCGTCGCGATGATCGGATCACGGATCAGGCTTGCAGCCACAACACCCATGATCGCCGAGATCGTGTTGCCGCCGATGATCGACCAGGGCTGCGCAAGCGGGCTCGCCGGCACCGCGAAAAGCAGCACGGCCGACGCCCCCATGGGCGCCACGATCAGCGGCAGATGCGACCCCTCACCGAGGAGCGCGCCGCAGAGCAGGCCGGTGAGCGCAATGGAGACGAGTGCGCCGAGACAGGCAAGCATCCGGTCGCGCAGCGTCGCACCGGCAAGAATGGGATGGAACAGCCGCGAAATGGATGACCGGCGGGGCGTCTCGTCGGGATTTGGCATGCGCATGGAATACTCTTTGAAGAAGGCTGTGAGCGATGTTGGAGGCGCTGCTATTGCAGCATGGAGGGCGGATGGGCCGACAGGAGCATGATCTGCTCGAAGGCCTGCAGCGGATCGGAGCGCTGCTGCCGCCTGGAAATCAGCAGCGTATCGACGGCTCCGAGCCGGTGGACATTGACCTCGGCTCTCCAGGGCAGCATGTCGAGCACCGAGCGCGGCATGACGCCGACGGCATTGCCGGCGATGACCTGCGCAAGGATAGCGTGATAGGACGTCATCTCCACTGTCGGCAGACTGGCGCCGCCGCGGATCCAGCGCTCGGCAATCTGGCGGTAGGTACAGCCGGGCTCCAGCGCAGCAAGCGCCGGAAGGCGGATATCCTGAGGTGCTGTGACTGAAGCATGATGAGGCGGCAGCACGAGCAGCAGGTCTTCCTCGTAGACACGCGCGGAATGGAGATCATCGGCGTCGAAACCCGCAGACGACAACCAGCCGGGCTCGCCCTGCGGTGTGGCKATCAGCGCGCAATCGAGCTCGCCGGATAAAACGGCCCTGGTCAACTCACGCGTGGCGCCGAGCGTCAGCTTCAGGGCAATATCGGGGTTCTGGCCGTTGAAGCGCGCCAGCACCGGCGGAAGACGGCTCGCCGCGGTGCTCTCCATCGTGCCGAGACGTAAGCTCGGCTGCGGGCGGACGCCCTTCAGGGCAAGCTGTGCCTCCCCGGCAAGCGCCGTCAGTCGTCGCGCATAGGAGACGAAGAGCTGTCCCTCTGATGTCAGCGTCATGCGCTTGCCGTCCCGGCTGAACAGAGCAGCATCCATCTGCCCTTCCAAAGCCTGAATGCGGGTCGTGACATTGGACGGCGCGCGCGAAAGCCTCTTGGCTGCGCGGGTGACGCTGCCCTCTTCGGCAACGACGAGAAAAATTTCCAGAGAAGACAGATCCACATCGATCTCGCTTGATGAACGAACTTGTCTATTATTCTAAATCAGAGAATGATCGCAATCGCCGAAGCGTTCAAAATCGTCGCATGAACTGAAAACTTCTTCCGATCGGACCGCCAGATGCAGAAAGACGAACCAGACGATTATGCCTCGCCGGCATGCCTGATGCACGAAGTCGATCCCGCCTATATGGGCTTGGAGGAGCCATGGGAGCTGGTGCGGGAATGGCGCCGCGGCGAGCGCATGCGGCTGATCGACGCCCGCAAACGAATAGAATCGGCCGAGCGGGAGCGGAAGACGGCGCTGATCTCATCGCATCTCGACCGGCTCCTGGGTCCCGTCATCACGGGAAAAACTGTCAGCATCTACTGGCCATTTCAGGGAGAGCCGGATCTTCGTGGCTGGATGGCCGCAATCGCCGGGCGTGCGACATGCCTGCTGCCGGTCGTGGCAGAGAAAGCAAAGCCCCTGACATTCCGGGTCTGGACTCCGGGCGTGAAGCTGGAACGCGGCGTGCTCGGCATTCTCATCCCCACCGAGGGCGAAGAGCGACAACCCGATATCGTGATTGCCCCTGTCGTCGGCTATAGCAGCGGCTGTTATCGCCTCGGCGTCGGCGGCGGTTATTTCGACAGGACGCTGGCGGCGCTCTCCCCCAGGCCGCTCGCCGTCGGCATCGGATTTTCGCAACAGCAGATCCGTACGATCAAGCCGCAGCCGCATGATATCCCGATGGATGCTGTCATCACCGAGGATGGGGTGATCAAGCGCTCAGCCGGCCTCTTCGCCTGACGACAAGGATATCATGTCCACACTCCCCAAACAAAAAGGGCGGCCGAAGCCGCCCTGTTTCTGGTGCACCTGAACTCAGCGATTACCGGCAATGATGCTGGAAATCAGGCCGGAAGCGACGCCGACGAGAAGGTAGTCGTTATCGGCCTTCACCCAGTGATAGCCACGCGGCGGCGGTGCGAGGCGATAGCGGCGGTAGTCGCGGACTTCGCGGTAGCGGCCGCGCTCGGCAGCCGACATGCGATAGCCCCTGGACCAGCGATGCTGACGGTCGACCTTTTTGTGGATGACGACCTTCTCCTTAACGACAACCGGCGGACGACGATGATCGGCGGCGCTGGCTTGCGATGCAACGATCGGCGAAAGCAGGAAAGAAGCGGAAAGAAGAGCTGCGAAAATCTTTTTCATGGGGTTTCCTCGTGTTGAACACGCCCCGAAACTACGTCCGCGAAAATGAACGAAATCTGAAAATAAAATTAAAGATTTGTAATGGAATCGGGTACTTATGCCAGATTCCTAATGTCTTAACCCGGACCTAACGCAACGTTGCAAGATCATGGCAGCGGCAATCACGTCTGCGTAATCGGTCGTGATGAAGACGGCATTCACCTACCGCAAGATCAGCGCCATATTGATCACGTCCTTGTAATCGCCATCGACATGGAACGCATCACGGCTAACCCCCTCTTTCACGAAACCGACCGTCTCATAGAGCCCGATCGCCCGCGCGTTATCGGCATGTACGCCGAATTCGATGCGGATCATGCCGGCCTCGCGCGCCGCCGATATCGCCGCCTCGATCAGCCGACGGCCAAGCCCCTGTCCGCGAAAGCCGGGAAGCAGGCCCATGCCGAGCGAGCCGCGATGGGCATGCGAGGGAAAGAAATGCCGGCGGATATCGCACCAGCCAATCACCTCGCCGCCATTGAGGGCGACGAGATTTACATTGCCTGATGCGATCGAAGAGAGCGCGAACTGGCGCGTCTCCTCAAGCGGCCGGGCTTCGAGAAGGCTGAGATATTTGCGTTCGCGAGCCACCGTATCGAGCACCAGGTGGAAGGCTTCTATATGGTCTGGGGCCATTGGCTCGATGCGGATATCAGCCATCGCCCCGTCTCACAGCTCGTCGTAGTTGAACCAGTCGAAATCGGCCGTCTTTGCCCGCCCCGACGTATCGAAGGCGAAGACGCCGGCAAAAGCGCCGGTAAACGAGCCATGCTCGCCGCGCCCGCCCTCGTCGGAGACGACACCGGCATCGAGAACCGGGCCGATCGGCTGCCACGCGCCCTTGCCTTCCGTCTGCCAGAAGAACTGCAGGTCGTTATCGCGGATCTCCATGGCTAGCTGCACACGGCCATCGGCAGGGATCGCCACGCCGGCCTCGGCGGGGAAACTCATGCGGCCGTTCGGATAATCGCCGTTGCAGGAAAAGATCGTGACGCAACGGCCAAGCTTTTCATGCAGTGTCACGACGACGGCATGGAACTTGTGGCGGTTATAGTAGTGGGTCAGACCGGCCACCTGCTGATAGGTGTCCGGCGTAAACTCCACGACCGTCTCGGCACGGAAACTGTGATGCTCCTGCCGGCGGGCGACGAGTGCCTGCTCGAACCAGGAACCGACGCTTTCACGGCCGATCAGCCTGAGATGGCCGGGGCGGTCAGTCAGGTTGAAGATGCGTTCCGGCTGTGGCGTGCGCAGCCACTGAAAATCGGCGGGCAGTTTACCGCCATCGAAATTATACCCGCTACGAACAGGCTTTTCCGCCCGCGTAGCACCACCAAGGCCGGGCACCTCTACATCGGGGACCGTCGTGCCGTTTTCGAGGTAGAGCCAGCCATCCTCGCGCCAGACGCATTTCTGCAGCGCCGTCTCGCGCCCCAGCGTGCAGCGGCGCTTCGGCGGCAGCGGCCGGCCGCAGAGATGGGTGTGATAGACTTGGCCATCCGGCGTTTCGACATATTGCCCGTGCCCTGCCCGCTGCAACACCGCTTCCGGATGGTCCTTGGAAGTGATCAGGTGCCGGTTGGGATGCAGTTCATAGGGGCCATCGATAGTGCGCGAACGCGCCATCGTCACCGCATGGTCGTAGCCGGTGCCGCCTTCCGCCGTCGTCAGATAATACCAGCCGTTCTTCCGGAAGAGATGCGGTCCCTCGACGAGGCCGAGCGGGCTGCCGGCGAAGATATTCTTGATCGGCCCCTTGAGCGATTTCGTCTGTGCATCCCATTCCTGCAGCAGGATGCCATCGAAGGCCGGCGATTTCGGCGAGCCGCCGTAGCTTTCCGTCCGGTGGTTCCACTGCATGTTGACGAACCACTTGCGGCCGTCCTCGTCATGGAAGAGCGACGGGTCGAAGCCCGAGGAATTGACGTAAACAGGCTCGGACCACTCACCCTCGATGGTGGGCGCGGTCACGATGTAGTTATGCGCATCCTTGAAGTTGCCGTCGAAGCGCTTCACGTCGGTGTAGACGAGCCAGAACTGGCCGTCGGCATAGGAAAGACATGGCGCCCAGATGCCGCAACTGTCAGGATTGCCCCGCATGTCGAGCTGCGAGGCGCGCTCGAGAGGCCGGCGCACCAGCGTCCAGTTCACCAGATCGCGCGAATGGTGGATCTGCACGCCCGGATACCATTCGAAGGTGGACGTCGCGATGTAATAATCGTCGCCGACGCGGCAGATGGACGGGTCGGGATTGAATCCGGGCAGGATTGGATTGCGGATCATGGCGGCTCCTCCTTTTGAGCAACAATTTCTGCTGCACGTACATCAGATTATATCAGAAAAACGCCCGGGGTTTTGCCCCGGGCGGTGAAACTTATTCCAGCTCTGCGGACTTCGCCCAGAGATTGATGTCGGCCTCCTTGGCATAGACATCGATCTGCTTCAGCTCTTCGGCCGTAAACTCGAGATTGTCGAGCGCATTGACGCAATCGACGATCTGCGAGGATCGGCTGGCGCCGATCAGCGCCGAGGTTACGCGATCGCCCCGCAGCACCCAGGCGATCGCCATCTGCGCCAGCGTCTGGCCACGCTTTTCGGCGATCTCGTTGAGTTTCCTGATATTGTCGATGATCTGCGGGCGGATGAAGTCCTTCTTGAGGAAGTGGTTCTGCGCCGCACGGCTGTCAGCGGGAATGCCGCCGAGATATTTCGTCGTCAGCATGCCCTGGGCAAGCGGCGAGAAGACGATCGAGCCCATGCCGACCTCATCGAGCGCATCGAGCAGCTTGTCGTCCTCGACCCAGCGGTTGAGCATGGAATAGCTCGGCTGGTGGATGAGGCAGGGCGTGCCCAGATCCTTGAGAATGGCCGCAGCCTCGCGGGTGCGCTGCGAATTATAGGAGGAGATACCGACATAGAGCGCGCGGCCGGAACGCACGATGTAGTCAAGCGCGCCGCAGGTTTCTTCCAGCGGGGTGTCCGGATCGAAACGGTGCGAATAGAAGATATCGACATAGTCGAGACCCATGCGCTCAAGGCTTTGGTCGCAGGAAGCGATCAGGTACTTGCGGCTGCCCCACTCGCCGTAGGGACCCGGCCACATGTCGTATCCGGCCTTGGAGGAGATGATGAGCTCGTCACGCAGACCCGCAAAATCGGTGCGCAGGATTTCGCCGAAAGCGGTCTCGGCGCTGCCGGGAGGCGGGCCGTAATTGTTGGCGAGGTCGAAATGGGTGATGCCGAGATCGAAGGCCGTGCGGCACATGTCGACCTTGCGGTCATGCGGGGTGTCGCCGCCGAAATTGTGCCAGAGGCCGAGGGAAACGGCCGGCAGCTTCAGGCCGGAACGGCCCGTGCGGTTATACTTCATCTTCGAATAGCGGTCTTCGGCCGGTTGCCAGCTCATCTGAGGTCTCCTCAACCTGTAAAAAGTGCTTCTCTTTCGTATCCGCACCGAGCGGCGGTCGAAAGCTAATAACGTCGCGGCCCTCGTGTCGGGCGCGCCGGCACTATTGGAGCAAGCGCCCCGTTACGGCAAGCGCGTGGCGCATGTTCTCGACAACTTCACATACTGACGTTGCTTGATAGGCCCTGCCCTCAAACACCGTCATCCTCGGGCTTGTCCCGAGGATGACGACGTTAGCGTGGTGCCTCACGGCAATCCGGAGCCGACCGTACCGACCCCGGAAAGCTCTCTCGGCTTACTTCAACAGCGCCAGTGCTTCCTCGATGCCCAGCGCCGCCGGCTGCGTGCAGGTCGTCGTCAGATCGACGAAACGGCCTTCCGCACCCGACTTCAGGATCGAGGTCATGATATCGACGCCGTGCAGCGTGCGGTCGAGCGAGCAACGCGCATCGCGGCCGTCGATTAGCGACATGGCCATGTCGGCAAGGCCGGCCGTGCGGTAGTTGGCGCGCGGGCCGTTCGGGCTTTCCTGGTTGAACTTGCCGAAGGGATGATCCCAGGCATCCAGCGCCTTGATCTCCTTGTCGCGGCCGCTTGCCTCGACGACACCGCCGAAGAAGTTCGGGTCCGGCACGTAGAGCGAACCATCAGTGCCATAGAGCTCCATATTGGCGTGGCGGTGCGACCAGACATCCCAGCTTGCCGTCAGCGTCACGGTGGCGCCGGAGACGAATTCGAGCAGCGCCTGGATCGTCGTTGGTGTCTTGACCGGGATGGACTCGCCATTGCGCGGCTGGCTGGTGATGGTGCGGGTTTCCGATGCCATCGAGGTCATGCCGGCGACGCGCTTCACCGGTCCGATCAGGTTGATCAGGTTGGCGATATAATACGGCCCCATGTCGAGGATCGGACCGCCGCCCGGCAGGAAGAAGAAGTCCGGGTTCGGGTGCCACATTTCCATGCCCGGGCCCATGACGTAGCAGGCGCCCGACGTGATACGGCCAACGCCGCCGTCATCGATGAACTTGCGGGCAAGCTGATGTGCGCCGCCGAGGAAAGTATCGGGCGCGCAGCCGACGGAAAGTCCCTTCTCCTTGGCGATGCGGCGAAGCTCTTCGCCCTGCTCCAGCGAGAGCACGAGCGGCTTTTCCGAATAGACATGCTTGCCGGCTTCAAGGGCCGCCTTCGATACCGGATAATGCGCATCCGGGATCGTCAGGTTGACGACGACGTCGATCTCGTCATTGGCGAGAAGCTCGTCGATCGTCTGTGCCGTCACATTGTATTCTTCGGCGCGCTGCTTTGCCGCCTGCACGTTGATATCGGCGCAGGCGAGCACCTTCAGCCCCTTGAAGAGCGGTGACAGCGAGAAGTAGGTGGTGGAGATATTGCCGCATCCGATGATGCCGACGCCAAGTTCCTTGGTCATGGTCTGCCTCAGTAGGTCTTGAAGGAAGCGATCGAGCGCGTGATGTTGCGGTCGATATCATTGGGATTGTCGTGCTCGACGACGAAATGCTTGGCCTTGGTGCCGGACTTGACGGCCGGAAGCAGCTTTGCCCAGCCGATCGTGCCATGGCCGACATCGGCCCAGCCGCCTTCGTCAGTGGCTTCACCAGCCGGCGCGATGTCCTTGACGTGGACGGCGCTGATGCGCGAACCGAGCTTTTCGACCCAGGCGTAGGGGTCCGCACCGCCGCGAACGACCCAGGCAATGTCAGCTTCCCAGGAAATGTCGGGCGCGCCTTCGAAAATGCGCTCGATCGGCAGCGAACCGTCGGAGAGCTTTACGAATTCGAAGTCGTGATTGTGCCAGCCGAATTCATAGCCCGCATCCTTGTAGGGCTTGCTCATGGCCTGCAGGCGCTTGCCGAAGGCGAGCCAGCCGGCAGCATCCGTCGGGCGCTGGTCGGGCATCAGGTGCGGCGCATAGATGGAATCCATGCCAAGGATCTTGGCGATCTGCAGCGACTTCTCGACGCTGCCTTCGAGGAAGTCGGGGCTGAAATGGCCGGTCGCCATCACGAGGTCGTTCTTGTCGAGATCGGCGCGCAGGCTCTTGAGGCCCGCCTCGTCGAGTTCGGCATAGATGCCGCCGAAGCCTTCGACTTCGCCATAGCCGGCCTTGCCGAGCTTTTCAAAGATCGCCGACAGCGGCGGGAAATTGCGGGCGCTATAAAGCTGATAGCTGAGCTTGGTCATGTCATCCTCCTCGGGCCTCGTGCCCGTTCTCACGTAAGATCAATCTGCCGACTGGCAGGAATGCAGGTCATAGAAGCGGAATTCCGGCAGTTCGCCCTTTTCGAGCGGCTTGGCCGGGGTAAAGGTGATGCGGCGGCTTTCGCCGGCCGCAAGGTCGAAGGCATTGTCGGAATATTTGCCATCGGTGTCAGTCTCGATCATCACGAAGAGCGCCAGGCCATTGGCGGTGACGTCAAGGTCGATCGAGCCGTTCTCCTCGACGAATTCGCGGATGACGGAAAGACCCGCCGGCTCCAGTTCCAGCGCCTTGTAGGTGCCGTTGACATGATGCCCCTCGCCGCCCATGCCGTTGGACGCGGTGAAGCGCCAGGCGAGCAGCGTGCCCTCGGGGATCTCGGACATGTCGAGCGTCGCGGCAGTGCAGGCCGCATCGGGCGCGCACATGGCCTGCACATTCCTAAGGTTCTTGCGCTCGCCCTTCATCGTCAGGATCGAGATCGACAGATCGACGCTGACATCGGCAAGCGTGTCGTTGACCAGCGAGAAGCGGATCGACTTGCCGTCGTCAGAGGGGATTGCCGCCACTGCCACCGGCTGGAAGAAGCGCTTGACGAGATAGTGCATCGCCTTCCAGCGGCCGCCGTAATCGAGGCTCGACCAGGAAGCGACCGGCCAGGTGTCGTTGAGCTGCCAGTAGATCGTGCCCATGCAATGGGGCTTCAGCGAGCGCCAGTATTCCACCGCCGTCTTGATCGCCAGACCCTGCTGGATCTGGCTGAGATAAACGAAATTCGGGAAATCCTTGGGGAAGCGGAAGTAGCGGAACATCGTGCCGGCAATGCGCTCGTTGCCGCCGGCATTCTTCTGATGCAGCTCCATGACGGGCGACGCCACGTTCATGTCCTTGGCATCAGCATAGGTCTTGATGACAGGCAGCGACGTATAGGACTGGAAGCCGAATTCCGAGCAGAAGCGCGGCCGCACCGAGCGGTAATTATCGAACGACTTGTTCTCGTGCCAGACCGACCAGTAATGCATGTCGCCGGAACCATCGGCATGCCAGGCATCGCCGAAATCGAGATAACCGGAAGCCGGGCTCGACGGCCACCAGAGGGCGCCGGGCATCGCCTTCTTCACCGCCTGTTCGATCGTGCGGTTCAGGCGATCGTAGGAGACGAGATAGCGGTCACGATCCCTACGGGACTCCTCGAACCAGGTGAGCGCGCCGACGAGCTCGTTGTCGCCGCACCAGAGTGCGATCGAAGCATGCGAGGAGAGCCGGCGGACCTGGTAATCCACTTCGACCGCGACATTCTCGAGGAAATCCTCGGTCGAGGGATAGAGGTTGCAGGCAAACATGAAGTCCTGCCAGACCATCAGGCCGAGCCGGTCGCAGATGTCATAGAACCAGTCGTGCTCGTAGAAGCCGCCGCCCCAGACACGGATCATGTTCATGTTGGCGGCCTTGGCCGAGACCAGCAGGTCCTCGGTCTTCTCCTCAGAGGACAGCGAGAAAAGCGCATCGGCCGGGATCCAGTTGGCGCCGCGGCAGAAGATTTCACGGCCATTGACCTTGAAGGCGAAACGGCTGCCGGCGGCATCAGGCGTGGTGATGAGCTCGATGGTGCGAAGGCCGATCTGCTTCGTCACACTCTCCGAGGGCAGTTCGACCGAAAGCGTGTAGAGCGCCTGCTCGCCGCTGCCGGACGGCCACCAGAGGCGCGGATTGTCGATCTGGAAGACATGGTTGACGTGGGTCTCACCGGCATTGACGCCGACATCGAGCCGCACGCGCTCGCCGTCGAGATCGAAATAGATCTGAGCGATGCCCGGATCCCTGGCAAACAGCGACGCCGTGACCTGCAGCTCGACGGAGCCATCGGCATTATGCGTCTGGCGCGTCAGCACATGCTCGATGCGCGCCGTCTCCAGCTTCTTCAGTGCGATCGTGCCGTAAAGGCCGAGCGGAGCAATGGCGATATTCCAGTCCCAGCCGAAATGGCACTGCGGCTTGCGCAGCATGTTGCCGTCAGGAATCGGCGAGTTGCCCGTGCTATAGGGAATGTAAAAGGGCTGCTGCTTCTGCCGCGCAGCACCGACAGCGACGTTGGAGGCAAAAACGATGCGGATCGTGTTTTCGCCCTTCTTCAGCATGCTGGAAACATCCGGCCGGTAGCGCCGGAAGCTGTTATCGGCCTCGAGCGCCAGGAAGCCGTTGACATGAACGCTTGCGACCGTGTCGAGATAGTCGATGTCGAGATACCAGTCGCCCTCGGCATCAGGAAGCGTGAAGCTGCGCTCGACCACCCATTCGCGCTGGGCAACCCACTGCACCTTCTCCTCGTTGCGGCCGAAATAGGGATCGGGGATCAGCCCCGCGCTGTGAAGCGCCGTGTGTACGTCACCCGGCAGCGTGATGACGCTGCGGATCTGGCCATCGGCGGAGGCAAGCTGCCACGAACCCGAAAGCTCGATGTTGAAACCGTTCTTCGGCAAGGATGTCATAGTCTTATCCTGATCGGGCCGCTCCTGGGAATGCCGGACAAGCCGGACCGCGGCCGAATTTGGCTGGCCTGACGGCCGATTGGAGGACCGGGCGGCGCCGTTTTCGGCACCGCCCGCAGAACTTTCTAGAGGCGCAACTCGCTTTCGGCATCGAAGACCGAGGCGAGCGACATGTCGAAGCTGAGCTTGACCTTGCTGCCGACGCTGAAGCGGCGCGCACCGTTGATGCGTACCGACATCGTGTGACCGGCATGTTTCAGCCACAGAAGATTGTCCGCGCCCATCGGTTCCTCGATATCGACGGTGGCGTCATGCTCTTCGCCACCGGCATTCTCGTTGACCTTGATGTGTTCGGGGCGAACGCCGAGCACCACCTTGCGGCCCGGCTGCAGCTTCTCGTACCCATCATAAGCGGCAAGCGAGAAATTCACGCCGTTGGCGGTAAAGGCGATACCGTCGCCTKATTTGACCAGTTCGCCGCGCAGGAAGTTCATCGACGGCGAGCCGATGAAGCCGGCAACGAAGAGATTGCGCGGCCTGTTGTAGATCGTCGTCGGATCGTCGAGCTGCTGGATAATACCGCTCTTCATGATGGCGATACGGTCGGCGAGCGTCAGTGCCTCGATCTGGTCGTGCGTGACGTAGATCATGGTATTCTTGAGCGACTGGTGCAGGCGCTTGATTTCGACGCGCAGTTCCGATCGCAGCTTGGCGTCGAGGTTCGACAGCGGCTCGTCGAAGAGGAAGACGTYGACATCGCGCACCAGGGCACGACCGATCGCCACACGCTGACGCTGACCACCGGAAAGCTCAGCCGGCTTGCGCTTTAGAAGCGGCTGGATCTGCAGGATCTCGGAGGCACGCGCCACCCGCTTGTCGATCTCGACCTGCGGCACCTTGGCGACGCGAAGGCCGAAGGAGAGGTTCTTTTCAACGGTCATCTGCGGATAAAGCGCATAGGACTGGAAGACCATGCCGATGCCGCGGTCCTTCGGCTCTTCCCAGGTGACATTTTTGCCMTTGATGAAGATCTGCCCTTCCGAGGCGTCGAGCAACCCGGCGATGCAGTTCAGCAAGGTCGACTTGCCGCAGCCGGACGAGCCGAGCAGCACCAGGAATTCGCCGTCGTTGATGTCGAGGTTCAGATCCTTGAGCACGCTGACCGCACCGAAGTTCAGCGACAGGTCCTTGATGGAAACACTTGCATTCATGTTCATGGGATCAACCCTTCACTGCGCCAGCGGCGATGCCACGGACGAAAAGCCGTCCCGACACGAAATAGACGACGAGCGGTACAAGTCCCGTGAGGATCGTTGCCGCCATGTTGACGTTGTATTCCTTCACTCCCTGGACGGAATTGACGATGTTGTTGAGCTGCACGGTCATTGGATAGGTATCCGGCCGGGTGAAGACCACGCCGAACAGGAAGTCGTTCCAGATGCCGGTCACCTGCAGGATCATCGCGACGACGAAGATCGGCAGCGACATCGGCAACATGATCTGCAGGAAGATCTGCCAGAAGCCCGCCCCGTCGACGCGCGCCGCCTTGAAGAGTTCCTCCGGCAGAGACACGAAGTAGTTGCGGAAGAGCAGTGTCAGGATCGGCATGCCGAAGATCGAATGCACGATGACGAGCCCCGTGAGCGACCCGTAGATGCCGATTTCGCGCAGGATGATGACGATCGGATAGATCATCACCTGATAGGGAATGAAGGCGCCGATGATGAGAACAGAGAAGAAGAATTCCGATCCCTTGAAGCGCCAGTTCGCCAGCGCATAGCCATTGACCGAGGCGATCGCGATGGAGACGATGACCGAGGGAACGGTGATGCGGACCGAGTTCCAGAAACCGCGCGAAAGACCGTCGCAGTTGAGGCCGGTGCAGGCCGTCGCCCAGGCCTTGACCCAGGGTTCGAAGGTGATTTCTATCGGCGGCGCAAAGATGTTGCCGAGCCGGATCTCCGGCATCCCCTTTAGCGAGGTGACGACCATCACGTAAAGCGGGATCATGTAATAGACCGCGGCCACGAAAAGCGTGCCGTAGACAATGATGTTGCGGCCCGAAACGACCGGCCGCGGCTTTGGTCCGGCCGAGCCGGAAACCGCCTTCTTCTCGAAGGGAATGCCGCCGCCATCGACGGCCTTGAGAGCGATCTTGTCAGCCACGTTTGCGCCCTCCGCCAAATTCCAGATATGCCCAGGGAATGACGATGATTGCCACTGTCAGCAGCATCATGGTCGAAGCTGCAAAGCCCTGACCGAGATTCTGCGCCTGGAACATGTAGTCGTAGACGTATTTTGCCGGCACTTCCGACGATATGCCCGGACCGCCGCTGGTCTGGGCGACGACGAGATCGTAGACCTTGACGATGCCGCTGGCGATGATGACGAGCGTGGTGATGAAGACCGGCCGCATCATCGGAATGATGATGAAGAAATAGGTCCGCCACATGGGAATGCCGTCGACACGGGAAGCCTTCCAGATATCCTCGTCGATGCCGCGAAGCCCTGCGAGCATCAGGCACATCACGAGGCCGGTGCCCTGCCAGAGGGCGGCGATCAGCACGCCGTAGATGACGATTTCAGACGTATAGAGCGGATCGAAACTGAAGCTCGTCCATCCCAGTGACCGCACGACCGCCTGGACACCGAATTCCGGATTGAGGATCCACTGCCACACCAGACCGGTAACGATGAAGGATAGCGCGAAAGGATAGAGGAAGATCGTGCGGAACGTGTTCTCGAAACGGATCTTCTGATCCATGAGAGCCGCCAGCATGAAACCGATGACCAGGCTGAAGATCAGCGACAGAATGCCGTAGATCGCCAGGTTCTCGATGGACACGACCCAGCGCGGGGCAGCCCAGAGACGCTGATATTGCTCTATGCCGACGAAGTTCAATCGCGGCAGGAGCTTGGAATTGGTGAAGGAATAAAACACCGTCCAGATCGTGCCACCGAGAAAGATGACCATGGCGGTGAGGATCATGGGAATAGAGGCAATCTTCGAATTCAGATTGCGAAACAATTTAAACGGTCGGCCTGCTTTCGCTTGACCTGTCATTGAGTTCCTCCTGAAGCATAGTCGCTTCGGTGACCGGGGCTCCATCCGAAGACGACCGCCCTTCCCGTCTCTGCCGCAACCGCCATGCGGTCTTGGCGCGACCGCAGCCGGTGTGACGTGCCGTCGCCGCAGGGGATCAGAGATCCGGCGGCGCGATCCGGCCCTGCAACACGCAGGACCGGACCTGATGGGCTTGAGGACCGAGGATCAGTCGGCGGCGGCGATGATGTCGGCGAAGCGCTTCTGCGCTGCGTCGGGCGTCATCGTGGTATTGGCGAAGAACTCGGCGAAGAGGTCTTCGATCTGCTTTKTCGTATCGGGCGATACGAGCTGATCGGAGCTTGTGACGATATTGCCCTTGGCGAGAATATCGAGACCCTTCTTCATGCAGTCGTTGGCGGCCGAGATATCGACGTCGCCGCGAACCGGCRGCGAGCCCTTCTTCAGATTGAAGGCAACCTGGGTCTTCGGATCGAGAAGTGTGGCGGCAAGCACATCCTGAGCCTTCGCCTTCTCGGCATCCTTCTGGAGCGGGAAGTAGAAGGCGTCGCCGCTGGTCGAGATGATCTCATTCACGCCGAGGCCAGGAAGGCAGGTATAGTCCTTGCCGGCAACCTGCTTGGCAACCTGGAATTCGCCCTGCGCCCAGTCACCCATGATCTGGCCGCCGGCCTTGCCGGTGATGACGAGGTTGGTGGCCTGGTTCCAGTCCTGCACGTTGCTGCCCTTGGACATGCGCCGTGCATCGTCGGCAGCCTTGAAGACCTTGGCGATCTCGGGGCCGGCAGCCAGTGTGGCATCCTTGTCCTTGAAGACCTTCAGGTAGTTGTCCTTGCCGCCGATAGCGATCATCAGAACGTTGAAGGCGCCGCTTGCCTGCCAGCCCTGACCGCCGACCGCAAGAGGAACGATCCCGGCCTTTTCCAGGGCCGGAGCGGCAGCGACGAATTCATCCCAGTTCTTCGGAACCGCAACGCCGGCCTTCTGGAAGGCGGCATTCGACAGCCACAGCCACTGCCAGGAATGGATGTTGACGGGTGCGCAATAGATCTTGCCGTCGATCGTGCAGGAATCGAGCAGGGTCGACGGACGGATGATTTCCTTCCACTTGCCTGCGGTCGCCACATCGGTCAGGTCCTTCATGAGGCCGGCCTGGACGAGTTCCTCGGCCTGACGGCCGTGGTTGAACTGGGTGGCACCCATCGGGTCGCCGCCGGTGATGCGGCTGATCATGATCGGACGTGCGGTGCTGCCGGAACCGGCGATTGCGCCGTCCACCCAGTGGTTACCGGTGGCATCGAAAGCCTTTGCCAGCTCCGCCACAGCGGCAGCTTCACCGCCCGAAGTCCACCAATGGGTGACTTCGAGATCGGTCGCATTGGCGGCGCCGAACGGAATGGCTACGGTAGCGGCAAGCACGGCCGCCATCATACGGATTTTCATGAGTTCTCCTCCCTCACTGAAACGTTGCCGGAAAAACTTAGAGCAATCGATTTATCCGCGCAACCGCCCGCTCGTAAAATTTTCTGTGACTGACGTTATTACAGCTTATAAGAGCATTCTTCGGTTCCGCCATTGCGCTATGAGAAGAGCGTAAGCAAGCGGTTTCGCAAGTGCGGCATGTCGATATATATCTGATTTTGCTATTTAATTTTTAATTAATCTGACAATTTCGGCTTTTCACCATTTCGCGGTCGCAAAAAAACACGGGACGAACAGCGGATTCAACCAGAGAGAACCACTCCGCAACGTTGATCAGAAAAAGGGCTCGACATTTCTACTGTATCGTTACAGATTGCCCTACTCAGGGAGGAGAGCTTTTTGAGCGGCGGCATACTTACAGTGCGCCAAAAAGCCTCTATAAGGCGAAGCAAATCGCGTGAGGCGGGCCTAGAGGGATGGAAAACAACGGAAATTTCGGCGGAGCGGCATCCGGTTCCGTTCAGCGTGAGCGCCCGACACTGAAGACGATCGCCTTCATGACGGGCCTCGGCGTGACGACCGTGTCGCGGGCGCTGAAAGATGCACCGGATATTGGCGCTGAAACGAAGGAACGGGTGCGTATGGTTGCCCGTCAACTCGGTTACCAGCCGAACAGGGCCGGCGTGCGCCTGAGAACCGGCAAGACGAACGTCATTGCCCTCGTGCTCAGCATCGACGAGGAGATCATGGGCTTTTCCAGCCAGATGGTCTTCGGCATTTCCGAGGTGCTGACCGGCACGCCATACCATATCGTCGTCACCCCGCATTCGCACAGCAAGGATCCCATGCTGCCGGTGCGCTATATCCTCGATACCGGCTCCGCAGATGGTGTCATCATTTCGCGCGTCGAGCCTGACGATCCGCGCGTGCGCCTGCTGGCCGAAAGCGGCATGCCCTTTACCACCCACGGCCGCACGGATGGCGGCCTCGCGCATCCCTATCACGATTTCGACAACGAGGCTTACGCCCATCAGTCCGTGCAGAAGCTCGTCCAGCGCGGCCGCAAGCGCATCGCCCTGCTGCAGCCGCCGAGCAAGCTTACCTATTATACCCATACCCGCATCGGCTTTCAGACTGGTCTGCATGACTACGGCGCCGAGGAAGTGCCGCTGCGTGTCAACATCGATGCCCCGCTCGCCGAAATCCGTGACGCCGTGGAGCAGCTGATGCTTTCGCCCGGCGCGCCCGACGGTATCGTCTCGTCGGCCGGCAGCGCCACCATCGCCGTCAACGCCGGCATCGAAGCCGCCGGCAAACGCCTCGGCCACGACGTCGACCTCGTCTCCAAACAATCCGCCCCGATCCTCAACTGGATCCGCCCGGAGATCATCACCGCCTACGAAGACGTCCGCCACGCCGGCCGCGAGATGGCGAAACAGGTGATCGCGCGGATCGATGGCGTGGATGCGGAGCTGCTACAGAGCATCAGCAAGCCGGAATGGCCGGCAGGGCGGTAGGAGCTTTCCTGCGGGATAGCATCCACGAGAAGCACCAGTCTATGCCTGCGCCGGAAAATCCGTCTCCAGCAACCCCATCATCATGTCGTCGTGCCACACACCGTTCACAAAGGCGGCTTCCCGCTCCCTGCCTTCGATCGTGAAGCCGCATTTCTCATAGGCCCGGATCGCCCGCGTGTTGTAGGCAAGTACCCTTATCCCGATCCGGTGCAGCCGCAACTCCGTGAAAGCATGGTGCAGGACGAGGCAAATAGCCTCGCTCCCCAGCCCTTTTCCCAGCAATTGCGGATCGTAGATGCCGATTGCCATCAAGGCGCGGCGATCGATGACATTGAGCCTGTCCAGCCGGATATCGCCGATCAGCCGGCCTTGAAAGGCGATGATCCAGGCATTCGGATGATCGATGAGATTTTGAACCCAGCGAATGGCTCCATCCCTGGTCAGCGGCTTCACATCGTCCTGGCCAATGCCGAACATCTCGACAATCTCTGCAGGGTTTCCGAGAGACAGGCGGGCATCGACGTCACCGAAAGACGCCGGCCGCAGCTCGATATTCCGACCGTTCAAACGCACCATGCTCGCTGCCAACAACCCGGACTGTTTTACCATCAGGCAGTTTAGAGCCTATCGCAACGACCGCAACTGACACATGGCGGAACCGGGAAACACATTGTCTACCGCGCATTCTCCAGATCCGCCCGCGTAAACACCGGAAACACCGCAAGCCCCGGCACTCCTTCGATCCGCGCTGCACCCTCGCCGCGCCAGATCGCGCAGACGAYACCAAGCACCTCCGCCTTCTCGCCGATCGCCATCCGCCAAGCGTCCGCCACCGCCCCGCCGGTGCTGATCACATCCTCGATGAAGGTCACGCGGCGGCCTGTCACATCCTGGCCCTCGATCGCCCGGCAGGTGCCGTAGGTCTTGGCCTCCTTGCGGATGAAGGCGGCGGGCAGGCCTGTCTCCAGCGAGATCGCGGTCGCGAGCGGAACGCCGCCGAGTTCCAGCCCGGCGATGATATCGGTATCCGCAGGCAGAAGGGCGGCCATTGCCTGCGCCAACGGCTTCAGGAGGGCCGGCGTGCCTTCGAAGCGGTATTTGTCGAAATAGCGGTGCGACACCTGGCCGGAACGGAGCACGAATTCGCCCTCCAGCGTGGCGATGTCAGCGATTTGCCGGGMCAGCGCCGCATGGTCGATGGATGCCTTGATCATTTTACCTCCTGCCAAAATAAGTCCACACGGCGCTTGCTCGCCGTCAGCCATTAGATCCTGGCCCTGCCCTTCCAGAATCGGCGGCGCGCTACGAGATACGGAAACCCGTTCAGCCCCCGCACTTGTGCTGCGCATCGGGCAGTATCCAGCTTTCCTTCGTCCTGCCATTGGTGACGAGGAAAAGCCGGCCACCCTCATCCGGCTCGCAGTCGCGATCAATCTCGACCAGGCATAGGGCGACGGGATCGCCGGGCTTTGAGCGGATCAGCATCTCCTCGCGGCTATACGAGACCTGGTAGCCGTCATTGGCATAATCGATGCCCGTGCCATTGCCAAAATCCTCATCGGTCGCGGGTGCGTCGCCACTCTCGACGCGCGGATGCACCGCCAGGATCGTGGTTGCAGCGCATTGCCCGGCCTTTGTCGGGATGTCCGAAGTCCCGGGCTGCTTGCCGCCCGTCAGCGACTTCGCGGAGATGCCCCGCATGAAGCTGCTTTTGTCCGGCGAGATTTTCCAGAGAATGGCGAGATAGGCACTGAGGATACAGGCCCGGTCGCTACCGCAATCATGCCGGTCGGCCAGGAAATTACGGGCCGCGTGGACGACATCATCCTCATCGGGAGCTGTCTTCCGTGCCGCGCCATAGCCGGCATTGAAGACATCGTCGAGGTGGGAAAGCTGAGTATCGCCGCAGACGATCTTTTCGTCGGCGCTGGCTGCCTTGGCGCAATCGAAGCCCGCGGCTTCTGCTGATGCGGTGAAGAGGATGCCGAGGCAGAAGGCGATGAGGAAGGTGGAAATGGATCGCATGATGGTCCCTCGGTCCGGCAGGTCGGCCTCAACCTAAATGCGGCGGCGAGCTTGTGTGAGTGTTGTGCAGCGTCGTTCGAATGTCTGGCGGGGTATTCCACATCACAACGTGAACTGAGGCATACCGGATATACGTCCGCTCAACGCTATTCCAATCGGCCCGCCAGCCTCATTCCACCTGATTGAAAACCGCCTCGATACGATACCCATCGGGATCGATGACAAAGGCAGCAAAGTAATTCGGCCCGTAATGCTGTCTTAGCCCCGGCGCACCGTTATCGACGCCACCCTGGGAAAGCGCTGCGGCATGAAAATCAATGATCGACTGCCGATCCGGCGCGGCAAAGGCCAGATGGAAGCCCGCACCCGGCGCACCCTGCCCCGCCTCGATCGATTTGATCGCCAGCTTATCGCCGCCGCCGGGCACACCATAGCCGACGGCCTGTCCGGCCTCACCGGGGCGCAGATCCTCCCAGACGCGGATATAGCCAAGCGCGCCGAGGGCGGCATCATAGAACCGCGCGGCTCGTTCGATATCGGCCACCCCGAAAGATGCATGGTGGAGCATAATATGGACCTCCCGATTGCAATCACCCGCTTCGCGGCAGGATAACAAAAAGCCCGGCGCAATGGCCGGGCTTTCAACTCTATTTTCGCAAACCTCAGAAGGTCGATGCACCGCTGCCCCAGGGGCCGTGGTGGAAATCCTTGCCGTCGAGGCGGTCGAAGCCGTGGGCGCCGAAGAAGTCGCGCTGCGCCTGGATCAGGTTGGCAGTGCCGCGGCCCTGGCGGTAGGCGTCGAAATAGCTGAGCGCCGAGACCAGCGCCGGAACCGGCAGGCCGGCGGCCAATGCTGCGGTCACGACGCGACGAAGCGCCGGGATCGATTCCTTGACCATGGCCGAGAAGGCCGGCGTGACGATGAGGTTTGCCGCGTCAGGCGCATCGGTAAACGCCTTGGTGATCTCGTCGAGGAACTGCGAACGGATGATGCAGCCGGCGCGCCAGATACGGGCAATCGTCGGCATCGGCAGCGACCAGTTGAACTCCTTGGAAGCTTCCGCCATGACGGCAAAGCCCTGCGCATAGGCGCCGATCTTGCCGGCAAACAGCGCCAGTTCCAGATCCTTGTTGAAATCAGGACCGTAGGCGATCGGGAAGGCCGCGCCGAGATCGCCGAAGATCTTTTCAGCAGCGACGCGCTGGTCCTTCATCGACGACAGGCTGCGGGCGGCAACGGCAGCTTCGATACCGGTTGCCGGAATGCCCATGTTCTGCGCTTCGATTGCCGACCACTTGCCGCTACCCTTCTGGCCGGCCTTGTCGAGGATCATGTCGACCATCGGCGTCTTGGAGATCGGGTCCTGCGCGGCCAGAACCTTCTCGGAGATTTCGATGAGGTAGGAGTTCAGACGGCCCTTGTTCCACTCGCCGAAGATGCCGGAGATTTCCGACGCGCTCTTGCCGAGGCCGTCGCGCAGGATGCCGTAGATTTCGGCAATCATCTGCATGTCGGCATATTCGATACCGTTATGGATCGTCTTGACGAAATGGCCGGCGCCGTCATTGCCGAGCCAGGCAACGCACGGATCGCCGTCGTACTTGGCGGCAATCGAGGTCAGCACCTTTTCGACACGCTTCCAGGACTCTTCCTTGCCGCCGACCATGATCGACGGGCCGTGGCGGGCACCTTCCTCACCACCGGAAACACCCATGCCGATAAAGGTCAGGCCGGTATCCTTGAGGCGGTCGAAGCGGGCGACGGTGTCGCGGAAGTTGGCGTTGCCGGCATCGATCATGATGTCGTTCTTTTCCAGATGCGGGCGCAGTGCCTCCATCTGCTGGTCGACCGGCTCGCCGGCCTTGATCATGATGATGATCGGACGCGGCGGGCGGATTGCATCGACGAACTCCTCGATCGTCTTGCAGGGAATGATCTGCTTCTTCAGATCACCAGCGCTCTCGTAGAACTCATCCGTTTTTTCAGGGGTGCGGTTGAAGACCGCGATCTTGTTGCCCTTTTCTGCAATGTTGAGCGCCAGGTTGGACCCCATGACGGCAAGGCCGATCAGTCCGATTTCTGCCTTTTCCACGACAAACCTCCGATGAGTGAAATGGTGCGATGTTGTGGCACTCTCTCGCCCAAACGGCAAGGTCGAAGACCGCGATTCGGATCGAAAAAAGGCTGTCGGAACAGGCTTTTCGAATGGCCACGGAAGCACCATATGCATAGGTTTGGGAGGCCTGAATGACTGCTACCGCGGCAAGGCAGAGCGATATCAAGCCGCTGCTCGCAAAGAGAGCCGGCCGCTACCGCGAATATGCGCCCTCACCGGTACTCGCACCGCATTTCCGCTGCCTCTGGTCGCATGAAATTCGCACAGCGAGCCCGGTCGCCATCGTCCCTGATGGTTATTGCGACCTGCTTTTCGCAGACGGCCGCCTCTTCGTTGTGGGACCGGACCGCACCGCCGCCTTCCCGCCGATGACGCCGGGRATGCGCATTATCGGCGCGCGTTTTGCACCGGGCGCCGGCGCCGCCTGGCTGAATCTGCCTCTGTCGGAGATCACCGGCCTCTCCATTCCCTTGAGCGATCTCGCGCCTCGAAAGGCTGCCCTTCTCGAACCGCATCTGTCCGACTGTCCCGATGGGGCTACCGCCCTCTCACTCTTCGCCACCCTGTTGAGTGAACTGGCAGGGGAAGAAGCGGAGCCGGCCCCCGAGGCTCGCCTGATCTTTGCCGCCGCTGACCATGGGCCGGGCCGCATCGGCGATCTGCAGCAGAAGCTCGATATCGGCGAACGGCAATTGCGCCGCCGCGCCCACCACCATTTCGGCTATGGCATCAAGACGCTGGAGCGCATCCGCCGCCTGCAGCGCTTCATGGCGCTCTGCCGGGCGGATGAGGCGCTGCCGCTGGCTAGCCTCGCCCTCGAAGCCGGCTTCTCCGATCAGCCCCATATGACCCGTGAGATCGGCGAACTGACGACGCTGACGCCATCCGCCATGGTCGATCAACTGACCGGCCGCTGACCGTTTCGTTCAAGACAGTCCGTGCCGGCCTGCTAGTCTGGCACAAAGCAAAAGGACAGACCGATGACCACAATGCCCACCCGCATCGTCCACGTCACGATCAAAAGAGACTGGCGCGATGTCTATGATTTCGCCGGCAGACCGGAGAACATGCCGCTCTGGGCCTCCGGCCTTGCGAGCGGTCTGGAACCCGATGGCGAGGACTGGATCGCCCACGGCCCGCTCGGCAGCGTCCGCGTGAGCTTCGTGCCGCCGAACGAATTCGGCATCATCGACCATACCGTCACCATCGAATCCGGCCTGCGCGTCTATAATGCGTTGCGCATCGTGCCGAATGGCGATGGCTGCGAGGTGATGTTCACGCTGTTGCGCCTGCCGGGCATGACCGACGAGCAATTTGCCGCCGATGCCGCCCATATCCAGAAGGATCTGGCGGCGCTGAGATCGCTAATGGAGAAATAAGATGGCCGACAACGACGCTGAAAATGACCGCCGCATCGACTATGTCGAGTTCAACGTCGCCGACATCGGCGCGGCAAAAGCCTTCTATGGCGCGGCCTTCGGCTGGCGCTTCACCGATTACGGGGAGAACTACTGCGAGTTCGACGATGGAAGGCTGAAAGGCGGCTTCACCAATCTCGGCCCGGTGCGCACATCGGGCGRCCCACTCGTTATCCTCTATGCCGAGAAGCTGGAGGACGTGCTCGAAAGCGTCGAGAAGGCGGGCGGCACGATCGCCAGGCCGATCACGCCCTTCCCCGGCGGCCGCCGCTTCCATTTCGTCGACAAGGACGGCTACGAACTCGCCGTCTGGAGCAAGGACTAAGCTCGGGCCGGTGCGTTGGCGCCGAGATTCTGGATGGTGATCAGCGCCCCGATCACCTTCTTCGATGCGTCGTGCAGCGGCACCATGCGGCAGCGATTGTGCCGCTCGTCCCGCGCATAGGTGTAATCCGCCGACATGCCGTCGAAGCAGGCGTCGAGCTTTTCCTTCACCTCGTTTGCAAAACGCTCCGGGCCGATGAAGTCGACGATATGGCGGCCGATGAGCTGCATGGCAGTCTTGCCGAGATGGGCGCAGTTGACGGGATTGGAATAAAGGTAGCGGTAATCCTTCGTCAGCACCGCCACGCGGTCCGGCAGCGTCTGCAGGATCGCCGCATTGAGGAACTGCCCGTTATCGGTATCGGGAACATAGGCGGCCGGCTGGCGAAGTTTCCTATCCGCCGGCAGCGGCACGCGCCAGTCCGGCGCATGGGCGCCGAAATAGCGGTCGAGCAGATAGGAGAGCACGGCGGCATATTGCGTCACGAAAGCCCCGTCATCGGCATCTTCAGCGATGAGGTAGCTTACAAACTGAAGTTGCATATAGACTTCGACAAGACTGGACGCCTTGCATGCGAGGATTGCCTCTGCCAGCGGCTGGATATCGCGGTMGAGCGCGGCCACGCGCTCATCATCCCCTAGCCTTATCGCTTCCTCGATCTGCGCGCAGCGCAAGGAAAAGGCCCTGAACAACTCAAGCAAGATACCCCCAATATCAATTTCCTGAGAAACGTTCCGAAGACCGGTCGAGGCCTATGTTTATGAAAGATTACGCGCTCCGGTAGGTACTTTGCGCGCCCTAGTAGAGACGCGTAACATGAACTCTGCTCAGTTTCAACTGAAGCGGACCTGTCGCTTCTCACCGATTATAAATCAGGAGCAAAATCTTACAGGCAGAATCTTACAGACTGACGGAACGCTTTATATCCCAACGGTCGTGATACCACAGCCACTGGGCCGGGTACTCGCGCACCCAGCTCTCAACCTTGTCGTTCATCATCTGCGCGGTGGCGGGAAGATCGAGATTACCCTTCTCGTCGCGCGGCATCTCCATCTTCGGTTCGATCTCCAGCCGGTAGCGATTGCCGGGAAGGCGGATGCAACGGGCCGGATAGACCTCGCAATTGAACTGCCGCACGAGCTTTGGCAAGAGCGGATTGGTCTTGGTGTCGAGCCCGAAGAATTTCGTCTTCAACCCGCGGCTGAACTTCTGGTCGACGAGAACGCCGACCCCTTGGCCCGCTTCGAGCTGGCGCGCCAGCGCAAAGGAGGAACCGGCATGCGAAGGCACCAGCTTGCCCATGCGGCCGCTGCGGAAATCGAAGACCTTCTGCGCGATGTAAGGATTGTTCGGCGGCCGGAAGAGCACCGTCACGCTGAGACCGAAGGCATTGCCGGCAACCGGCAAGAGCTCGAAATTGCCGGTATGGCCGGTAAAGACGATGAAGGGGCGCGGATTGTCGCGCAGCTCCAGGAAGATCGGAATGCCCGAGACTTCCACCCTGCCCGGCTCGGCGCTTTCAGGATCGAAATCGAAGAGCTGGTCGAGAAAGACATATTCGGCCGCAAGCCGGCCCATATTGCCCCAGCTTTCCAGCGCGATTTCCTCAAGCTCCGCGTCACTCTTTTCCGGAAAGGCCCGGCGCAGATTGTAGAGCATCAGCTTGTGGCGCTTCAGCCGCCGGCCGACCTGGCGGGTCATCCGGTCGGCAAAACGCATGGCGCCATCGGCGGGGAAAAGCTTCAGGAAGTTCAGGAAGCCGAACATCAGCTGCGCCACCAGCCATTGCTGGAAACGCCTGAGCGCCAGAACKATCCTGGTGATGAACAGCTTCAATCGGTCAGTCCATCTTCAGGATGATCTTGCCGAAGATCTGACGGGATTCCATGCGCTCCAGGGCGCGGTCGATATCGTCGAAGCTGACTTCGGTATCGATGACGGGATGAACGAGGCCGCGGCCCATTTTCTGCATGGCGTCTGCCATGTTTTCCATGCGGCAGCCGAAAGAGCCCAGGAGCTTCAGCTGCTGCTGAAAGAGCATCATCAGGTTCATCTCGGTCGAAACACCCGAAGTGGAACCGCAGGTGACGAGACGGCCGCCGCGCTTCATGCAGAGCATCGAGCCCGCCCAGGTATCCTTGCCCACATGTTCGAAAACGACGTCGACGCCCTTCTTCTTGGTGAGCTTGCGCACCACACCTTCAAAGCGGTCGGTGCGGTAGTTGATGACGTGATCGGCGCCGAGCGCCTTGGCCCTCTCGATCTTGTCGTCGGAACCGACTGTCGTGATGACGGTGCAGCCGATCTTCTTGGCAAGCTGGATCGCCGCCGTGCCGATGCCGGAGCCGCCGGCATGCACGAGAATGGTTTCACCGGGTTCGAGCTTGGCATTGTCGAAAAGCATATGCTCGACGGTGCCGAAGGTGACGGGCGCAAGCGCTGCACCGATCGCATCGACACCGGGAGGGGCAGGAACCAGGAGGCGCGCCGGCAGGTTCACCTTCTCCTGCGCGAAGCCGTCGAGATGGAAGCCATGCACGCCGGAGACATGTTCGCAGAGATTGTCGCGGCCTTCGCGGCAGGGACGGCAGAGGCCGCAGGTGCGCGCGCCGTAGATCGCGACGAGCTGACCGGGCAGAACATTCGCCACGCCGGGGCCCATCGCTTCGACGACGCCGGAGGCTTCCGCGCCGATGACGAGCGGCATCTTGCGCTTGGCGAACGCCATGCCGCGCCAGCCCCAGACATCGATATGGTTCAGCGCAACCGCCTTGACGCGCAACGTCACCTCGCCGGCACCAGGGGCGTCCGGTTCCGGCAGGTCGGTGATCTCAAGCTTGCGGTCATCGATCAGTTGCAAAGCGCGCATGGCAAAACCTCTCGCGTTTAAGGCGTTTTTCTTATTGCTAAAACATGTCGCGCAAAAGTGTGCAGCGGTTTTGCGGCGACGACATGCGTAAAGACAAAGACCTAAACCGTGTCAAGCGAATCCGAACGATCGCGACACGGTTTAGTGTTGTCGGGAACCGCTTAAGCCGGTTCGAGCGCCATGACAAGGCTGGCATTCTGTCCGCCGAAGCCGAAAGAGTTGGAAAGCACGGCCGAGACCTGGGCTTCCCGCTTCTTGTTCGGCACGACATCGAGAACGATCGACGGATCCGGGTTGTTGTAGTTGATCGTCGGCGGCAGCGTGCCTGTCAGCATCGTCTGCAGCGAGAAGACTGCCTCGACAGCTCCTGCCGCCGTCAGCGTATGGCCGATCATCGACTTGTTGGACGAAACCGGAATGCCAACCAGCTTTTCGCCGAAGACGGCAGACATGGAGCCATATTCCATCTTGTCGTTTTCAGGCGTCGAGGTGCCGTGAGCGTTGATATAGCCGATATCGCCTTCGCTCATGCCGGCATCCGCAAGTGCCGCGCGGATCGTCGCGATCGCCGGCCCGCCATCGGGCGAGGAGCGCGTGCGGTGGAAGCTGTCGGCCTTGTCGCCCGCGCCCTTCATGATGCCGAGAATCTTGGCGCCACGGGCAATTGCCGATTCCAGCGATTCAAGCACCAACGTCGCGGAACCTTCGGCGATGACGAAGCCGTCTCGATCCTTGCTGAACGGCTTGGAGGCCTTGGTCGGCGGGTCGTTCTGGGTGGAAAGAGCCGAGAGCAGCGAGAAGCGGATCAGCGCTTCGGCACTCAGCGAACCGTCGGTCGCGACCGTCAGCGCCCGGTCGGTACGGCCCTGGCGGATCGCCTCGATGCCGAGCTGGATGGCCGTCACACCCGATGCACAGGCTGTCGACAGCGTGATCGGCAGGCCGCGCGTGCCGAAACGGTCGGAGAGACGCTCGGAAATCGCGCCGAAAAGCGCCGCCTCATGGAAGGCCGGATCGGGACGCTGGCGCATGGCGGCGAGGAACCGCTCATAGGCGTCACCTGGATGGTCGGCTKCCGGCGAACGGTCGGCAAGTTCGAAGCGGGCGCTCCATTCCGGCTCGATCGGCGGCGCGGCCAGGAACAGCGGGCCGTTGAAATCGCCGGAAATACCGGCATTGGCAAGTGCCTCGATGGTCGTCTCGCGTGCAAAGGCAAAGGAGCGCTCGACCGCGTTCGGCACGGGAATGTCGATGAAATCGACCGTGCCGGCAATGCGCGTCGAAAGGCCGTCCGTCGGGAAACGGGTGATCTCGTGAATGCCCGATGTGCCGGACGAAAGAGCCGCCCAGTTGTCTTTCAGGCCCTGGCCGAGCGAGGTCATGATGCCCATGCCTGTTACCGCAACGATCGGCCGGCCGAGATGATCCCTGTAAGCGGAAGCTGTCATTTCAGTCTCTCCTCACGCTTCTGCGGAAAGAACGGCGACGCCTTCGCCGCGCTGGTGTCCAACGGTAGTGACGACGGCCGCTTTCGTGCCCGCCTTCATCGGCGCTTCGTGCGCGGCATCGAAGGGCGGAACCTTGGCCGTTGCATCGATGGCAAGGGCGGCAAGCGCGAGGCCGAGCGTGAAATGCGCCTCGATCGCGTGGCCCGAAACGCCACCGAAGCCGCGGATCGCAGCGCCCGGAAGCTGATGCTCCAGCACCGCCTTTTCGCGTCCGGCAATCTCATGCATGCCGGTCGAGCCGGAGAAGATCGCCGTGGTCTCAGTCGCAAGCGCAGCCGCGGGCTTCAACAGCCGCTCCATCCGAACTTCGAAATTGCCAGCACCGCGATTGCCGCGATCGCCTTCGACGGCGTTGATGGTGGCATAGATATGCGCGCCCCGCGCTTCGGCATGCTTGCGCGATTCAAGCACCAGGAAGGCGCCGGCCGAACCGGTGATCATCCCGCCGCCTTCGAGGCCGGAGCGCGACCAGAGCGGTGCCCATTCGCCGCGCGTATGTGCGCCGATCGCCTCGGTGAGCAGGATCATGTCCGGACGTTCGGCAGCAAAGGCGCCGCCGACCAGCGCGTGGGTGGATTCGCCCGACTTGATGCGCCAGAAGGCCGTCTCGACTGCAGAAACGCCGGAGGCTTCCTCACCCATGAAGGTGCGCGAGGAACCGGTGACCTTGTGAACGATGGAGATATTGCCGGCGAGCAGATTGGAAAGCTGCGCTAAGAACAGCGTCGGGCGCAGCTCCGTCGTCAGCTTTTCGTTCAGCAGCAGCTCGCGGTCGTTGCGCTTCAGGCCCTCGTCGACGATCAGCGTATCGACATTGATGTCGCGCTCGCCGCCGCCGGCTGCCACGATCATGTCCATGGTGCCGCAGGCTTCCATGTCGTCCTTGAAGCCGGCATCGTCGAGTGCCAGGCCCGCCGTGAAGACGCCGATGCGCTGCCAGTTTTCCATCTGGCGCTGGTCGCCGCGCTTGGCGATCTGCTGCGACCAGTCGATCTCAGGCAGCGGATGAACCGGATAGGGTTTGAACTTCTCGGTCTCGACGACGGTCTGGGGCGCAGCTTCGGCGGTCAGGAGGGCGATATKCGCATCCTTGCCGACACCCTGACAGGTCACGATGCCGATGCCGGTGATGACGACGTCATTGGCGGCCTTGCTCATCTATTCACTCCCCTGGGCCTTCGCCCCCTGCGCAGCGATGGCGGCCATCAGGCCCACCTCTTCCGCGCGTTTCTTCACGATATCGCCGAGCGGAATTTCGCTGAACGGCATGGTGCGCAGCTTGAGCTGCGCATCGCAGACCTTCTTGCCGCCGCTGGTGATCTTTGCCTTGGTTACGGCAAAACCGGAGCCGTCATGTTCGAGGAAAGCCTCGATATCGAGCACCGCTTCCGGCTCGACGAAGGTGCGCATCTTGGCGCCATCGACCGACATCAGGAAAGGCATGGATGCAAAATTCGTGGCAGCCAGCACCAGCATGCCGGAGGCCTGCGCCATGGTTTCGATGAGAAGCACGCCGGGAACGAGCGGCATGCCCGGGAAATGCCCTTCGAAAACGGGGCTCTTGGCCGGCACGACCGAGCGCGCAACGAGCGTGCGCTTCTCAAGGTCCACCGCCTCGATACGGTYAATCATCTGGAAATATTCCAGCAGCATCAGTCTTCTCCGGCGCGACGCGCAAAAGCCCGTCGGAAGGCCTACTTAGGAACAAAACCGCCCGGCCGCCATATCAACGGCGGCAGGGCGTGAAAAAAAGACGATGATGTTGCTTCAAGCCTTTGCGGCGCGCAGCTCGTCAATCTTGGCACAGAGGTTCTTCAGCACGAAGTATTCCTCGGTGGAAACCTTGCCTTCGTTGACTTCCTGCGTCCACTTCTCGAGCGGAATCTTGATGCCGAATTCCTTGTCGATGGCGAAAACGATATCGAGGAAGTCGAGGCTGTCGATACCGAGGTCGTCGATCGTGTGGCTTTCCGGCGTGATCGTTGCGCGGTCGATCTCGCTGGTTTCAGCAATGATGTCGGCAACTTTATCGAATGTAGCGGTCACTCGCTCTACCTCTTGGAAATGAAGATTCTCCTCCTCATAGGCAAATCCATTTCAAAAGCCAATGCTTTCGTCCCGGTTGCAAGCCAATTTGGCGAGCAGGTGTTGCCTAAACAGCAATGGAATGGCGCGCTTCGGCCTGTCCGAGATAGGCATCGATTCGTAAAGCGGCCACCCGGCTAATGATTTTTCTGGCCTCCGTGCCGACAAAACCGTCTGCCTCGACGCCGCAGATATCGTCCTGATCCACGGTTGCAACGGGTAATGTACACACAGAACGAAACCTCCGTGCACCTAAACTTGCGTTGAATTGCGGCGCTGCCGGATGACTCGTATAGGGCGAAACAGAGCCGGATATTTCTGCAGCAGGTTGGTGTTCAAGGTGGGAAATAACCCACTGAAGAAGGAAACTTTGATCTGGATCAAATTGGAATCCGGTCGGAATTGATAAAGATCAAGACGCAGACGCAAGAAATCGGAATAGATGACCTTGGGGCCGAAGCGTAACACAAACGCAGGCACATGGTCGGATCGGGGCACCGGAAAATGGACATCGCGCGTAGTGAAGATCCTGACATAAGTATTCCGGCAACCTGCCGCGTCTGCGAGGCACGCCACGGCGTCGTCTGCGGGGCGCTGGCGGCTGCGCAACTGCGCGAGCTCTGCAAGCACTCGACTCGCCGCAAGCTCGATGCCGGCTGCGAGATCGTCGCCCAGGGCGAAGAAGTCTCGTCCTATTCCAACATCATGAATGGCGTGGTGAAGCTCTGCAAGGTCATGCCTGACGGGCGCCAGCAGATCGTCGGCCTGCAATTCGCCCCCGATTTCATCGGCCGCCCCTTCGTGCCGGAAAGTACATTGTCGGCCGAAGCGGCCACGCCGACGGAAATCTGCGTCTTCCCCCGCGGGCTGCTCGACCGAATGATATCGGATACGCCGGAACTGCAGCATAACCTGCACGCCCAGGCGCTGAAGGAGCTGGATGCGGCGCGGGAATGGATGCTGACGCTCGGCCGCCGCACGGCCCAGGAAAAGGTCGCAAGCCTTCTCTATCTCGTCGCCACGCATGCAGAGCCGGAAACGACCAGCAGCGCTGCCTTCGACTTGCCGCTCTCACGCAGCGAGATCGCCGATTTCCTGGGGCTGACGATCGAAACCGTCAGCCGCCAGATGACGAAGCTGCGCAAGCAGGGCGTCATCCGCATCGAAAACAATCGTCACATCGTCGTTCCCGATATGGATCAGCTGGAGCGCATGATTACCGCGTGATCACCACGCGCGTATTGGCAAGACCGTTTTCCTGCGCCATCGAGAAGAACGCCGCCGCATTGGCGGGATCGAGGCGCACGCAGCCATGCGAGGCCGGCGTGCCCAAACGCTTGCGTTCGAACGTGGCGTGAACGGCATAACCGCCGTTGAAGAACACCGCGAATGGCATTGGCGCATTGTCGTATTTCTTCGAGCGGTGATCGCGCGACAGCCACTTGGCGCTCCACGAACCGGTCGGCGTGGAATAACCTTTGCGCGCCGTCGAAACCCTCCAGCGATACTTGACCCAACCGTTCTGGCTCACAGTCATCGTCTGCTTGCTGATGCTGATATTGGCAACCAGCGTGGCAGCTTCAGCTGCAACCGGAGAAAATTGCAGCAATAATACTGCGGTCGCGGCCGCAAAAAACGTCTTCATAGTGATCCCTCAATCGAACTCTAAAGGCTTGCCCCACCCAACGAGAGGAGAAACTACAACAATACTGCGTATATTGCCTTAAGCCGAATGGTAATCACATTTTTAACAGAACAGGGCAGTTATCGCACTGCATCTCACTCCGGAAAGCCAGCCTTGCGGTAGCCATCGACGAAATGCGCGAGCGTCGCTTCGTCGCGGAATGGCTCCATCGCGACCCAATGGCTGATGGTGAAATGCGGGTTTGCGACGAGAAACAGCTCGGCCTCCGCACGGGCCTCTTCGAGCCGGCCGAGCTGGGCCAGGCCCGCCGCCAGGAAACGGCGTGAGCTTGTGCGATAGGTTTCCTCCCGGTGCAGCGTCTCGACAACGGCTTCGTAGTTACCATCAGCATATTGCGCCTGGCCGAGCGTCAGATAGTACCAGCTGGCCGGAAAAGGATTCAGCCGGAAGGCCTTGCCGATATGTTCGAGACCCTCGTCGATCCGCCCGGCGAGAACAGAAATGTCTGACAGGGCCGCCCAGGTGTCTGCCTCGTTCGGGTCTAGCGCGATGGCTTTTGCAAATTCCGCATCGGCTTCTGAAAAGCTGCGCTCGTAGGCAAGCAGGTAGGCCAGCACCCAGCGGCTGCCGGCATCGTTGGGATCGAGCGCGACGGCCTTGCGCGCAAGTTCCAGGGCAACGCTGCGGTCAGCGTCCGTCGGTCCACCGCTATGCACCCATCCCATCCAGTGGTTGAGCGCAAGCCAGCGATGGGCCTCGGCATAATCAGGGTCGAGGGCAATGGCCCGTGTCAGCATCAGCTGCGTTTGCCGCGCACTTTGCGGCGCATCATCCATCAGCGTACGCGCCCGCACGCAGAGATCGTAAGCATCGAGGTTCTTGGGCCGGTTGCGGGGCGGCATCGGCCGCAGCCGGCCGAGCAGCGCCTCGACGATCTTGCCGGTGACCTCGTCCTGAACGGCAAAGATGTCGTCCAGGCTGCGGTCGAAGCGCTCCGCCCAGAGATGGTCGCCACTCCCGGCGTCTACCAGCTGCGCATTGATGCGCACGCGCCCGGCGGCGCGTCTTGCGCTGCCTTCCAGCAGGTAACGCACGCCAAGCTCCGCGGCGATCGCGCGCACGTCCATTGCCTTTCCCTTGTAGGCAAAGGCCGAGCTGCGGGCGATGACGAACAGGTCGGGGAACCTGGACAGGTCAGTGATCAGGTCTTCGGTCAGGCCATCCGCGAAGAAGTCCTGCTCCGGATCAGAACTGACATTGATGAAGGGCAGCACGACAATCGATGGCTTGTCCGGCAGCGCCGGAAGCTTTCGCTTCGCGCTGCCAAGCTGCTTGATGGCCCCGATAAAGCGGTAGCCGATGCGCGGAACCGTAGAAATCCATTCACCGCCATCAGCGGCCGGCCCCAGCAGCTTGCGCAGTTGCGCGATCTGGACGGTGAGATTGCCCTCCTCGACGGCAGTGCCCGGCCAGGCCGCATCCATCAGCTCGGTCTTGGCCAGAATTTCGCCGGGCCGCCCGACGAGCGCGGCAAGCAATTTTACCCCGCGGTGCCCGACGGCAACGGGATCGTCATTCCGAAGAAGCGTCCCCGCCTCCGGATCAAGCACGAATGGACCAAAGGCAAAGCGCAATCCCTGCATGGCGCGCATCCTAGAGGCTTTCATTCCGGGTTGGAACCGTCCTGCCCGATGCCAGACCCAGGTATTCCGCGGCGGTTCATGCGCTTGGCATCAAGGATGCGATCTGTGTACATCAGGCAGCAGACGGTGGCGGCGACAACGAAATAATGACCACCTGAAGATCGAGCATCGAGGCGGTTCCCATGGTTTTCTGGATAGCAAGTCTGGTTGGATTGGCKGTCGCCTATCTCTTCGGCTCCCTACCCACGGGCTACCTGGCGGGAAAACTGCTGAAGGGCATCGATATCCGCGAGCATGGCTCCAGATCCACCGGAGCAACGAATGTATTGCGAACCCTCGGCAAATGGCCTGCGCTGGCGGTTCTCCTCATCGACGTGCTGAAGGGCGTCGCAGCAGTCGTCTTTGCCCGCTGGTTTTACCTCTGGTTCTCGACGGTCTTATCAGATACGCCGCCGACAGCGCTTGATCTGCAGAGCGCCGAGCCCTGGGCTGTGTGCCTGGCCGGTCTTGGTGTGCTGTTGGGGCACGGCCGTTCGATCTGGCTGAATTTTACGGGAGGCAAGTCGGCGGCCACGGGGCTCGGCGTTCTGCTGGCAATGTCCTGGCCTGTCGGCGTGGGCGCTGTCGTGGTTTTCGGCGTTGCGCTCGGCATCTCCAGGATCGTTTCCCTGAGTTCGATGCTGGCGGCGTTGACGGCTATCGCTCTCGTCTTCGGCCTGCAGCAACCCTTGCCCTATCGGTTGCTGGTGATCGCAGGCGGCCTATACGTGATCCTTCGCCATCACGCCAATATCAGGCGGCTGCTGTCAGGGACGGAGCCGCGCCTCGGGCAAAACAGCCGTTGATCGACCCCCTACGCTGCGAGACAAAGCCCGGCTTCAGCCCTGCCTGACGATGGTGCCGAGCACGTTGACGAGCAGGCGCGATGCGGTCAGCGCCGACACGCCGTCGATATCGGCAGGAGGATAAAGCTCCACAAGATCGAAACCGGCGATGCGCGCCCGCTTGCCGAGACCGGCGATCAGGTCGATCACCTGCGTGTAGGCCAGCCCGCCGGGGCTACGTGCCGCCACCCCGGGCATGATGCCGGGATCGAGGCCGTCACAATCGAGAGTGACGACGACCCTTGCGCCCTCGGGAATATGCAGCAGGGCCGCTTCGATGCCATCGGCATGAACCTCTCGGGCGGTGACGATATGGCTGCCATAGCGCAGGGCCGCCTCGATCTCGGTCAGACGCGCGCTGCCGACGCCGCGTATGCCGACCTGCACGATGCCGGCGACGTGCGGCATCTCGCTTACCCTTCGCATCGGGTTTGAATAACCATAGCGCTCGCCATGGAGCTCGTCGCGCCAGTCGATATGGGCATCGATCTGCAGGACCCAGACCGGCCCGTGATCCGCGAAAGCCGCCAGAAAAGGAATGGGTACGGAATCATCGCCGCCGAGCAGGATCGGCACGGCCGGCAATGCCAGCACCTCGCGCGTCTTCGCCTCGATCCGGGCGCGATTGCCGGCATTGTCATGCATGATGGTCTCGATCTCGCCGGCATCGATGCAGGAGACCGGCCCGCCGGCAAAGAGCGGGCCGCCGAGATCGAAATCCCAGTGCTCAATGAGATCGGCATCCTCCTGGCTTGCAGCGCGGATAGCGCCGGCGGCCAGCGCATAACCGCTGCTGTCCTTGCCGGGATAGGTGCTGCCGTGCGCGGCTGCGAAGATCACTGCACGGGGCACACGGCCATCGGGCAGGCGATCGGGAAGGCCGAGAAAGGAAGATGAGGCGGTCATGTCCGTGTTGTCCTGATGGGGCGAAATCCTGTTCTGCCCTGTTTAGTCCCTTTGGAAGTTTTTGCGAACTTTTTGGAAGCGCTTAATTACCGCGCCCGCCCTATCGCGCAGAATTCATCCTCTGTTTCAGGTCGAGGGTCTCAGGACCTTCAAACCCTATGGAGGTAATCATGAGCGATAGCTGCACATTCTCGTCCGCTCCGCATCGCCGGCCACTGCATCGACATCACGGGCTGATGGCTATGAGGAGCGTGATCACGAGCCTTTTCCGGCGCATACGCCTTCGCCAGGAACTGAGGCGAAGGATGAAGGTTAGCTTCCCGCTGATCGACGATATCTGCCCGGCAAGACAGTGGGAGGCGGAAAACGTCGGGGCCTTCTGGCATCTATGAGGCAAATGTCGAATGACACCGGATCACCAGCCTCCGCCGACCGCAGCGCTTCACCGGCACCCGTACGGAGAGGATCGCATCCCCTGGGCCGCAATGGCGGGTATCATCGCCACCGTCACGGTCTTCGCCGTGGCGCAGGGGCTGACCTATCCGCTGCTGAGCTTCATCCTCGAGCGACAGGGCACGACATCCACCCTGATCGGCCTGTCGGCGGCAATGACTCCGACAGGCTTCATCGTCTCGGCGCCCTTCATTCCCGCACTCTCGCGGCGTATTGGCGGAGCCCGGCTTGCGATCCTGTGTTCGGTCCTTGCTGCGCTCACCCTCACCGCGATTGCCTGCATCGATGATGCCTGGATCTGGATGCCGCTGCGCTTCCTGCTCGGTTTCTTCGCCAACCCTCTTTACGTGATCAGCGAAACCTGGCTGCTCTCGCTCACACCCGCATCACGCCGGGGCCGCATCATGGGCCTCTATTCGTCGATCGTTTCCGTTGGCTTTGCCATCGGCCCGCTATCGCTCGGCCTCGTCGGCACCGAGGGCTGGCCGCCCTTCATGATCGGTATCGCCGCCTTCCTTGCCTGCGGCCTGATCGTGCTTGCGGTCACCCCTCGCCTGCCGGACATGCGGCATGAAGGCGAGGCAATATCGGTCGGCGGTTTCTTCGCGCTGGCGCCGCTCCTGTTGTTTTCAGTCTTCGCTGCTGCCGCTTTCGAGCAGATCCTGCTCTCCCTGTTTGCGGTCTATGGCGCAGCCCTCGGCAGCGAGGAGKAGCGCATCGCATCGCTGATCACCTGTTTCATAACAGGCAATGCCGCGCTGCAGATCGTGCTCGGGCGCGCCGCCGAACGGTTCGGCTCGCGGCGGACGCTGTTGTTCTGCGTTGTGGTTTACCTGATCGGCTGCCTGCTCTTGCCTGTTGTCTTCGATGCCTGGCTCATCTGGCCACTGGTCTTCCTATGGGGCGGAGTTTCCTTCGGCATCTATACCCTGTCGCTGATCCAGCTCGGCGAGCGTTTCACCGGCCAGGCCCTGATCGCCGGCAACGCAGCCTTCGCCCTTGTCTGGGGCATCGGCGGCATCGTCGGCTCCCCCGTAACAGGACTGGCGATGCAATTGATCGGGCATCAAGGCCTGCCAATCTCGCTTGGCCTTCTGAGCTGTGTATTGGCGGTGTTGCTGATGGCAAAGAACGGACGAGACTGAAGGCTAACCTAGAGCAGGCAGACGAAAGCCACGAAGGCAAGCAGCGTCAGGGCCATGCAGCTCGCCTGAAAGACCGAAATCCCGGCCTCCACGTCCCCTGCCGTCGCCACATCCCGGCCCGTGCCGTTGATCATCGGCTCACGCACCACGACACCCGAATAGACGCGCGGGCCGGCAAGCTGCAGATTGAGCGCGCCGGCCATCGCCGCTTCCGGGCGGCCGGAATTCGGCGAGCGGTGCAGTTTGCCGTCGCGGATGCCGACGCGGAAGGCTTCGCGGAAGGCAGCCGTGCCGCGGCGGATGCCGGCGCCGACGGCGATCAGCAGGATGGAAAGGCGCGCCGCCGGCCAGTTGGCGATATCGTCGAGCCGCGCCGAAGCCCAGCCGAAATCGACGTATTTTTCCGAGCGGTGGCCGATCATCGAGTCAGCCGTATTGAGCATCTTGTAGAAGAACAGGCCCGGCAGGCCGAAGATCGCATACCAGAGCGCTGGTGCCACGACGCCATCGGAGAAATTCTCGGCGAGGCTTTCGATCGCCGCACGGCAGACGCCCGGCTCGTCCAGCGTTTCCGGATCGCGCCCGACGATGCGCGACACCGCCTTGCGCCCGCCGACAAGGCCTTCGTTCTTCAATGCCGTGGCAACCGCCGCGACATGGTCCGACAGGCTCTTCTGCGCCAGGAAGATCGCCACGCAGAAGACTTCGAGCAGGATGCCGACGGGGCCGAAAAGCATCAGGAACCAGTGCAGCACCAGGCCGGTGACGATCGCAAGCCCTGACAGCGCGAGGATAGCCACTACGCCGTTCTGCCGGCGCTGCGCCTTGCTCAGGCTGTCGCGGTTGAAATGCTGGTCGAAATAGGCGATCGCCCTGCCGAAGATGGCGACCGGATGCGGAACGCGCAGCCACAGCCATTGCGGATCGCCGATGATGCGGTCCAGCAGCAGCGCCAGAACCAGCACGAGAGAATGTTCATCCAAATTCATCGGTCAAAGCTCCGAAGGGCCGCGGCAAGTCGTGCATCATCAGCAGCGTCAGGCGCAAGGCCGAAGCGCAGCCAGTCCGGCGCGTAATCGAACCGGCGGACGAGAATATGATGGCGGCAGAGAGTCGTGTAAATGTCACCGGCCTTCGCGTCGGCAACGAGGGTGAAAAGCGGCGTGCCGCCGGCAACGGCAAGCCCGGCCTCGGCAAGCACGGTACGGAGACCCCGATGGCGCCCAGCAATCGAGCGGGCAATGGCGGAGACATCCGAATTCAATAGCGAGCTCGCCATTGACAGTGCCGGCCCCGAAACCRCCCAGGGACCGAGCCAGTCCTCGAAATGCTGGAGGATATCGCTCCGTGCAATGGCAAAGCCGAGCCTCAGCCCTGCTAGCCCGAAGAACTTTCCGAAGGAGCGGAAGATGATCAGGTTCGAAAGCCCTGATGCACGTGGCGCGAGGCTGGCTTCCGGGCTGGTATCGCCGAAAGCCTCATCGACCACCAGAAAACCACCGCCCGTCTTCAGCCGCTCATGCAGTGCTTCCAGCCTGTCGGCCGCATAAATCCGACCGTCGGGATTGTTCGGGTTGACGACGACCGCCAGCCCGTGCTGCACACCGATGTCATCGATATCGCTGACCGCATCGACCACGAAACCGGCAGCGCTGAACGCCCGCGCATATTCCCCATAGGTCGGCGACAGGATCGCCACTCGCCTCCCCGGCGCGATCAGCCGCGGCAGAAGCTGGATTGCCGATTGCGTGCCGGGAACCGGCAGCGGCAGGATCGCGCCGCTGCGATAATGATCGCGCGCCGCATGTCGTGCCGTCTCGACCAGATGCCGGTCCGGCAGGCGATGCCACGCCCGCGCTGGTATCTCCGGCAGCGTCACCGGATTGGGATTGATGCCCGTCGAAAGATCGAGCCAGTCCTCCAGCCGTCCACCGAAGCTTGCCGCCGCTGCGGTAATGCCGCCGCCATGCACGATCGGCGCATTCATGTGGCAGCTCCCGCAAGATCGATCAGATGCATGTAGGAGCCGGCCACCTGCCCGCGCCGCAAGCCGGCCAGGCCGAGATCGTTGCCGAGTGCATCCTGCGTGGCAAACATCCGGTCGGCCTCCCCTTCGGAGACGATCGTCGAATAGTGGAATTCATGCGCCGTCATCGGCCTGTCGAAAAATGCGCCGTCGAGTGGTGTAACACGGCGATAGCCGAGATGCCGCTTGCGCGTCTCATAGCTGGTGACGAGAGGCAACAGGCCGAGCATTTCATGGCGCTCGCCCTTCTCGTCGATCAGCCCCTCGCCCAGCACCATGTAGCCGCCGCATTCGCCATAGATGCGCACGCCGCGATCGGCCGCAGCCTTCATCGCCACCGCAAAATTCTGCGAGGCCGCGAGCCTGCCCGCATGCAGTTCGGGATAGCCGCCGGGAAGATAGATCGCATCGGCAGTGACGGACGGGCCTTCGTCGGCCAGCGGCGAGAAGAAGGAAATCTCAGCGCCGCGCCGCCGCCAGCCGAGCAGCATATGCTCGTAGCAGAAGGCAAAGGCGATATCGCGGGCAACGGCAATATGCCTGCCGAACGGCATCAGCCGGGCGATATTGGCAGCCGACGGCCGGTTCATGCCCTGACGCGCGATGCGCATCAGGAATTCGAAATTGCACTCTTCGGAAACGGCATTCGCCGCATAGTCGATAAACGCGTCGAGCGCGCCATGTTCGCCCGCCTGTACCAGCCCCAGATGCCGCTCCGGCAGCCCCAGCATCGCATCCTTGCGGATGACGGCAACGATGGGCATGCGGATCGCTTCCAGCKCCTGACGCAGCATCGCCTCATGCCGGTCGCTGCCGACCTTGTTGAGGATGACGCCGGCAATGCGCACATCGGCCCGGAAACCGGCAAAGCCGCTGACGAGCGGCGCCACCGACTGCGACAGCCGCGAGGCATCGACGACGAGCACGACGGAAAGCCCGAGCTGCGCCGCGAGATCGGCCGCCGTGCCGCGCCCGTCCGCAGCACCGTCGAAGAGGCCCATCATGCCCTCGATCAGCAGCACGCGGTCGCCGGAGCGATGCAGCGTCGCATTGGCGGAAATCAGTTCAGGCCGCATTCCCCAGGGGTCGAAATTCAGGCAGAGCGTGCCGCTTGCCGCAGCATGAAACGCCGGGTCGATATAATCGGGGCCAGCCTTGCCGGGTGCGACGGCCACGCCGCGATTGCGTAGCGCCCGCAGCAGCCCAAGTGTCACCGTCGTCTTGCCGGAACCGGAGGATGGTGCGGCGATCAGCAACCCGCTCATGCCGTCTCCTTTCCTCGGCCGTTGGCATGTCGAAAAGGATCTGGCTGCAGCCGCCGTCCGCCGAGAGCTCCCAGCCAGTCGAGCGAGGCGCGCAGCCGCACCACTTCGCCGACCACGACGATTGCCGGCGGCTCCAGCCCGGAGGCGGCAACGGCCTCCGGCGCTTGCCCAAGCGTCGTTTCCAGCACCTGCTGGTCGCCGGTCGCCGCGTTGCAGACGAAGGCCACGGGTTCGGATGCCGAACGGCCGGACGCAATAAGATTGGCGCTGATCTGGGATATATGTTTCATCGCCATATACATGACGATGACGGGCGAACCCTTGCCGATCGCTTCCCAATTGATCGCATCGGGCACGATGCCGGAGGAATCATGGCCGGTCAGGAAGGTCACGGCATGGTTGATGTCGCGATGCGTCACCGGAATGCCGGCATAGGCAAGCCCGCCGATCCCGGCGGTAATACCCGGCACGATGCGGAACGGAATATTGTGTTCGACCAGCGTCAGCGCCTCTTCCCCACCGCGCCCGAAGACGAAGGGATCGCCGCCCTTCAGCCGCAGCACGCGCTTTCCGGCCCGCGCCAATTCCACCAGTCGAAGCGAAATATCCCGCTGCTTGGCGGAGGGCTTGCCGCCGCGTTTTCCCGCATATTCGAGCTCCGCACCTGACCGCGCGAGCTTCAGACATTCCTCATTGACCAGCGCGTCATGGACGATCACATCGGCCTCGGCGAGCCCCTTGGCGGCAAGCAATGTCAGCAGGCCCGGATCGCCGGGACCGGCCCCGACGAGCCAGACGCTGCCCGGCTCGAGCGCCGGCAGATGTGAGAATGCGCTATCTATCATCCCGCTGATCTAGGCCTGCCGACAGACGAGGTCAACGCTCTCGCTTGCCGCGCACCGGAAGTTGACAAAATGGACCTGAATCAACTCCGCAAGAACCGGAATCAACCTCAAAAGAAATACCCCTAAGAGATTGATTGGATTCCGAAATGGAAAACGGGCCGGCAGCGATGCGCAAGGCCGGCCCGTCGAAAGTCATCAGGCGCGCAGCAGCGTATCGCGGATGAGATCGATCACCTTTTCCGACTCGATGCCGGTGGCAACGAACTGGCTCGGCAGGCCGTCCCAGTCGCCCGGCGGGAAGCGGCGGCCATCCGGCTTGATCACCGTCTGACCATCGGCAATGCCGCCGCAGACGACCCGCACCGCACCCGTGATCGTCTTGAACAGTTCCGGTGCCACGACATAGACGCTGGCGCAGCTGTCATGCACCATCATGCCGTCTTCGACCGCGTGCTTGTAGAAGTCGATATAGGACTGGGAGAGCACGTCGAGCTGCTTGACCGCGTTGTCGCCCTTGGCGGCCATGTCGCCGAGATAGCTGCGGCTCATCGTGGTGATCGCCGTGACATCGAGACCGATGACGACGACCTTCCACGGCGCGGTCAGCACGATATCGGCAGCTTCCGGATCGCCATGAATATTGGCTTCGGCAACCGGCGAGACATTGCCCGACACATAGAAGTTGCCGCCCATGATGACGACTTCCTTCACCAGGCTGGCAATCTCGGGGTCTTCCTTCAGCGCCAGCGCCAGGTTCGTCATGCGGCCGACGGCCACCAGCGTCACCTCGCCCGGATTGGCGCGCACCGTCTCGATGATGAAGCGATGCGCCGGACGCGGATCGACCGGCAGGTCGATCACATCAGGCACCGGCATGTCGCCAAGGCCGTTCTCGCCATGAACCATGGTCGGCCACGGACGCTCCTGGCGCGAGGGATTGATGGTAACGCTTGCTCCCTTGGCGACGGGTGCGGCGATATCCCACTCCCGCTTCAGGAACAGCGCATTGCGCGTCGTCGTCTCGATCGAGGCATTGCCGAAGATCGTGGTGATGCCGATCAGATCGATCTCGGGATGGCGATGCAGGAAAAGCAGCGCCATTGCGTCATCGACGCCCGGATCCGTGTCATAAATGACCTTGTGCATATGTATCCTCCAGAGCAATTCCAGCAAAAATCTGCAGCGGTTTTGCGCCTTGAATTGCGTGAAAACAAAGGGATAGAGCACATTCGTGATTCAAAAAACGAAGATGCTCCGGATTCGAATCGCTGGCAGCCGGACGGCGCCGCGAAGTGCCGCCACCATAACGCCCGTCAGGCTTTCTGCAACCCGATGCGGGCGACGGCCGCTGTCGCATGCTGAGATTTGATCTTGCCGAGCACCAGCCCCGCATCCATGCCAAGAGCCGCAAGGGCCGCCGCTTCCGCCACCCCATGGCAGCCGACACGGGCAAAGACGATGGCAGAGGGATTCCTGAGCCGCGGCGTCTCTTCCTCCAGCCGCACCGCATCGAAGAACACGGCAGGCACAACAAAATGCGCCGCAACCGCAAGGATCGCCGCCTCCTGGCTGCGGCTATCGATCGAGGCAACAGCCGCGAGCTCAGCCCCGCTGATACCAGCCGCCCTCAACGCCTCGACGGCAAGCGCCATAACCTCGCTATCAGGCGTCCCGCGCTCGCAGCCGAGCCCGAGCACATGCCGCCTTGCCTCATCAATGGTGATTTCGCTCATTCCCATCAGCCGATTGCGTCCTGCTGTGTCCCCGGAGCCATTGCAGCTCAAGGCGGGAAATGCAACAAGGCCGCCCGAAAGCCCCGCCCCGCATACCTCTCCCGGAACAGCATCTTGCCTGACATTGCCATCCATCTGCTTCTGCTGCTCTGCGCGGCGGCCTTCTTTGCCGGTTTCGTCGATTCCATTKCCGGTGGCGGYGGCCTCATCACCGTCCCCGCCATGTTGATCGCAGGCATCCCGCCGCTGCAGACGCTCGGCACCAACAAGGTGCAGTCCCTCTTCGGCGCGGCCTCGGCAACCATCGCCTATGCCCGCAAGGGCCATGTGAAATTGTCGGAACAATTGCCGATGGCGCTGATGGCCGTCATGGGCGGCGCGCTGGGTGCGGCACTCGCCACGCTCGTTCCCGGCCAGGTGCTGCAGGCCATCATGCCGGTGCTGCTGGTCGCGATCGCCATCTTCTTCGCCGTCAAGCCGAACCTCAACGACCTCGATACCCACAGGCGCATGACGCCCTTCGTCTTCGGCCTGACGCTGGTGCCGCTCATCGGCTTCTATGACGGCGTCTTCGGCCCCGGCACCGGCTCTTTCTTCATGCTCGCCTTCGTGACACTTGCCGGCTTCGGCATGCTGAAGGCGACGGCCCACACCAAGCTCCTCAATCTCGGCTCGAATTTCGGCGCGCTCGTCGTCTTCGCAAGCTTCGGCGCGACACTCTGGAAGATCGGCCTGTTGATGGGTGTCTGCCAGTTCCTCGGCGCGCAGCTCGGCTCGCGTCTCGCCATGCGCATCGGCGCCAAGCTCATCAAGCCCCTGCTCGTCGCCGTCTGCATCGCCTTTGCGATCAAACTTCTGTCCGACTCGGCAAACCCGCTGCGCGTCTGGCTCGGCCTGTAGGATAGCTCACCGACGATCCCGTTAAGCCGCCGCTACGAGTGGGTTTCCTGAAGGATCGCCAGAGCCTCGCCGGCCTTCGACTGCTGCGTTGCGAACCAGCGGTCTTCCCCGGCGCCTGCCGCCTGTGCCAGCCGGGCCGATCCCTGTTCTTCAGGCGGCGTTTCAGCGGCACGGCGCTTCTCACGCTCGAGCGCGGTAATATAATCCTGGTTGCTGAGGGCCAGAACCTCGGCAAGCGTCATGCCCTGCGGAATGATCGTCCGCTCGCTCGCATTCCCGGCTTCATCGCCCGATGCCGCCTCTTCGTCCTCCGCCCTTCCAGACCGCGCACTCGTCAGAATTCCGCTCCGCGTATCCCCGACACCCTTGTCGCGCCCGCCTGAGGATGCTTCGAAGGTAGCGCCCATGTTCGAGAAGAATTTCATCACCTGGGTCATGCGAAAATCGGTCAGTTCATCTTCGGTCATGGTCGACTCGAGGCCTTCGCTCAAGGGGCCGATCTTGAGGGCCGAAGGGTCGAAACCATTGGCGACGATGGTGCCGCCACCCTCGTAGACGCGCGCCACGACCTTATCGCCCATCTTGACCACGAGTTTCACGGGCAACGGGTTGCCGTTCTCATCGCCAAACCAGCCCTCGTCACCAAGATCCTGGATGCCGGCAGCGGACGCCGCGCTCATCCTCACGATACCCGAAGATCGTCCCKAGGCATCATAGGTGTGATCGTCATCGTCCTCTTCCGGGCCGGATGATAACAAGGCAACGAGAGGGTTGGAATCGCCGGTAGCATCCGCGCTTTTCGTCCCATCCTTAGGCTTGCCTGCTAGAATACTTGCGGCCGTAGAAGAGCCCGCGAGCCGGCCGAAAATCTCAGTGCTGATAGATGACACGTTATGCTCCTCGCGATGGAAGGGAGACGCCGCGCCGAAACCTTCGACCCGGGGCTGAACCACCATTCAGGTGGTATCCAGCGCACAAGCCAATATCTGTGATTGCTTGTTCCGGGCTGACCGGCCGCAAGCTTGGATTGCAGAACCAGAAATCGGAAAGTGGAAATGGAATAAAAGAGATGGAAAGACGAGTGCACAGGTTCCCGCTCCGCCTCATTCCCGGAAAAGCTAGCCGCTGAACTTGATCTCGTCGATATCAGTCAGCACCGTCTTGGCCGAAACACCCGGCGCATTGGCGAAATGCCAGGCGACATATTGCTCGGCATAAGGATCGGCGGATGACATGCCGTCGATGGGCAGGATGACGTTCATGCCCTTCAGCGCCGCATAGGCTGCCGTATTCAGCACCGCGCCTTCGGATGCCGTGCCGGTCACGATAATGGTCTTGATGTGCTTCTCGGTCAGGATCTTTTCGAGATCGGTGTTGATGAACTTGTTGGCGCCGGCTTGCACGATCGGATCATCAGCGTCGGGCGCCAATACGTCGGCGATATCTGCTTTCGCAGCGCCGCCCGTGATGCTGTAGATAACGGGCAGGCCGCTCTTGCGGGCCTCCTCCATCAACTTTTCCACCTTCGGCAGCGAAGCGATGCAGCGAGGCTTGTTCCTGGTGTTGCATGGCCCCTTGGACGGATCCTGCGCGCCATTGAAATCGAGCAGCAGCAGCGCCGTATCCGACTTATCCACGGTGACCGGCTTCAGCACAGGCGCAGGCGGCACCTTGATCGTATTCCAGTCGTCGATCACGGTCGCTTGCGTCGTGGAGGCGCCGAGAAGTGCGATGGCGAATGCGGCTAAGGCTTTGTACGAACGGGTTTTCATGCCGGACTTCCTCCGGGGCAAAAGGGTCGCCGGAAATCTCCGAACTCATCCCTCGCCTGTCAAATCACCAAGCMGCGACCAGGACTTGATCCTGTAAGAAACTGCCTTCCATTACGTCCGGCGTAATTGATAGGGTGTGCTGCCTTCCCCCATGATCGCGCTGCCTGGAATTGATGGGCGATCAAAAGGAGATGACCCGATGAACGACGCAAACACCAACACCGAGCGCTACCTTGCCATCTGGAACGAGACGGATGCCGCCCGCCGCCGCGCTCTCATAGCCGAGAGCTGGAGCGAAGCCGCCACCTATATCGATCCGCTGATGCGCGGCGAAGGCCATGAGCAGATCAACTCGCTGGTCGAGGCCGTACAGAGCCGCTTTCCCGGCTTCCGCTTCGAACTGATCGGCGTGGCCGATGGTTATGGCGACAACCTGCGCTTCTCCTGGGGCCTCGGCCCTGAAAATGGCGAAGCGCTGATCAAGGGCACGGATTTTGCCGAACTCGAAGACGGCAGGCTGAAATCCGTCCGCGGCTTCATCGACCAATTGCCGGAAGCCGCCTGATGACACCGACCGCCCGCTCCCTTGGAGATCACCTGCGCGAATGGCGCCAGCGCCGCCGCATGAGCCAGCTGGATCTCGCGCTGGAAGCCGATATCTCCCAACGGCATCTGAGCTTCATCGAAAGCGGGCGCTCGACCCCGAGCCGCGAAATGCTGCTGCATCTTGCCGAGCGGCTCGACGTACCCCTGCGTGACCGGAACCCGCTGCTGCTGGCAGCGGGTTTCGCCCCCGTCTTTGCCGAACGCAGACTGGACGATCCGGCCTTAGAACCGGCGCGACGCGCCATCGACAGAGTGCTGAAAGGCCACGAGCCCTTCCCGGCACTTGCCATCGATCGCCACTGGACACTGGTGGCCGCCAACGCCGCCATTGCACCGTTGCTCGAAGCCGTTGCCGATCCATCTTTGCTGGAAACGCCGGTCAACGTTTTGCGTCTCAGCCTGCATCCGCAGGGGCTCGCACCTGGTATCGCCAATCTCTCGGAATGGCGCGCCCATCTCCTCGACCGGCTGCGGCAGCAGATATCGGTCTCGGGCGACCCGGTGCTGGAAAAGCTGTTTAAGGAGCTGCTGTCCTATCCGGCGCCCAAAGATGCGAGCGGGACTCACACCGATCTTGCCGGCATTGCCGTTCCCCTGCAGCTTTCAACAAAGGCCGGCCTGCTCTCGTTCATCTCGACGACAACCGTCTTCGGAACGCCTGTCGATATCACCCTGTCGGAACTCGCGATAGAAACGCTCTTTCCGGCCGACGAGGAAACGGCCGCGATCCTGCGCGGCCATCTCGCTAATTAGGAATCAGAATTCCACGCCCGGCTGCCCCTTGATGCCGGAGCGGAAGGGATGCTTGACGAGCTCCATCTCGGTGACGAGATCGGCGATCTCGATCAGCTCGTCCTTCGCGTTGCGGCCAGTCAGCACGACATGGGTCATGTGGGGCTTTTCGTTCCTAAGGAACTCGACCACCTCGTTGATATCGAGATAGTCGTAGCGCAGCGCGATGTTGATTTCGTCGAGCAGCACCATGGAATTGCGCTCGTCACGGATCAGTTCCTTGGCCTTTTCCCAGGCAGCACCCGCCGCCGCGACATCCCGCGCCCTATCCTGCGTTTCCCAGGTAAACCCCTCGCCCATCGTGTGAAACTGGCAGATATCGGAGAAATGCTTCTCGATCAGATCGCGCTCRCCCGTCCACATCGCGCCCTTGATGAACTGCACGACGGCAGACGGCTTGCCGTGGGCGATATGGCGGAAGATCATGCCGAAGGCAGAAGACGATTTGCCCTTGCCCTTGCCGGTGTGGACGATGATCAGGCCCTTCTCATCCGTCTTCTTTGCCATGATCTTGTCGCGGGCGGCCTTCTTCTTCGCCATCTTCTCGGCGTGGCGGGCATCGTCCTTTTCGGCTGTTTCTACTGGCTCATCACTCATGGCTGGCTGCCTGCTCTTTTCTTGGTTTCGTTGATTTCAGTGAGGTTGAATTGCGCCGAGTTGCTGCGCGGCGTCCAGAGCTTGCGCTCGATCGCCTCCATGAGCCGCTCCTTCATTTCGGAAAGCGCGGCGGGGTTCTTCTCGGCCATGAAATCGCGCACATTGGGGTCGGCGACATAGGCCTGGTAGACCGCCTCGAAATGATGGTTGCCGACAGCACCGGTCGTCGCCGCAAAGGCAAAGAGATAATCGACCGTGGCGGCAATCTCGAAAGCGCCCTTGTAGCCGTGGCGCATGACGCCATCGATCCATTTCGGATTGACGACACGACCGCGCACCACCCGCCCGATCTCCTCTTCGAGGGAGCGGATAACAGGCTTTTCCGGCCGCGAATGATCGTTGTGGTAGATCGCCGGCCGCGCACCGCCGAGCGCTTCCGCCGCCGCCGCCATGCCGCCTTCGAACTGGTAATAGTCGTCGCTGTCGAGCAGGTCATGCTCGCGATTGTCCTGGTTCTGGACGACGGCCTGAATGGAGCGCAGCCGTTCCTCGAACACCCCGCGCTCGGCCTGCCCCTCCTCGCCCGCGCCATAGGCATAGCTGCCCCAGACGAGGTAGGCTTCGGCAAGATCGGCCCGCCGCTCCCAGCCCTTCTCGTCGATCAGCGCCTGCAGGCCCGCACCATAGGCGCCGGGCTTCGAGCCGAAGATGCGATAGCCGGCCCGCTTTGCCGCGGCCTTCTCATCGAGCCCGGCAGCGGTCAGCCGCGCCGCCTCGCCGCGCATGCGCTCGGCAATCGGGTTATCTGCGGCATCCTCCTCGAGCGCGCCGACGGCTCGGATCGCCTTGTCGAAGAGCGCGATCTGCTCCGGGAATGCATCGCGGAAAAAGCCCGATATACGCAGCGTCACATCCACCCGCGGCCGCCGCAACATGGCGGGCGGAATGATCTCGTAGCCGGTGACCCGCCGCGAGGCCATGTCCCACACGGGCTTGACGCCGATCAGGGCCAGCGCCTGGGCAATATCGTCGCCACCAGTGCGCATGTTCGACGTGCCCCAGGCCGTCAGCCCGAAGGAGACGGGCCATTCGCCGTGATCCTGTACGTAACGGCGGATCAGCAATTCTGCGGATTTCTTGCCGAGCTCATAGGCTGCCGGCGTCGGCACCGCGCGGCTGTCGACGGAGTAGAAATTCCGCCCCGTCGGCAGGACGTCAGGCCGCCCGCGTGTCGGCGCTCCGGACGGGCCGGGTGGGACGAAACGGCCGTCGAGGCCGCGCAGGAGGGCGTCGATCTCGGCGGGGCCGCAGGCGAGGATGGATGGTTTGAGGCGGGCCTCGATCTCGTCGAGTACGCATCTGGTTTGAGGCCAGAGAATTGGGCATTCCATTTCGCCGGAAACGAACTTGGCGGCAAGCATYTCAATCCGTTCGACGGTGTCGCCGTTTGTGCGCCAGGGAGCGTCGGTAATATCGGCGAGGATTGGTGGACGTGGACCAGTCCAAAGCGCTGCCATATCGCAATCGAGAGGATCGAAGGAACGCTGAAGCGCGCGGCTCCCCTTCTCCCCAGCGGGGAGAAGGTGGCCCGAAGGGTCGGATGAGGGGGCCGCAGAGTCGGCTTCGCCTATGCTCAGCCGCTCGCTCCTACCGTCGCTCACCCCCTCATCTGTCCTGACGGACATCTTCTCCCCGCTGGGGAGAAGCGGGAAACTCAACCCAGCATCCCCGGCAATCGCGCGCTGCAAACTCGCATCCTCACCCTCACCCAGCCCACGCGGCACCCGCGCCAGCGCCACGGTGAGATCCGTCAGCAGCCGCCCCTCGGGCGACAATCCAAACACATGCAGTCCGTCACGGATCTGCATTTCCTTGAGATCGCAGAGATAGGCATCGAGCTTCTTCAGCGCCTCGCCTTCGCTCTCACCCTTGGCAATCCCCGCATCACGATCAAGCCCGATATCCGCAACAAGCTCGAGGATCTGGCGGGATAGCAGCCGGATGCGCCTGGGATCGCCGCCCGACGCCTCGTAATATTCATCGACCAGCGCCTCCAGATCCTTCAGCGGCCCGTAGCTTTCGGCCCGCGTCAGCGGCGGCGTCAGATGGTCGATGATGACGGCAGCCGTGCGGCGCTTGGCCTGCGTGCCCTCGCCGGGATCGTTGACGATGAAGGGATAGAGATGCGGCAGCGGCCCGAGGATCGCTTCGGGATAGCAGGTCTCCGACAGCGCCAGAGACTTGCCCGGCAGCCATTCCAGATTGCCGTGCTTGCCCATGTGAATGACGGCCTGCGCGCCGAATTCTTCGCGCAGGAAAGCGTAGAAAGCGAGATAGCCGTGCGGCGGCACGAGATCGGGCGAGTGATAGCTTTCCTTCGGATCGATATTATAGCCGCGCGCCGGCTGGATACCGATCAGCAAGTCGCCGAACCGCGCAAAAGGCAGGGCGAAAGCGCCATCGCGGACATAGGGATCGCTCTCCGGCAAACCCCAGCGCGCGCTGACTTCATCCTGAATCTGAGCGGGAAGAGATTCCAGGAAATCATTGTATCGACTCAGGGAAATCGTTTCGCGCACGACCTTGCCATCGAAGCCGGAATTGGTCGGCCCCTGCATCAGATGCCGTATCAACGCATCGCCATCATCAGGAATATCGGCGACCGGATAACCGGCCTTCTTCATCGTCCGCATGACTTCGATCGTGCCGGCTGGCGTATCCAGGCCGACGCCATTGCCGAGCCGTCCGTCGCGGTTCGGATAATTCGCCATGACGAGCGCGACCCGCCGTCCCTCCACAGGCATCTGCCGCAGCCGCGCCCAGTTCGCCGCAAGCGCAGCGACATAGCGCATGCGCCCGGCATCCGGCTCGCTGGAAACGATATTGGCCTCGACCGCAGCATCGTAGCGCGCCGCCGATTTGAAAGAGACGGCGCGCGACAGCACCCGGCCGTCCACTTCCGGCAGCGCGACATTCATGCCGAGATCACGCGCCGACAAGCCTTGCGAGGAAGCGGCCCAGGCTTCCCGCGACGAAGCGGAAAAGATCGCCTGCAGCACGATGGCGTCATTGGCCTCCAGCACTGTCGGCTGGCGATCGGCGCCGGGTGCGGAGACGGCAAAGCCGGTCGTGTTGATGACGACATCGGGCTTGAGGTCGGCGAAGATAGATTCAAGTATGCCTTTGGAGATGGGATCCTTGAGGCTGTAGGCGAAGACCGGCAGCGGGCGCAGGCCCTGTGCCTGCAAGGCTTCGATGAGTGCTTCGACAGGGCGGGTTTCGCCGCTTTGAACGAGGGCGCGGTAGAATGCGATGGCGACAGTCGGCACCGACCGTCCCTTCTCCCCATCGKGGAGAAGGTGGCCCGAAGGGTCGGATGAGGGGGCCACCCCACAAACCTCGCCATCGTACTCCCGCTGCTCGCTTCCTCCGTCGCTCGCCTCCCTCATCTGCCCTGTCGGGCATCTTTTCCCCGCTGGGGAGAAGGCAGAACCTGCTACCGCCTTCCACTCCTCAATCCCGACAAGCCCCCGCCCCGGCCACCAGATCCCCGCCTTCATCAGCGGCGCAGCCKGCGCCGGCTTCTCCGCCCCAGACAGCATCGCCGCCGCATAGGCCAGAAAGCCTCGCGCATTGGCATCACCACCCTCGATCAGATACCCCCAGAGCGCATTGAGATCATCGAGCGCCACATTCGAAAACGGCGTCAGCCCCGCATCCGGCCGCGCATCCCCCGGCAGCACCGCAATCAGCGCCCCGTTGCGGGCGGCAACCGCATGCAACGCCTCCAGCGCATAATGGAAATAGCTCGCCCCACCCAGCGCCCGCACGATGATCAGCTTCGCATGCCGCGCCGTGCGCTCGATATAGGTATCGACCGACATCGGATGCTTCAGGCTCATCAGGCTCGCAAGCCTCAGCGAATGCCCCGTCACTCCGCCGCCATGAGCCGCGGCGATTGCCGCAAGCTCGGTGTCGGCGGCAGAGAGGAACAGGATATCGCCCGGCGACTGGCCGAGGTCGATGGCCTCGTCCCCGTCGCTGATCGTTCCCTGTTGAGCCAGAAGCAGATGCATCGAAACTCCTTAGACCAGCGCCACGATCGCCTTGCGCACCGCGTCCTGATCCATCTCGTGCAGGCCGATGACGACGAGGCGCGTGCTGCGTGCTTCGCCCGGCGCCCAGGCGCGGTCGAAATACTGGTCGATGCGGGCACCCACGGCCTGCAGCTGCAAGCGCATCGGCTTGCCGGAGACATCGATGAAGCCCTTGAGGCGCAGCACGTCATGCTCGGCGATAATGCGCTTCAGCTTCTCGACGAAACCTGATGTATCGGCGATAGCGCCGAGCTCGACGACGAAACTGTCGAATTCGTCGTGATCGTGCGGCGTACCGTCCTCATGCTCCAGCTCGTGATGGGACTTGCGGTTGACGATATCGTCTTCCGTGCCGATGCCGAGGCCGAGCAGCACGCTTGCCGGCACGTCGCCATTTTTCGCTTCGATCATCACAGGCTTGCGGGCGATGCGCGAGGCGACTTCTCTTTTCACACGGCTAAGGCCGTCAGCGTCGATCAGATCGGTCTTGTTGAGCACGATGAGGTCGGCGCAGGTCAGCTGATCCTCGAAGAGCTCCTCGATCGGGCTTTCATGATCGAGCGATTCATCCTCGACGCGGCGTGCATCGACGGCATCATGGTCATCGGCAAACCGCCCGGCGGCGACGGCCGCGCTATCGACCACGGTGATGACGCCGTCAACGGTGACTTCGCTGCGAATATCCGGCCAGTTGAAAGCGGCTACCAGCGGCTGCGGCAAAGCAAGACCCGAGGTTTCGATGACGATATGATCAGGGCGCTGCTCGCGCTCCAGAAGCTTCGTCATGGTCGGAATGAAATCGTCGGCCACCGTGCAGCAGATGCAGCCATTGGTGAGTTCAATGATATCGTCCTCGGTGCAGTTCTCCGCCCCGCAGCCCTTCAGCACATCACCATCGACGCCGAGATCGCCGAACTCGTTGATGATGAGCGCAATCTTCTTGCCGCCGGCATTGGTGAGCAGGTTGCGGATCATGGTCGTCTTGCCGGCGCCGAGGAAGCCGGTGATTACGGTTGCGGGGATTTTCTGCTGCATGGAACTAACCCTTCATTTTCAGCGGCAGTCCTGCCGCGATAAAATAGACATCCGCGGCTTCTGCCGCGATCATTTGGTGCAGCCGGCCGGCATGGTCGCGGAACTCCCGCGCCATGCGATTCTCGGGCACGATACCGAGACCGACTTCATTGGAAACGATGACGAGCCGCGCCTTTGCCGTAGGAAGCCAGGTGGCAAGGGCGGCGGACTGGGCGGCGATATCGCGCTCGTCCATCATCAGGTTGGTGAGCCACAGTGTCAGGCAGTCGACGAGAACAGCCCTGCCCTCGCCGTCGATGGCGGCAAGGCGTTCGGTCAGATCCAGCGGCTCCTCATGCGTGGTCCAGGAAGGGCCGCGGTCGGCCTTGTGCTGGTCGATGCGCGCCCGCATTTCGTCGTCCCAGGCGCGGCCGGTGGCGATGTAGTGGCGGTCGAGGCCGCTGGCTGTCACGAGGTTTTCGGCAAAGCGGGATTTGCCGGAGCGGGCACCGCCGAGGATGAAGGTGGCGGTCATGCTCGGACGACCCTCGCAGAAAGCGCCGAACACAAGCAAAGCGTCAAATGACAGGAGTACCCTGCGGCCCCCTCATCCGACCCTTCGGGCCACCTTCTCCCCGCGGGGGAGAAGGGGAAACCCCACCGCACCACCAGAGGCAGCGCTGAATCATATCCTTCAGCCAAGACAACCTCCGTGCTGGCAGCGGGTGAATACCCAGAATGGGCATTATGCCCGGCACGGATGGCAGGTCTCCTGGCTCGCAGTTGTCGGCGGCGACCGGGGCGACCGTTTACGGTCGCCCCTGATCGTGCCAGCGGATCTGCCTCGCCTTCCCGGCTGCATCTCGTGAAAAGGCGGACGATTCGTAGAATTGGAGGCGTCCTGCCCCGGCTGATCACGATGCATTTCCAGTGGCTTTTCCGGCACCTGTCCCGCCTTGCCCGCCTGCACCACGCAGGCTGCCGACGCAGCAGTCGAAATGCCGGATGGAAGACCCTGACTGCTCTACAGTCGCGGGGTCGGCTGTGATGAAAGCGCCCGGTTTGGGTCCGCCCCGTCACATTCCCTTTTCATCCGGAAGGCGTAACGCCGATCCGGAACCATCCATTATGTCTATTCATGGTTAGGCCCCCGCCCCCGCCATGTCAATTGGCGCACTGGGTGCATACAGCCCTCATCTCGACTTAGACTACAGATATTATCGTCTTTAATCAAAGGCTTACGTCACAAAAACTTTACGGCCCGGCCGGTATTTCGCCGCAATTGCCGCTCATGCGGATGGCGGCCCCGCCCTTGACCTGCACTCCTGCTGCCTAGTTTCCCCATGATGCTCTCCCGAATGGATATCCGCCGCCTCGGCCCTCTTGGCACAGTCCTCGATCCGGGACGCATGCGCGCGCTCGTCCGACATAGCGAAATGGGCATGGTCTTTGCCGGCGCGCTCGTCGGTATCGCCTCGGGGCTTGCGGTCACCGCCATGAGCTACGTCTCGGAGGAGATGCACAGGCTGATCTTCGGCATCGACGGCACGACGAGGCTCAGCGCCTCGCAGATCGACAACAAGTTCCTGCTGATGGCCGCCCCGGTTGCCGGCGGCATGCTGCTCGGCCTGCTCATCTTCATTCTCGCCAGATGGCGCAAGAAGCCGATGGTCGACCCGATCGAGGCGAATGCGCTGCATGGCGGCCGCCTGTCGCTGACGGACAGCATCCTCGTCGCCATCCAGAATCTTGTCTCCAATGGTTTCGGCGCATCTGTGGGGCTGGAAGCGGGCTATACGCAGCTTGCCGCCGGCATCGCCTCGAAATTCGGGCTGAAGCTGCAGTTGCGCCGCTCCGACATGCGCGTCCTCGTCGGCTGCGGTGCGGCGGGCGCTATCGCTGCCGCCTTCAACGCGCCGCTGACGGGCGCCTTCTATGCCTTCGAGCTCATCATCGGCACCTACACGATCGTCTCTCTGACGCCTGTCGTCGTCGCCGCTCTTGTCGCTACGCTGGTCGCCCGTCTGCTCTCCGGCAGCGATTTCATCATCGATGTCGGCAGCTTCGGCGCGGTCGCCCCGGCCGATTACGTTCCGGCGCTGCTGCTTGGCGCGGTCTGCGCCGGCGTCGGCATCCTCATCATGCAGGGCGTATCCTTCGTCGAGGAGCTGGCGCGCAAAAGCTCCATCGCACTGCCCTTCCGCCCGGCGCTCGGCGGCATCGTCGTCGGCCTCCTGGCGCTGGTCTCGCCGCAGGTGCTGGCCGCCGGCCACGGCGCGCTGCATCTGAACCTCGCCCATGAGATCACCATCCCGGCACTCATCGGCCTGTTTCTGCTGAAATCGGTGGCCTCAGCCGTCTCGATCGGCTCCGGTTTCAGGGGCGGCCTGTTCTTCGCCTCGCTTTTCATGGGTGCGCTGCTTGGCAAGCTCTTCGCCTACTCGGCTCCTTATTTCGCCGATGCAAGCCTGACGCCGGTTATCTATGCCGTCGTCGGCATGAGTTCGCTGGCCGTCGCCGTCATCGGCGGGCCGTTGACCATGACCTTCCTGGCGCTGGAGATCACCGGCGACTTTCCGATCACCGCTTTGGTGCTCGCCGCCGTCATCACCTCCTCGCTCGTGGTGCGCACGACCTTCGGCTATTCCTTCGCCACATGGCGCTTTCATCTGCGCGGCGAAAGCATCCGCAGTGCCCATGATGTCGGCTGGATCCGCAACCTGACCGTCGACAAGCTGATGCGATCGGACGTGAAGACGGCAAAACCCGGAATAACGCTGGACGAATTCAAGCAGGCCTTCCCGATCGGCTCGACGCAGCGCGTCATCCTCGTGGAAGAAGGTGACAAATATGCTGGCCTCGTGCTGGTACCGGAAATCTACGCCAACCCCACCAGCGCGCAGGACGAAGCCCAGCAGCTGACCGATTTTATCCGGTATAAAAACGACTTCCTGCAGCCGCAGATGAACGCCAAACAGGCGGCTGCGATCTTCGACAAGACCGAAAGCGAAGCGCTTGCCGTCGTCAACAACCTCATCGAGCGCAAGGTAATCGGCCAGCTCAGCGAAAGCCACACGCTGCGCCGCTACAGCGAAGAACTCGACCGCCGCCGTCGTGAGGTCTCAGGCGAGATCTGAGGCATTTGCCGCTGAAGTCAGAAACACGCCGCCATTAGAGCTACGCATCAAACTTTCTGAAAATCGATTCCGATTTCAGGCCACTGCCGTAGTAGGTACCGCGAGCTTGAACACGTCCGCCCTCCTCGAAACGCCGCGCAATTCGAACGATCCCAGATGTTCGCAGGCGACACCGCAGGCGGCCGCGAAGCTTTCCGACATCAGAAGGGGCTGGCCGAGTTCGCCGCAGAGTTTCTCGAGCCGCGAGGCCTCGTTGACGGCCCTGCCGATCACGGTGAAATCAAGCCTGCCGCGAGCGCCGACATTTCCGTAAAACACCTCGCCGAGATGCAGGACGACGTCGACGCCGATATCAGGCCCGCCCTCGCGCATCCGCCGACGATTGAGCGCCTCGTTTGCCTCCAGAACATTTCGGGTCGAGGCGAGCGCAGCCATGCAGGCCTTCTCGGGATCCTCGCCGTCTTCACCGCCTGTCGGAAAGATCGCCAATACGCTGTCGCCCATGAACTTGAGGATCTCGCCGGAATTTTCCTCGACATGGCGGCCGATCAGCTCGAAATGCTCGTTCAGAAACCCGGCGATCTCACCGGGTTGATAGACTTCGGTCAACGCCGTGAAGTTTCTGAGGTCAGCAAGCAGGATCGCGGCATTGATGGCGCCTCCCGTTCCCCTCTGGACCTCGCCCGCAAGGATGCGCGCACTCGTCTTAGCGCCTGTATAGACAGCAAGGATGTCCGAGGCGGTTCTCGATGCCGCGATGCGGTAGCAGGCAAGCCCCAGTGCCGGGAAAAGCTTTGCGATGATCGTCAGCTGATCGTTGGAAAATCCGCCCGGCCTGTCGCTTGTCAGGGACAGGCTGACCCCGCGCAACGCGGCCTCCTTCGGAAACTCCAGCAGGCTGACCAGATGATCCGTACCGCCGCCAAGCGCGAATTCTGCAAGCTGCGGATAGTCGTCGACACCCTCCCCCTTGGCAAGGATCCAGCGCCCCAACGTTTCGCCTCGGCCCAACAGATAATAGATCGGCGTCTTCTCGAAGCTCAGCTGCGCCGCGCTGCCATATTCGGCCCTCTCGATGGTGGTCGCGCCGCCCCGCACGAAATTGGCCGAGATGCCGGCATACATGGGATGAATGGATGGCATCGCGATACTGCCTCGCCAGATGGGAAAGCCATCCGCGATCAGCCGATCGCACAAACCGGCAATGAGCTCACCGATATGTTCGCTCCTGATTCCCTCGTCTATAAGCCACTGAATATGATCGTTAATTTCGGAACCTCCACATGGGCCGGTGCAATTCTATAGTCGGAAATAGGGCGAATGGGCGGCAATGCCGAACCGGGCTGCGACCTCAGGCAATGGCTGCGAGGCCAATGTTTCTAACCATCCATCCCGGCAACGATAACCGCGGGGCAGGCGAAGAGAGAACGATACCTGGCGACACCTTCATTTGCCTGCCTCGCCTCCTCATACCATTCCCGGGCAATGGAGGCGGTGCGGAATTCGATGATCAGAAGCCTGTTCATCTGCCGGTTTCCCTGGACCGGTTGGACCCTGCCGCCCGGAGACCGGACACGGCCTCCATGGAACGTCATATCCGCCGATATGCATGCAAGATAATCATCGATCGCCTGATCTTTGATATCGGGATGGATTTCGAGAATGAAATAGGCGCTCATGGATCGCTGCCTGTAACAAGGGCCGAACAGCCATGCGAGAGTATCGACATGACGCTGACGATTCCTTAGAATATCGAAACAATTAGTTCGGAGATCTAAACGTTTTGCCGAAAAAGTCAACTGACCGCCTCGCGCGCTACATTCCGACGGTCCAGCTGTTTTCGGCCCGGCTCGGGCTGTTCCACCAGAAGGTGGCCGAGCAGGTGGGCTTGACCAGCACCGAATTCAAGTGCTTCCGGCTGTTGGAAAAACTCGGACCGCTGTCGATGACGGCCCTGTCGCGCGAGGTCGGATTGAAGATCGGGACGGTCAGCGGGCTGATCGACAAGCTGGAGGCGACCGGCTTTGTCGTCAGGCAACGGGACGAGACCGACAAACGCCGCCTTGTCCTGGTTGCCTGTCCCGAGGCCTCGGCACGCGCCACCCGGCTCTACGAGGAGCAGAGCGAGCCGGTCTCCGCGATCCTGGACTCCTACAGCGAGCCGGAATTCAACCTGCTGCTGACCTTCCTCACCGATCTCGGCAATATCTTCGCCCGGACCTCTCCGCCGTCGCTGAAAGAACCGCATCCCGAGCAGGCCTCCACCCACTCCGGTGAGAAGCCATGAAAAACGCCGCAGGAATGAAGGCAGGCATCTCCGCTCACATCCTGACCGTCATGCCGCCGTCGACGGTGAGCACGTGGCCGTTGACGAAGGAAGCGGCACCGCTTGCAAGAAACAGCGCCGCGCCGGCGATCTCGTCTGGGCGGCCCCAGCGCTGGACCGGGATGCGCTGGCGCACGAAGGGCATCAATTCCTCGTTTGCAGCCATCGCCGCATTCGTCTCTGTGGCGAACCAGCCGGGCGCAATCGCGTTGCTGGTGATGCCATGCGGGCCGAATTCGACCGCCATGGCGCGCATCAGGCCGGTCAGGCCCTGCTTGGCCGCCGGATAGACGCAGTCGCCGGGCATTACGACATGGCCGCTGATCGAGGTCACCGCGATCAGGCGGCCGTAATTGCGCCGTTTCATCAGCACGGTTGCGTCCCGCGAAAGCGTTATCGCGGCGGCCAGATCGGTGCGCAGCAGCTCGATGATGGCATCGTCGTCGAATTCGGCCAGCGGGCGCCTGTCGCGGGCGCCGACATTGTTGATCAGGATATCGAGACGGCCATGGGTCTTTTCGATGTCGGCCATCAGCCCGCGCTGGGCCTCTCGGTCGGCGATGTCGAACGCGGCGGCCTGCGCCGTGCCACCAGCGGCRCGGATGATCCTTACGGCATCTTCCAGCGTCGCCGCCGTGCGACCGGTGACGATGACGTGCGCACCGGCCTCGGCAAGTGCGCGTGCCATCTCGAAGCCCAGGCCGCGGCCGCCACCGGTCACGAGCGCCACCTGGCCCGCCAGCGAGAATCCATCCAGTATGCTCATAATCTTTATCGCTCTCGACTGGGTGCGTTGCAGCGACAATTAATGGACTCAGTCAACTAATTTGGCAAGAGCTGAGCGTCTTCGCTGAACGCAGGCCATATCCGACCTAGCCGAGCAGCCCTGCAAGCCAGTGCGGGTGGAGATGTTGCTCCAAGCCACCTGCGACCTCGTCGAGCGCACGGTCGACGCTCTCGCGATAATTACCGCCTTCACCTGAGAGGCCAAAGCTTTGAAGCAGCCGGGTGCGGTAGGCGTCGCTGCCGAAGAGGCCATGCAGATAGGTGCCCATGATCCGGCCGTCGGCCGAAACCGCACCATCGGCCAATCCTTCCACGATCGCCGCCGGGCGGGCACAATCCTCCCCTCGCGTGATGCCGAGATGAATCTGATAGCCTGACAGCGGCACGTCATATTCCGCCGAATGGGCAGAGCTGTTGCGCACAGTCTTCTCCGGCGCCATCTCCGTCTCGACATCGAGCAGGCCGAGCCCTTCGATTTCTGTCGTCGCTCCCTCGATGCCGAGCGGATCACGTACAGTGCGGCCGAGCATCTGATAGCCACCGCAAATGCCGATCACCCGGCCGCCGCGCCTGACATGGGCGGCAAGGTCGCGGTCCCATCCCTGGGCCTGGAGATCGGCGAGATCCGATATCGTCGATTTCGAACCGGGAAGGATGACGAGCCCCGCATCATCGGGCAGCCGCTCGCCTGCCCGCACGAAGACAAGCTCGACATCGGGCTCGGCCCGAAGCGGATCGAGATCGTCGAAATTGGCAATGCGCGGCAGCACCGGCACGGCAATCTTCAGCGCGCCCGCCGCCCCTTTCGCCAGCCGCTCCAGCACGACGGAATCCTCGGCCGGCAGTCGCCCCGCCGCCTTCAGCCAGGGCACGACGCCGAAGCACGGCCAACCGGTAAAACCTTCGATAGAGCGGATACCGTCGTCAAACAGCGAAACGTCGCCGCGAAACTTGTTGATGATGTAACCCGAGATCATCCTGCGATCTTCCTCGCTGAGGATCGCATGGGTGCCGACGAGCGAGGCGATCACCCCGCCGCGGTCGATATCGCCGACGAGGACAACAGGCACATTCGCCCGCGTCGCAAAGCCCATATTGGCAATATCGCCGGCCCTGAGATTGATTTCGGCCGGCGAACCCGCACCCTCGACGATGACGAGGTCCGCACCCTCGGACACCTTGCCGAAACTCTCCAGCACAGAGGCCAGAAGCTGCGGCTTCAGCCGCTGATAATCGCGCCCCTTCGCCTGCCCGAACACCCTGCCCTGCACGATGATCTGGCTGCCATTCTCGGACTGCGGTTTCAAGAGCACCGGGTTCATATGCACGGAGGATGGCGTGCGTGCTGCGAGCGATTGCAGCCATTGCGCCCGGCCGATCTCGCCGCCGTCGTCGGAAACTGCCGCATTGTTAGAMATGTTTTGCGGCTTGAACGGCCGCACCTTCAGCCCGCGATTGGCCGCCAGCCGGCAAAGCCCCGCCACCAGCACCGTCTTGCCGACATCCGAGCCGGTTCCCTGCAGCATGATGGCTCTGGTCATAACTCTATCCGTGAACGCTTCCAGGCAGGCCTACAATGCCGGCGGGCGGACGGTCAACCGAGGCCYGAAAATGCGAAAACCGCGATCGAGCCATGAAGCCCAATGCGGTTTGCCGTAAACGCTKGCGTCTTCACCCTTACACGATGAAGCTCGCTTTTCCCGGGACGCAGTACCTGATCCGGAAAAGCAGCGGTTGTCCCCGCCACGCATCAACAGATAACGGCACATTCTTACCGGATGGTTATTGAAGGCCCGCCCAGAGGCAAAATTCGACTTTTTTTGAACTTTTCCGAATTTTTCTCATCCGGAACCGCTTCAGCCCTGGCCGTGAGCGTGCATTCCCGCTGATCGAATCCAGGTGGAACATTCATGAGCGCAGCCATAAGTCCTTCGGATTCAATAATTTAGTTACAGATGGAACCCGAAAGACGGATGATTTCTTGAAGCAGATCCGTAGCTTTGCTTACCATGAGCCATCGATAGAAATGGCCGGCGACGAGCCACCGGAAACCAGACGAACGGCGCCGCAAACAGGAGAGGCCGGAGAACCGTGATCTCCGCCGGGCGATTGGCACCTGAAACGGCGGAGAGATTTGTCGGCTAATTATGAAGCTCCTGGATTTCAGCGTGACGCATGATCCGGCCGAATGGAATGCCTGCACCTCGGTTCGGGGCTGCGCCAATCCCAGGATGAACGCCTATCCGGTGTCGCAGGCCTTCACGCTGATGACCCGGTCATTCGCTGACCGCGCCGGCCCCGTCATGACCTGTCTGAAGGCACGCAGCTGGGATAACGAGACCATCAGCCAGGGCTGGCATGGCAGGATGAAAACGGTGAGGACAACGAAAGTGCGGCCCTCTATTTCCTGCAGAATTATGAGGAACTCTGGAGCCGATGGATTCCGGTCGATGTAGCCGAGGAGGTCAAGGCCAGTCTATAACCTTGCTGACAACAAGGACTGGACGATTCGTCATGACTGGCACGGTGCCCTTCCCCGATCGCGATACCGTCGCGGAAAAACTCGCGGCGCTCTCGGAAACCGATAAATCCTATCTGTCGCTGCTGATGGAAAACCCGGCGCAGGACGATAACCTGCTCGCTGGCCTGTATCGGCATCTCGATGTCGCCTCCGCCTCGCGCCTTCTCAACTCGCTGAAGCTCGAAACTCTCGGCAAGTGGATCGGTGAAGCTGGGCCCGACCGTCTGCAGATCAGGCTCATGGAAGCGGCACGCTCCAGCCAGCACCCTGCCTATGCCGCATTCCGGACCGGGCTGACCCGATCCGGCGGGCTGGAAAAAGCTTATCCGACTTCGAAAATCTGAACCTGTTTATCTCTTCGCTGCGCGATCGACACTGCGGCCGGCATCCTGCGTTGCGTTGACGGCACTTGCCGTATCCCTGCCGACGCCGCGGATCGTATTGGCGCAGGAAGAAAGTGCAAGAAGGACCATAAAGGCGGCTGCGATTTTACCCGTGGTCGTCATGTGCGAAATCCTTTTGTGAAATCAACCCCGAACGGCCAATGCCGTCCGGGCGGGATAACGCATTCGTGAGCGAAAAGTTCACCGGCTAAAAGAAATCAGGCAGCCGCCGCTTTCGACCTTTCGGCGAAGGATGCGCGGATGCTGTCGGCGACCGTTTCGATCGGCCCCGTCATCTGCGATGCGGTGAGCAGCTGGATGTCGAAAGAGCCCAATTCCGGCAGCCCTTCCTGGATGCCGAGGATTGCCATATCCTCGCTGACATAGGAGAGTGGCAGCGGCGCGATGGCGAGATCGGAGACCACGGCGGCGCGCTGCGCCATGGTGTGGGCGCTGAGATAGGCGACGCGATAAGGCCGCTTGTTGCGCTCCAGCTGGGAGATCGCTTCCTGCCGCCAGATGCAGCCGTCTTCCCAGATCGAGATCGGCAGCGGATCGCGCCGATGCGCCGAACCGCACTTGGCGCCCGCCCAGACGAGCCGTTCGCGATAGACGACCTCACCATTGGTCGGGAAAGGCCGCGTGGCGCAGTTGATGAGAGCGAGATCGAGGCGTTGCTCCTCCATCCGCTTCTTCAGGCCTATGCTCATGTCGATCGTCACGTCGACCATGATACCCGGATAGATCTGTGCAAAACTCTTCAGTATCTGCGGCAGCAGCCGCTCGCCGATATCCTCGGGCGCGCCGAGCCGCACCACGCCGCTGAGCTCAGGCATGATGAAGCGCGATACTGCCTCGTTGGAGAGCGCCAGGATGTTGCGTGCATAGGACAGCAGCATTTCGCCATGCTGCGTCAGCGTCACCGAGCGCGCATCGCGGCGAAACAGCGTGACACCAAGCTGTTCCTCGAGCTTCTTGATCTGCATGGAAACGGCCGACGGCGTGCGGAAGACGGTTTCGGCGGCAGTCGAAAAATTACCGGTCTCTGCAATGGCTACGAAGGTGCGCAGCACATCATTGTCGAGCAGCGGAATGGGACGGCGAAACGGGATTGTCATCCTCACATCTTTCAATTTTTCTGAATGATGAGGCATTATCATTGCATTTGATTGAAAGTCAATCCGACCCCAAGGGATCGGATCGATGACACTTTAGCCCTCAGTACCGAAACGGTTGGTCTTGAAACTCTTTCCCGCCGCACCTGAAGCAACCGTCCTGCCCCCGCCGACAGCCTTCGGATAGGTATTGCCGACCATAGCAGGCGCCGTAAGTCCGACCGACGCTTCTGGCGACCGCACTGCCCAGGCAATCAGCGCTCGTGCGGACATYTCCCCGACGCCACCCGAGACATGCTCCGACGCGGAAACCGGCAACACGGCGATCTGCTCAGCCGTCGGTGCGGGATGAGTCAACCGGTCGGCGATATCTGAGGTATTGGCGGGCTTGCGACCGACAACGAAGCGCGTGAAATCGGCCGGGGCCGGCTGGACGGATGCCAGCGCAGCGGCAACCGCGGGTACAGGTGCGGGCGTTTCGCTCTCCACGGCCTCGATTTCAACAGGCCGCAGCACTGGCAGCGGAACAGTAAGCGAGGCAAGATCGGCAAAGGCCCGGTCGGCAACTGCCTTGTCCTCGGGCTTGGCAAGCTGCGGCGCCAGTCCGATCTCGGCCCGCTTCTGCGGCGTCGGCAGCATGGCGGTGACAAGGCTTCCGGTCACGACGGGATCAGGTGCCTTCGCAGGTGCTGGTGCGCGTGCGGTCAGCAGGGTCGGTGCCGCTGGCTTTGGCGTTACAGGCGCATCGTCCTCCTCATCCTCGCTTGCGGCAATCTCGATCGGCGCGGAGCGGATACCCTTCTTGCGGTCGGCAAGCGCCACCTGATAGCCCGGAAGCGGCCGACCGTCCGCCGGCAGGTGGATCGTGCGTCCGTCGGGGAAAAGCCGCGCCAGCTCCTGGCGCGACATGCGCGGCCAGGCGCGCACATTGCCGACATCGAGATGCACGAAGGGGGAACCCGATGTCGGGTAATAGCCCACACCGCCGACTTGCATCTGCATGGCAAGCCCGCGCAGCGTCGTGAGCTTGACGCCGGGAATATAGAAATCCATCGCCTTGCCGAGCATGTGCTGGCTGCGCTTGGCGACACCGGTATTGCGCGAGCGGTTGCGCAGCATGTTGTTGGTGGCAGGCGAGCGGTAGGCCGAGACGACGTGGATTGCCTCCTTCGCCCCGCTCTTGCGATAGACCTCCCAGACGAGATCGAGCAGCCGCGGATCCATCCTGGCCGGTTCATTGCGCCGCCAGTCGCGCAGGAAGCGGTTGATCTGGTTGAGGCCGCGCTGGTCGAACTTGCCGTTGCGCTTGAAGACGATCGTCGCACGCTCGCCCGTATGCGTGAAGTAGAGCTTCAGCGCCCTGTCCTCTGCCGCTGCCTCGCTCGATCCGGCAATGACAGCAAAAACGAAGGCCGCAACGATCGCCACGCGATAGGCGACGACAGACAGAAACCACGCAGACGCGGTCGCTGGAATGGCGGCGATGGCTTGATGAAGGGACACAGGCTTCGTCCTTGGTGCGAGACACGAAAACATCACAGGCACCGCATACGCGGCGGCGTTAAGCCTTCATTATGGTCAATAGATCCTTAAGAGGCGGTTTATAAGCAGCGGATTACATGAAGCTCCGTTTCCGGAAGATGCCGTCGTGCGGTTCTCCGGTTGCGCCGGCTGTAGGAAGTCCCGCCACAATTATCTTGCCTGAAGAGCTCGATCTTCGACGGCAACTATCGCAAAGCGAAGCGAGATCGCATAGTTTCGACGGATCGTTGTCATCAAAACAGGCCAAAGTTTGTTTACCGAAATAGCCATCGTCGTCCTTCTCACCATTCTCAACGGCGTCCTTGCCATGTCGGAGCTCGCGATCGTCTCCGCCCGCCCGGCACGCCTCAGGGTTATGGCAGACCAGGGAAGCAGAGGAGCGCGACTGGCCCTGCACCTCGCCGAGGATCCCGGCCGTTTCCTGTCGACGGTTCAGATCGGCATCACCCTCGTCGGCGTCCTGTCAGGTGCCTTCTCGGGCGCCACGCTCGGCGCGCGATTCTCCACCTGGCTTCTGGCGCAGGGGCTTCCCGATGCCTGGGCGGATGGGCTTGGCGTCGGTACGGTCGTCGTGGCGATCACCTATCTCTCCCTCATCATCGGCGAGCTGGTGCCCAAGCAGGTGGCCCTTCGCGCGCCGGAAGCGGTCGCCGCCAGGGTCGCGCCGACGATGACCTACCTGTCGAAGGCCGCATTGCCGCTCGTCTGGCTGCTCGACGGCTCGGGCAAACTCGTTCTCGCCCTGCTCGGCCAGTCGGGAAGGAACAGCGATGGCGTCACCGATGAGGAGATCAAGACGGTTCTCGCGGAAGCCCAGAGCGCCGGCGTGATCGAAATCGGCGAGTCCGCCATGATCACCGGCGTCATGCGTCTTGCCGACAGAACGGCGCGCGCGCTCATGACGCCGCGGCGCGATGTCGAGCTCGTCGATATCGAAGATACCGCCGAGGAGATTCGCAAGACCATTCAGTCGACATCGCGAACGCGACTGCCGGCACGCAAGGGCAGCTCCGACGAGGTTCTCGGCGTTCTCGCCGTCAAGGACTATTACGATGCCCTTGAAGCCAACCGGACGGTMGACATCATGACGCTGGTACGGGATGTTCCGATCATCTCGGATCTCGCTCCCGCCTCCTCGGTGATCGAATCCATCAGGAAGTCGTCGCAGCATATGGTTCTGGTTTTTGACGAATATGGCCACTTCGAAGGTGTCATCACGTCAGGCGACATCCTTGAATCCATCATGGGCGTTTTCGGCGACGCGGCCTCCGGCGAGGAACCGGCGATCAAGCGACGCGACGACGGCTCCTACCTGGTTTCCGGATGGACGCCGATCGACGAGTTTTCGGAATTCATGAATTTCCCTGTTGACGCAGACGTCGAATATCAGACCGTCGCCGGTCTCGTCCTGGAAGAACTGAAGCACCTGCCCGAGCTTGGCGAGACCTTCGTCAAGAACGACTGGAAATTCGAGGTGATCGACCTCGACGGGCGGCGCGTCGACAAGCTTCTCGTCAGCGCGCTGGCGAAGAACGATGCGCGGGCGGAAACATGATCGCCACGATCAGGGCCGCAATGCGAGCGGTCTGACGGCCGCTCACCGCGACTCGACGTGCCATTCTCAGCCTTGCGCCCCATATCCTTCATTCCGAACGACGATCAAGGCCGGACAACAATCAAAGGATCTCCATGTCAGCCACCGCCCACGACGCAGACCGGTCTCATGCAGGCCAACAAAAGTTTGCGGCCCTCCTGCTCGGGGCGGTTGGAGTGGTCTATGGAGATATCGGAACGAGCCCGCTCTATGCCTTCCGCGAAGCGCTACGGCCCTTCGCCCATGACGGCGTCACCCCACAGGAAGTTATCGGCCTGATCTCGCTGATGATCTGGACGCTGACGATCATCGTCACGTTCAAATACGTGCTGTTTCTGCTGAGGGCGGACAATGAGGGCGAAGGCGGGACCCTTTCCCTGCTGGCCCTCCTCATGAAGAAAACCAGCCGGCACGCCACCGTCTTTTTCTTCGCAGGGATCATCGGTGCCGCGCTTTTCATCGGCGACGCGATGATCACGCCTGCGCTCTCCGTGCTGTCGGCGCTCGAAGGGTTGAAGCTCGTCACTCCGGTCTTCACGCCATACATCCTGCCGATCGCCGTCGCGATCATGCTGCTCCTGTTCCTGGTGCAGTCGGTCGGCACGGCCTCCGTGTCAAAACTCTTCGGCCCGATAACGCTCCTGTGGTTCCTCGTGATGGGCCTTGCCGGGCTTGCCCACATCGCCGACGACCCCGCGATCTTCGCAGCACTCAATCCCCTCTACGCCTTCGATTTCATCACCCATGCGGGCCTCATCGGCCTCGTGGTCCTCGGCGCCGTCTTCCTGACCGTAACAGGCGCGGAGGCGCTCTATGCCGATCTAGGGCATTTCGGCAGGAAGCCGATCCAGGTCGCTTGGTTCGCTGTGGTCTTCCCCTCGCTGCTCCTCAACTATCTCGGCCAGGGCGCGCTTGTGCTCGCCAACCCGCAGGCCGCGTCTGATCCGTTCTTCCTGATGTTTCCGGAATGGGCGATCCTTCCCGTGGTCATCCTTGCCACGGCTGCCACGATCATCGCCAGCCAGGCCGTCATCACCGGGGCGTTCTCGCTAGCCCGTCAGGCAATCCATCTCGGTTTCCTGCCGCGGCTGGAGATCTGCTTCACCTCCGCCTCCAATACCGGCCAGATCTATGTACCGGCGGTCAATATGGCGCTGCTGCTTGGCGTGCTTGCCCTGATCTTCGCCTTCGGTTCGTCAGAGGCCCTTGCCACGGCCTACGGAATTTCGGTCACGGGTGCGATGGTCGTCACCACGATCCTGTCCTTCCAGTTTCTCCGCGTCGTCTGGGGATGGAACGTGCTCACGGCGCTCGCCGCACTCCTGCCGCTCCTCCTGCTTGAAAGCATCTTTCTCGGCGCGAACCTCCTGAAGATCCACGACGGCGGCTACGTTCCCGTGCTGATCGCCGGCGCGCTCATGGTGATGATGTGGACCTGGAGGAAGGGAACCAAGCTAGTGCGCCAGAAGTCCGCAAGCAACGACATACCCCTGATGCAATTTCTTGCGTCGATCGAACGAAAATCGGATCACGCTCCCGCTCAGGTCCCCGGCACGGCGATCTTCCTGACCAGCCTTCCCGACATGACGCCCGGCGTGCTCCTGCACAATCTGAAGCACAATCGCGTCCTGCACGCGCGCAACGTCATCCTCAACGTGAAGACCGCGCCGCGGCCCTATGTGTCGGAAACGGATCGGGTGACGATCGAAAAGCTGTCGGAGCGCTTCATCAAGATCCAGCTCCTGTTCGGCTTCATGGAGGACCAGGACGTTTCCAAGGCCCTGCCGCTCTGCCGCAAGGCGGGCTTTGATTTCGAGATCATGTCGACCTCGTTCTATGTCGGCAGGCGCAAGCTCGTCGGGGATCCGAATACCGGTCTTCCGGCCTGGCAGGACCGGCTCTTCATCGCCATGGCGGGCTTCGCCATAGATCCCTCAGATTATTTCCAGCTTCCCAGCAACCGCGTGGTGGAGCTTGGTGAACAGATGGTCATCTGACGGCCTGCACATAGGTCGCCTGCACATCCGCTTACCCCCTTTGCATGTCGCCATCAGGCTTGAAGAGCTGCCGAATGCAGTCCTTCACAGCCATGGGCACGGCCCTACCATCTTTCAATTTCTCTGAACCTAAGAGCCAGTTCATTTCATTTGTTTGAACCAGCCTCAGTACCTATATTTTAGTTGTGACGATGAGGCTGAAGAAAAAGGAGGCCGATCATGTCGCAAATAGCAGGCTTCAACATCCTCCAGGCTTTCTTCGCATTCCGTGCGCGCCTGTTTCGGGTGGCTGCACGTGAAAAGATCAGGCAGGAAATGAAGCAATATCCATCGCACATCGCGGCCGATATATGCGCCCTGCCCGCTCTCGACGAGGAGCGGTGATAGTTCAAAATCGCTTATGGTACTCATAAAATCTATTCGTTTGAATGATGAGTCCCGCAAGCGCATATTTCACTTCAAGGACACGGGAATCCCGGATCCAGCAAGGAAAGGAAACGGCAATGACCTCGTTGACTTACAGGGATGGCGGCAAGGACCTTTCATCCTACAGCAGACATTCTTCGTTCGGTTTCTATGCCGACAAGCTCGTGCGCGCATGGCGCCGGTGGCAGACGGAACGCCAGATCGAATCCATGCCCCTCGACATCCGCAAGGATATCGGCTGGCCGAGCGCCGACGAGACCGGCAAAGACAGAGCTCACTAAAGACAGGGCTCATGAATGCACCATGTAATGAATACGACATACCTCCCAAGCTGAAGGCGGTGTCTGTCCCAACGCAGCACCGCCTTTTTCATCTCCGCCGCCCACCTACTCTCCAGTGAATTTCACAAGACCACAACGCAGCATCGAGGCCATTTTCTCTGCTCGCGCCGCAAATCACTGCTGATGTCGCAGATTTGCTCTTCCTAGCCGCATTTATCCATGCCAGTGTCGCTTTTGGAACATCGGAACGACGCATTCCACGCGACCAATATGCAGTCGCCCTCGAGCATGGATTTTCCAATGAACAAGATGCAGCTCAAGAAACGTTCCGTAGTCTTCTTCATGGTCCCGCAATTCACCATGCTGCCCTTTGCAGCGGCCGTGGATACCCTGCGCATCGCAAACCGCATGCTTGGCTATCAGGCCTATACGTGGCGCCTGAGTTCCGTCGACGGCGAAAAGGTCTATTCCTCCTGCGGCATCGGCGTGGAGGCCAATTCATCGCTCGCCGAAGAGCGCCGCCATCTCGGCGGCGAAAACCGGCCGGGCATGGTGCTCGTCTGTTCCGGCATCGATGTCGAGACTTTCAACCATAAATCCGTCAATGCCTGGCTGCGCGAATCCTACAATCGAGGCGTCGCCGTCGGTTCGCTCTGTACGGGCGCGCATGTGCTTGCCCAGGCAGGTCTCCTGAACGGCAAGCGCTGCGCGATCCACTGGGAAAACCTGCCGGGCTTCTCCGAAGCCTTCCCGCAGGTCGAGGTCTATGCCGACCTCTACGAGATCGACAACAATCTCTACACCTGCGCCGGCGGCACGGCATCGCTGGACATGATGCTGAACCTCGTCGGCGAGGATTTCGGCGAAAGCCTCGTCAACCGTATCTGTGAGCAGCACCTGACCGATCGCGTGCGCAACCCGCATGACCGCCAGCGCCTGCCGCTGCGCGCCCGCCTCGGTGTCCAGAACGCCAAGGTGCTGTCGATCATCGAGCTGATGKAAGGCAATCTCGCCGAACCGCTGTCGCTCCTGGAGATCGCCGAAGGCGCCGGCCTGTCACGCCGCCAGATCGAACGCCTCTTCCGCCAGGAAATGGGCCGCTCCCCAGCCCGCTACTATCTGGAGATCCGCCTCGACCGCGCCCGCCACCTGCTGGTGCAGTCCTCCATGCCGGTCGTCGAAGTCGCCGTCGCCTGCGGTTTCGTCTCCGCCTCGCACTTCTCCAAGTGTTATCGCGAACTCTACCAGCGCTCACCGCAGCAGGAGCGCGCCGATCGCAAGATGACCATGGCGACAGCCCGCCAGCAGGCAGTTGCGGCTTGAGAGAAACGAGATAGGCGGCCGACTGGGCCGCCTTTATCGTTTTGACAAGCCGGCCCGCTTCTCCCGTCATGCTCGGGACGAGCCCGGGGATGACGACGAAGAGAACTGCAAGCGCCCCCTACTGCGCCGCCTCTTCCGTCATCTTGGCATCGGAATAGACCAAATTCCGGCCCTTGTGCTTGGCCATGTAAAGGAACTGGTCTGCCGCGTTCAGATAGTTCTCGAAGGTCTCGTAACCGGTGATCTCGGCGACGCCGATCGACACCGTCACCGCCAGCTCCTCATCGTCGGCCGTCACTCTGAGGCGGGAAATATCCGAGCGGATCTCATCGCAGAGCTTGGTGGCCGCCAGCGAATCCATCAGCGGGAAGAGAATGGCGAATTCCTCGCCGCCGAGGCGCGAGAGAAGATTGTCGCTGCCTTCGAAGATCGTCCGCAGTCTGTCTGCGACAGCCTTCAGCACCTTGTCGCCGATCTCATGGCCATAAGTGTCGTTCAGCCGCTTGAAGTGGTCGATGTCGAGAATGGCGACCGCGCTCGACATTTTCAGCCGCAGGCACTCGTTCACCAGCTTCGGGCCGTTATCGTAGAAATAGCGCCGGTTATAAAGCCCGGTCAGATAATCGCAGGCCGCCGCCGCGCGCAGTTGCTTCATCTGCGTCAGCGTCTCGACATTGTTGGCAATGCGGCACTGCAGCTCTTCGGCGACGAACGGCCGGTAGACGAAGTCGCTGGCCCCGGCCTTCAGGAAACTTGCCGACAGCATGCGGTCGTTCGAGGAGGAAACGCCGATGACGCGCAGCTTGTCAGAGCCGAACCGGTGGCGGATGCGCCGCGTCAGCTCATAGCCGCTCATATCGGGCATATGATGATCGGTGACGACGAGCTCGATATCGCTGTAGGCCTCGAGTGCCGCAATCGCCTCGAGCCCGGAACTGGCTTCGACGACCATATATTGCTGGGCTTTCAGGAGATCGACCAGCACCTGGCGTGCCGATGAAACGTCGTCGACGACAAGCACCCGCGTCTTGCGGTTCATGATCGCCCGGCGCACCGTCGCGACCAGATTGTCGAGCGCGAATTCGTTGTCCTTCAGCACATAGTCAATGACATTCCGCTCGAGGATGCGGGCGCGGGTATTGAGATCGAAGGTCGCGGTAAAGACGATGGCCGGAATATCGTGCTCGATCGTGCAGTCGAGCGCCTCGCCATAGGGTGCGTCAGGCAGGTTCAGGTCGACGACGGCTACGCTGTAGCCTTGGCCGTCCTGCGAGAGCTCTTCGCGCAGCGCCTTCAGCGAGGAACAGCAGACAACACTGAGGTTGAGCTCGGTCTGGAACCGATGGCAGAGCACAGCGGAAAACATCCGGGAATCCTCAACCAGAAGTATGCGAATTCCTCCAAACCGAGGACCTGCATTCTCCCGCTGAAAATCCCCCTGGAATGTCACAGCTACCTATCCCTCCGCACGCCCATGGGGGTCGACTCGCCCCCTCTTGCAGCGTGCGGGACGATAACCGAGGCCTCCCCTCCCGTGAAGGGGAAAACGACGGAAGCTACACCTGCGATTGCAGAAATGTGAGCCTCCGTCATATCTTTCCGGTGTAGACCGATCACGTAGGGGCGTTTGCCCGTACTCGATCTTTGCGGCAGGGTCAGGCAACCGCCCGCTCCTTGCGCATCGACTGGATCTGCAGGAGCGTATCCAGGTTCTGGTTGACGCGGCAGTAGAACTCCTCGTCGATGAACGGACGCAGCATGAAGTCGTTGCCGCCGGCCTTCAGGAACCGTGCCGAAAGCAGCCGGTTGGAAGAGGAGGAAACGCCGATGATGCGCAGCTCATGCGAGCCGATCGAGGCGCGGATGCGGCGCGTCAGCTCGAAGCCATCGATATCGGGCATGTTGTAGTCGGTGACCATAAGGCCGATATCGCGGTTGGCCTTGAGGATCTCCAACGCCTTGGCGCCGCTCTCGGCGGTGCTGACGCGGAAATTATAGCGCTTCAGGCGGCTGGAAAGCAGCGCCCGGGCCGTGGCGCTGTCGTCGACGATCAGCACGTGATGACGGTGGTTCGTCAGGAAGCGGCAGATCGATTCCGCCAGCAGGTCGACGGCAAAGATATTGTCCTTGAGGATGTAGTCGACGATATCCTTGGCGAGCAGCTTGTCGCGCATGCCTTCCTGGAACGTGCCGGTAAAGACGATCGTCGGGATCGACAGATCGACCAGATATTCCAGCGCCTCGCCGTTTTCGGCGCCCGGCAGGTTGATGTTGGAGATCGCGAGCGTAATCGGATCAGAAGATTTGTCGTAGGAAAGCTGCAACTCTTCGAAGCTGCGGCAGATCTCGACATCGATATCGAAGAGCTCCTTCAGGCGCTTTCCGATCATCGACGTGAAGACATTGGAATCTTCAGCGAGGATAATGCGCGCGCCGGCAAACATTTCTCCGGAATATTGCATCCCCGAAATACCTAGAAACGCCATGGCAAACCTTTAAAATGGAAATTGTGTCCCCGAACGAAACGGTTACATGAATTGATTTGAATAATTATTAATTGGGTTGCCATAGCCAGCTATGAAAAAGGCGGCCGATGATGCGGGGCCGATGATGCGG